>NZ_JBDSMB010000050.1:0-13239 GCF_039916025.1 Flavobacterium sp.
TAACAACATGAAAAAAGTAGTCGTTTTTTTGGTGGTCAATTTGCTCCGGAAAGTGGTGGTCAGTTTGAACCGAAACTGGTGGTCAATTTAAACTGGAATTAGGTGGTCAATTTGACCGTTTTTTCCAGCCTATAAAATAAAGGCACTCCACAAAAGGTTCAAATCCCACCGTGGTCACGAATGAATTCTTTAAATAAAAAAAACACCAAGCTCGCTTGAGTGTTTTTTTTATTTAAAGGATTTTCAAAGCGGAGCTTTGTTGGGAAAGGCGAAGCCAATCCCATTGGTAAAAAAGGAGCTTTGCTGGGAAAGATCAAGCCAATCTCATTGCAAAACAGAGTTTTATAGAAAATACTAGTCAATCGAATAGTAGTAACGTAAGAAAAAGAGTAAATTCAAATGAGTTTGCTCTTTTTTAATGAAGTTTTCATTCAAAAACGAATTCTCATATATATTTTGTTAAATTTGTTTAACTAATTTTTGTAAAAGATGAACAATATTAAGAATGTTTTTAGTATTAAAGACTTGGAAAACCTTACCGGAATCAAGGCACATACCATAAGAATATGGGAAAAAAGATATAACGTTCTTGAACCTATGAGAACTGAAACTAACATTCGTTTATATGATATTGAAAATCTTCAAAAGCTTTTAAATATAACTTTACTTCACAAACACGGCTATAAAATTTCCAATATTTCAAAACTGCCAGACAATAAAATCCCTCAATTAGTTAACGAAATCATCTCGGATAAAAGTGTCAAAAATCATGCAATGAGTTCCTTTAAGATGGCGATGATGAATTTTGATCAGGTCTTGTTTTTGAGTACTTATGACAAACTACTTTCCGAGAAATCTTTTCGTGAAGTTTTCTTTGAAATTTTCATTCCTTTAATTGGAGAAATTGGGTATTTATGGCAAACTAATACAATTTCTATTGCTCATGAACACTTCATAAGCTACTTAATCAAACAGAAATTATTAATCAATACCGAGAAACTTCAAGTACTAACGCCTACTCGTCATGACAAAGTATTTGTTTTGTATTTACCTGATAATGAAATACACGAACTGGGCTTAATGTATTTGAATTATGAAATACAGCTCAACGGCTACAAAACAATATATTTGGGAGAAAGTGTTCCAACTGAAAGTTTAAAAGATGTGAAGAAATATTTTGACAACATCACATATGTATGTTATATGACTGTTGAACCAAACCCTTCAGTTGTTAATAAATATATAAAAGAAATCAAAAAAGAAGTACTGGACGATGATTCCAATTTTTGGGTAATCGGACGAATTGTAGAAAGCATTGACACGAGTTTAGAGTCTGAAAATATGACTATATTTAAATCTATTAATGACATTGTCGCACTTTTATAATAGTTAAATAATTTTATTTGTTTAACTTTTTTGTATATTTGTTAAACAATTATGAAAAAAGAAATCAAAATAATCGGTTCCGGGTTTTCTTCACTTGCTGCTTCCTGCTATTTGGCGCAACAAGGACATCATGTTTCCGTTTACGAAAAAAATGCTACTATTGGCGGCAGAGCACGTCAGTTGAAAAAAGAAGGATTTACCTTCGACATTGGACCAACCTGGTATTGGATGCCTGATGTTTTTGAGCGCTTCTTTGCCGATTTTGGTAAAAAACCTTCTGACTATTACGAATTAATAAAACTTTCACCAGCATATCAGGTATATTTTGGAGTAAAAGATTTTGTTACTATTTCAGATAATCTTCCTGAAATTATTACAACTTTTGAAGCTATAGAAAAAGACAGTGGTCAAAAACTAGCTTCATTTATGAACGAAGCCAAAAGCAATTATGAAATTGCCATCAAAGACTTGGTGTATCGCCCTGCAATCTCTCCATTAGAATTGGTCACTTTGGAAACCGCCAAAAAAGTAAACCAGTTTTTTGGAAACATCTCAAAAGACATTCGCAAAAAATTTAAAAACCAGAAACTAATCCAAATCTTAGAATTTCCCGTACTTTTTCTTGGAGCAAAACCATCAGACACTCCGTCATTTTATAGTTTTATGAATTTTGCAGATTTTGGTTTGGGAACCTGGCATCCAAAAAACGGAATGTACAGCGTGATTTTGGCAATGGAAAAATTAGCCAAAGAGCTTGGCGTGTCTATACATACCAACTCCAATATTGAAAAAATCTTAGTCGAAAATGGCACTGCAAATGGACTGATTGTTAATGGTGAAACTATAAAAGGCGACATTATTTTGAGCGGCGCCGATTACCATCATAGCGAAAGTTTGATGGATGAAAAGTATCGAGCCTATTCGGAAAATTATTGGGAGAATAGAACATTTGCTCCTTCTTCACTCCTATTCTATGTTGGATTTGACAAAAAAATAGAAAATGTAGAACATCATACTTTGTTTTTTGATGTTGATTTTGATGTTCATGCTTCCGCAATTTATGACAATCCGAAATGGCCTGACGAACCATTATTCTACGCCAGTTTTCCATCAAAAACTGATGCAGATTCTGCACCTGCCGGAAAAGAAGCCGGAATATTTTTGATTCCGTTAGCGCCTGGATTGAACGATACTCCAGAATTAAGAGAAAAATATTTCGAAAAAATCATTACCCGTTTTGAAAAACTAACGCAGCAATCTCTAAAAGACAGCATTATTTTCAAAGAATCGTTTTGCGTGAACGATTTTATAAAAGAGTACAATTCGTATAAAGGAAATGCTTATGGCCTGGCCAATACTTTAATGCAAACCGCTTTTTTAAGGCCCAAATTAAAAAGTAAGAGGGTTAAAAATCTCTTTTTTACCGGACAGTTAACTGTTCCCGGACCTGGTGTTCCGCCAGCTCTAATCTCAGGAAAACTAGTCGCAGATCTGATTCAAAAAAATCTTTAATTTACCAGACATTATGAAATCTCTTTTTGATAAAATATCATTCGATTGTAGCAGAAATGTAACTAAATCCTATAGTACATCGTTTTCTGCTGCAGTAAAAATGTTGGCACCAGGCATTCGCCAGGACATTTATAATGTTTATGGATTTGTGCGTTTTGCTGACGAAATTGTCGACACATTTCATGACTATGACAAACAAACCCTTTTTGAAATGTTTGAAAAAGATTTGGAAAGTGCTCTGCAGAACAAGATAAGTTTGAATCCGGTGCTCAATTCATTCCAGCACACTGTTCATAAATATGGTATTCCGAAAAGTATGATTACTGCTTTTATGAACAGCATGAAATTGGATTTGTATAAAAAAGAATACACGACAATTGATGAATTTAATAATTACATTTATGGTTCGGCTGATGTTGTTGGATTGATGTGCCTGAAAGTTTTTGTAAAAGGTGATGACAAAAAGTTTGAAGAACTTGAACATTCGGCAATGCGTTTGGGTTCGGCTTTTCAGAAGGTAAATTTCCTTAGGGATTTAAAGACAGACTTTGAAGATTTAAATCGGACTTATTTCCCTAATACAGATTTATCGCGTTTGGATGAGCATTCAAAAGCTGCTATTATCACAGAAATTGAAGCCGATTTCGAAGCAGGTTTTCAGGGAATTTTAAAATTGCCTTTGGAAGCAAAATTCGGAGTTTATACAGCTTTTATTTATTACAAAAAGCTATTGTCGAAGTTGAAAAAAACGCCTTCCATAGAAATCAAAAACACTCGAATCCGTGTTCCTGATTATCAAAAATTTGGGCTTTTGGCAAAGTGTTATGTTAATTATCGTTTGAATTTATTATAGAAATCATGCTAGTAAATGTTTTAGTTTTTATCCTTACGTTTTGCATCATGGAATTCATGGCGTGGTTCAGCCATAAATATATCATGCATGGCTTTCTTTGGAATTTACATGCTGATCACCACAAAAAAGACCATGATTCCTGGTTTGAAAGAAACGATGCCTTTTTTATTTTTTATGCCGTTATAAGTATTGGTTTCTTTCTGCTCTGGCAATACAATTTCCTGGAAATTGGCTTAGCGATTGGAATTGGAATCTTTGCTTATGGTTTATCTTATTTCATTGTCCACGATATTTTTATTCATCAGCGATTTAAGCTGTTTAGAAATGCTGATAATCGTTATGCAAAAGCGGTCAGAAGAGCGCACAAAATGCATC
Source organism: Flavobacterium sp. (assembly GCF_039916025.1). Classification (GTDB taxonomy): domain Bacteria; phylum Bacteroidota; class Bacteroidia; order Flavobacteriales; family Flavobacteriaceae; genus Flavobacterium. The sequence continues at coordinate 4,127 of NZ_JBDSMB010000050.1, forward strand.
ACAAACATCTTGGCAAAGCAGATGGCGAATGTTTTGGAATGTTGGTTGTTCCGTTTAAATATTTTAAAAAATAAAAGGCGGGATAAATCCCGCCTCTTTTCAAAATAACTAACCTCAAATATATTATTTAATTAAACCCTGCAGTGGTTTCAATTGTTCCATATTAACATTGGAACTTTTCAATAATGAAATCATGTTTATGATATTATTTGGATTCATATCATTTCCAAGAATTCTAACTACTGCAAATCCGTTTTCTTTCCTTTTAGCAAAAAGTACGAACTCATTTATATGATTCTCATCGCCAACAAAACTTACCGAAGCACCATCTTTACCAGAACCCACTTTCATCAACTCCTGATACTTTTCATTCTTCAACATTTGAGTCACTTTCTGGCTTTCAACATCATATTGTGCTCTGTTAGTTGAATCCGATTTAAAAGCTAGAATGTTCATTTTATCAAATGATCCTATAGCTGTTTTTTGCTCGACAGTCAGCTTCGTTTTATCAATATTTAAGATACTTGAAGAAACATCCAACGCGATGAATTCTTTCTTTTCAGAACTTTCTACAAAATATTTTTGAAGCGATGGTTCGCTATTACAACTTGACAAGAATAATGAAACAAATATGGCGAGGTAAAGTGCAATTTTATTCACGATTTTAATATTGTTTTTTTGGTGTTCATGAATCGTTGATTTCATGGCTGTTTATTTTTTTCCTTTTGAAGCTTTTTTCAAATCATCGCCACCAGGTAAATTCATTTTATCTGTCAATACTGAAAGCTCGTTCAAATCAAAATCACCTGTTAACGACATCAAAACTGATTGATTTTTTGGACCAGCACCATCAACAAACATCAACAGTTCTTTGACTTGTGATTCTGAAGAACCGGATTTTACATAAATCTTTACACTTTTACCTTTTTCTGTCATTCTCATTAATTCTTCCAATGCGGATGATTTGATGTATTTTTCAGAAGTAGCTCTCATTTCATCAGCTTTCTTATCGTTTTCTGTTACAAAAACTTTTAAGTTATCTAACTTTTTGATAAGGTTTACATATTGTTGTGTTTCCTTATCTTTAACTTCCATTTTGCTTAAAAGCGTAAACATTTTCTTGTTGACAATAACGGTAGCGATATTATCCTGACCATCAAACTTGTCGAAAACGCTTTGTGCAAAAAAAGTGTTTGCACTTAAAACTAATACTAAACTTAAAAATATCTTTCTCATGATTTCTATTTAATTATTTTTTAAAAATTTTGTTTTTTGATTTTTCATATTCATTTATATATTCCATGCTTCCGATGCCTTTATTTACGCTTTCCGAGATCATAGCCAACGCTTTTTGCGTTTCCCTGAAGGCTACTTCCGGATCATCAATTGTCCCTAAATCTTGATATTCAGGCTGATTATAATGACTGAATGTAAATAAACCCACGCCAAGTAAAACTATCACAGATGCAGCAACAGATAACCAAACTACGCTTTTGCGTTTGTTAGTTTTTAATGGAATCGTTGCGGTAAACTGTTCTTGTTTTGCTTGAATGGCATAACCAAATATTGGTTTGTATTGTTCCAAATGCTGCGCAACATCTGAAGAAGCAAAGTAATCTTTCAATTCTTTTTCTTCTGCAATACTGCTTTCTGCCTCAAAGTATTTTTCTAGTAAATTTTCTATTCTATCCAATGCCATAATGATGTGTTTTTATCATTTTTTCTCTTATTACTTTTCGTGCTCTCGACAATGCTGTACGAATGGCTTGCTCATTCATTTCTAAAACCTTACCAATTTCTTCAAATTCCATTTCTTCAATGTCTCTCATTTGAACAATCAGCTTCTGCTGTTCCGGCAAGTTGTTCATTATTTTTTCAACCCAATTCCAAGTATCACTGTCTTCAATTTTTTGCTGTAAACTGGCTTCTCTGTCAGTGAAATTATTGTGAACAATTTTCATGTTGCCCGCTCGTTTGGATTTCAATTGATCTAAACAATAATTTTTAGTCATTGTCATCGCAACAGCTTCTACACTTTTGTATTCACCCAGACTTTCATTCCTGTTCCATAATTTTACCAAAACTTCCTGAGTTGCGTCTTCGGCTTCTTCGGTGCTAACGAGTAATCGTTTTGCTACCCGAAAGAGCTTATCCTTAAAAGGATTTACAAGTTGCATAAACTCATTTTGGTTCATTGAAAACTAGTTTGGTTGTTGGTTACAAGGTCAAGACGACACACATTTTTATTTGTTACAAACAAAATAAAATTATTAATCTAAACTTCGTAAATTTACGTTTATTAAAATAAAGAATTGTTATGAAAAAAATTGCTATATCTTCATTATTACTATTCTTATTTGTGATTCCTTTTGGTTGTTCCGATATGGATGACAATGCGGTTCCGGCTAATATTGAAATAAAAGATTTTGTCTGGAAAGGCATGAATTTATATTATTTGTGGCAGGCTGATGTTCCTGATTTAGCTGATGACAGATTTGCTAATCAGTCGCAATTAAATAATTTTCTGGAAACTTATGAAACACCGGAAAATTTGTTCAATCATCTTCGTGTTGCTCCGTCTATTGATAGATTTAGTGTGATTTATAGTGACTACACTGTTTTGGAAGGCATACTTTCGGGTACTACTTTAAACAACGGAATGGATTATGGATTGCGCTACAAAACAGGTAGCACAACCGATATTTATGGTTGGGTTCGTTATGTATTACCCAATTCGGATGCAGAAAACAAATACGTAGAACGTGGCCATATTTTTTACGCCATTGACGGAACGCCTCTAACCGTAGATAATTACAGAACACTATTGGCAAGTGATACGTACACCATAAATTTGGCCGATTATAACGGCGGCGCCATTACACCTAACGGACAATCAATTACACTGACCAAAAGCAACTTGGCTGAAAATCCTATATTACTAAGCACAGTTATCAATCAGGGAACGCACAATATTGGCTACTTAATGTACAACGGATTTTATCCCAATTATGAAAGTCAGTTAAATACCACGTTTGGTTCATTTGTTTCACAAAATGTGACCGATTTAGTATTGGATTTACGCTATAATTCTGGTGGTTCTGTGGCAACAGCAACAAAGTTGGCAAGTATGATTACCGGGCAATTCTCCGGGCAGGTATTTTCAAAAGAACAATGGAATGCCAAAGCTCAGGCTTATTTCTTAGCCAACAATCCAGGTTCATTAGAAAATAAATTTGTTTCCGGCTTAAACGGTTTGCATCTCAGCAAAATATATATTTTAACAACCAAAGCGACAGCTTCGGCAAGTGAATTAGTAGTTAATTGTTTGAAACCCTATATAGACGTAGTTCAGATTGGAGATTTAACAACTGGGAAAAATGTAGGTTCAATAACTTTATACGACTCACCTACTTTTGCCAAAACTAATGTGAATCCGAATCACAAATATGCAATGCAACCAATAGTGTTGAAAATTGTAGATAAGAATGGATTGGGAGATTATACAGCAGGTATCATACCAACGACTTTATTACCGGAAAGTTTGAGCAGTCTTGGTATTTTAGGCGATGTTGATGAACCTTTATTAAGCGCTGCCATCAACCAAATAATCGCCAGCGGAAAAATGCTGCCACAAGTGCCTGGTGTTATAGAGCGGGATTTTACAGATGCTAAATCAATAAATCCATTGCGAAGCGAGATGTATGTTGAGAACAAATAGATGAAAAATATACTCCTGATATTTGTAATGGTAGCATCTTATTTCTCTTCTGCGGCTCAAATTAAAATTGAACTGAAAACACCTGTTGAAAAAAGAAGGGATTATATTTTTATCAAACCATCAGACACTGTCTATGTCAAGGTAGGACATAGTGAAGATATGGGAGCTTGGGGTTCTATACGTTATTACCTAAAGCAAAATATCCCCGACGGCGCCTATGACATTTATCTTGACGACTCCTTAGCTACTTCAGGTTTTATTAAGAACTTTCAAAAAGCCGGACAATGGCATGAGTATTATCCGGATGGAACTCTAAAATCAATTACAGGTTTTAGAAAAGGGAAATTACATGGTAAAATACAGTTTTACAACAGAAACGGAAGTATTAAAACCATTGACAACTACAAAGCCGGGAAACAAATTTGGCGGGAAGTCTATGATAATAACGGAAAATTACAATCCAAAACCCATTATTATGAACACTTATCTTAGGATGCCTGACCTTTAAAATACTATGAGAGCACAACTACTGTTATTTATCTGCCTAATTTCAGTTCCCTCAGCCGCACAGCATTGCGGTTGGGACAGCTTACATCTTATTGTGGTAAATGTCGAAGATGAAGAAACCCGCCAACCCATAAACGGGCTTACACTTACGCTAACCGATGCTTCTCGTAACCCCTACATCCATAAAGGAAATACAAATCCAAGTTCACTGCTGAAAAATTATCCGCAAAAGGACACCCTGATTTTTAGTCAAAACTTAGACACAAATACTCCACGTAACCCAAAAGACAGGATTGGTGAAATAGCGTACTCCTATTATTTCTTGGTTGTTTACTTCAACAATTATCAAAATATCAGAAAAAAAGCTGGAGACCAGATTAAAATTGAAGATCCTACTGGGAAGTATCGAACACGATTTATTCCTTTAGAGCCGATCAATATAATTAGTTTATGCGGGGATTATGATAATGGAACCTATATGGATAAAGAGATAAAAACCTCTTTGCAGTGGCCTTTTGCCTTTTCCCCTTTAACTGTTATTGGAAAAATTGCTGACCCTATACAAATAGTTCAACTCGAATCGGGTAGCGAATACAGTGGCGATTCCTTCTTTGTTAGTTACTACGTAAATAAAGATAATGTCACTGTTCCCGCCTTTTTTAAAAAATCAGCAACATATTGTACGGTCTATGAATTACTCGCCGATTATAATTTTGGCGAAATTAAAATGGAAGACAACGACCATTACCTGGCTATTAACAGCAGCCATATGTTCGGCAGCAGTAATCACTCCGAGAACAGTTCGAATCTCTGTATCGTAGATTTGAAACAAATGAGTTCGGTCACTTTTAGTACCTCCTATAATGAAGAAAACTGGAATGAAGACAGCCCTCTGGATAAGGAAAGCTGTGTGTGCGATATCTTCATCAAAAACAACCAACTCCATGTGAAAAGAACAGTATCTGCCAACTTTTCCTATGATCTCTATGAATATATAGAAACGGGTATCTATGACATCCAAAACGGAGCAATTACCCGAGTAAAAAACAGTCCTTTGCCGGTAAAGATAAACCCGAAAAAAAAAGGGAATAAAACTAAAAAGTGAGCGGACATCTACAAACGAATATTTAATGCCTCGAATAGGGAATGTTTTATATATTTGGAAACCGCAATCTAAATTGCATTAATGCAGAAATGCAATTTAATAAAACCATAACATGATCGTTAAAGACAAACTAAAAAGCATCATTAATAAGCTTCCATATATAAAAAGCATTTACCAGGAAAATCAACAGTTTAAGAAGAATTCCTGCTTTCCGGCTGGCCATTATTACTCTACAATTGTCTCCGTTGATGAAATAAAAAAAAGAGAAGCTTCCATTTGGAAAAATGAAGATGTTGATGGAATACTCGGGATCAATCTTAAAACCGAAAATCAACTTGATTTAATAAAATCTTTTTATCAATACTATAACGATATTCCATTCACTGATAAAAAAAATGAAAATGGTCGGTATTATTATGAAAATGAATATTATTCATATACTGATGCAATAGTTCTTTATTCAATGATAAGACATTATAAACCAAAGCAAATTATCGAGATAGGCTCCGGTTTTTCTTCATCGGTAATGTTGGATACGAATGAATTCTTTTTTGACAATCAGATTAACTTAACGTTCATTGAGCCATACACACAAAGATTAAATTCGATATTAAAAGAAAATGACAAAGCGTCGACGACTATTATCGAAAGTGATGTTCAATTGATATCTGTAGAAGTTTTTGAAAAGCTAAATGCTGGTGACATCCTATTTATCGACAGCACACACGTTGCAAAGACCGGCAGTGATGTTAATTATATAATTTTTGAAATTTTACCACGATTAAAAAGTGGTGTTCTGATACATTTTCACGACATCTTTTACCCTTTTGAATATTTAAGGGAATGGGTTTTTAAGGGTAAAAACTGGAATGAAGATTATTTTTTAAAAGCCTTTTTAATGTACAATAATGAGTTTGAAATAAAATTATTTTCTCATTATCTGCACAAACATCATTCAGCAATATTTGAAAGTATGCCATTGTGTTATAAGAACGGCGGTGGTAATTTTTGGTTAGAAAAAAAATAGTATTTGGGTAATCCACCAATCAAATAAAAAGCACTCTTTTTGGGTGCTTTTTTATTTAAAATTTAATATTTTACATTGTGCGCACTGGTTCTTGGTGGCTTTCCGGTACCGTTTGTTGCACCGTTGGTTCCCGTTCTATCAGAAGAGGTTCCGTGATTTGAATATTGATTGGCTGCACATGAGAATAATACCAATGCCATAAATGCCAATAAACCTGTTCGGATGTTAAGTAAAGTTTTCATAATCAATTATTTTGAGTTAGTATAAATGTACTTCCTTATCAACTCAAAATCCTTATAATTTTAAAAGTTAATCTTATACAATTTCAACAAATCCAATTTTATTATTTCAATAATGAATAAAAAGGCTTTGCTTTTTATTGTAGTTTTTTCGTACATTTATATTTATATTTCGAAATTATGAAATGGAGCGCAAAAGGGATTAAATACAAAGGCGAGAACAGGATTGCAGTTTATTTTGAAAAAAACAACGACCTGATTGACCGTATAAAAAAGCTAGATGGCTCAAGATGGAGCCAAAGCTTACAAGTTTGGCATTTACCAGATACAGAATACTACCGGAAGCAATTTGGGCTGGCATTAGCGGAAGAGAGTATGCCGTCAAGTGAAGGTATTAAAGGTATTGAACAGTTCAAAAGATATTTAAGGTCAAAACGATATAGCGAGAGTACCATTAAAACTTATGGCGAAGCTTTGAAATCGTTTTTGGTTTTTTACAGACAGAAATCAATAAATGCCATTGATAATGATGATGTTATTGTGTATAATAATGAGCATATATTGAAGAATAATTTATCGGCTTCTTATCAGAATCAAATTGTGAACGCTATCAAATTATTTTTTTTGGTAGTGAAAGACTCCAAAATAGATTTGGAAAAAGTGCATCGTCCTAAAAGAGCTAAAGTTTTACCCAATGTATTGAGTAAGCAAGAAGTCAAAGCTATTCTGGAAGCTCATAGTAATATGAAACACAGAACGATGTTGTGTATGATATATAGTTGTGGGTTGCGTTGCGGCGAGTTACTTGCTTTACGGCCCGTTCATATTGATTCAAAGCGTCAAATTGTTTTGCTAAAAAATGCAAAAGGGAAAAAAGACCGCATAGCGCCGCTTAGTCCTAAGATATTGGCAATGCTGAGAGATTATTATTCCGTTTATAAACCGGTCACCTACTTGTTTGAAGGCAGGCAACCAGGTTTTGCATATGATCCGAGGAGTTTACAGCAAGTATTAAAACTGGCTTTAGAAAAAGCTGCCATTAGCAAGCCTGCGACACTGCATTGGTTACGACATAGTTATGCCACACATTTGTTAGAAAGCGGCACTGATTTGAGGTATATACAAGAATTACTTGGACATAACAGTAGTAAGACCACCGAAATCTATACCCATGTTAGTACAAAAAGTATTCAACAGATTAAAAGCCCATTTGATGATTTATAAAAAAGGATTATATTTGAAAGACAATACGCCACAAAACAGCGACAATCTACCCCATTTAGGGTGCATACACGCTATTTTATAGCGGGTATATACAAGTTGTAGGCAAGTTTACCAGAAATTAATCAGAAAATAATCCGTAATGAAAAAGATAATTTTAATTCTATTAATATTTTCAATCTTGAGTTGTGAAAGACAAAATCAAGATTCAAATCAAGCTGTCGAAAAACTTCAATCGGAAAATATTGTGCTTAAACAGAAAAATGATTCACTCAATGGAGAATTGAAAAAAGCAAAAATGTCGAAAAATTACTGGTTTGATGTTGAATTTGAAGGAATAGATTTCGTGAAAAAAGGAATAGAAAATCCCGAAAAGTATATTGAAAATTCATTACGTGAAAATCCAAATTTGATACCTTTGGAGCCAACTTTAGGCGGAAAAATGATGTTCGAAAATATTCAAATTCTTGGAGATAAATGGTTAATTGCAGATTATAGTGATGGACATGTTTCTGGAAGAACAATTTACAGTTATAAACTAAATAGAAATAACAAATTCGAGTTTAAAGCGTTGAATTCAATTGCACCGGAATAAAAAACCTGCCTACAACAGCTGTTTCTCGCAATTGCGAATTTTGTTGTAAGTTCACGTTCACGTTTCGCAAGAAATATTATCTTTAACGGAAAATAATTCGTTCCGAAGCTCGCAACTGACGAGAAGCAGCGAAACGTTATAACTCAGCGTTTCTTTACGCAACAACTTTTGCTTAAGCTTCACTCCTATTTTTTCGCATTTTATTGAAAAAGAAATGGAAATTTAGAATAGAATTTGTTGCGCTAGATTATTGAATTTAGAAAATTTTGCGTGGAATTTATTGAGGAATCTTTTGCAGAATAGTTTGTGGTAAAAGTTTGTAGAAATTGAAAGTCGAAAAGTTTGCGAAAAATTAATTTGTTGAAAACGAAGCAGAATTTGTTTGCGCCAAAATGGAAAGTGGAATTTGAATGTGGAAAATGGAATCTGAAAAGTATTGCGTGATATTGAAAATCAAACGCCGAAGTTATAACAGCCGTTTCAAGAAATTGCGAAATATGTAGTGAATTCATGTTTTTCTTTCGCAAGAAATTTTATCTTAGCCGAAAGTACGCGGTTCCGAAGTTCGCAACTTCTTGAAGCGGCAAAACGTTAACTGCAAGTTGCACCGAGCGCGGTTTCAAAGGAAATTTAGTTAAATATTAAAGTTTAGGTTTCGTAAAATACATTTGAAAATCATTCTTCAGAAAATAATTCGTAAC
>NZ_JBDSMB010000051.1:0-2962 GCF_039916025.1 Flavobacterium sp.
CGAATCAGTATTAATCAAAAAAAATTAAATCATGTATTATGAATATTGAAAACACAAAAGCCCAGATGCGTAAAGGTGTTTTAGAATTTTGTATCTTGTCAGTTTTAAAAGACAAAGAAGCATATACTTCTGAAATATTAGACACTTTGAAAAACGCTAAATTGCTTGTGGTAGAGGGAACAGTTTACCCGCTATTGACAAGACTAAAAAATGACGGTTTGCTCAACTACCGTTGGGAAGAATCAACTTCTGGACCACCACGAAAATATTATGGTTTGACAGAAATAGGAAAAACATTTTTAACTGAATTAAATGGTACTTGGACAGAACTGTCTGACGCTGTAAACATCATCACAACTAACAAATCAAAGAAATCATGAACAAAACAGTAAATATTAATATAGGTGGTTTAATTTTTCACATAGATGAAGATGCATTCCAAAAATTGACTCGTTATTTTGAGGCAATAAAAAGATCCCTTTCTAATTCATCTGGTCAGGATGAAATCATGAAAGACATTGAAATGCGTGTGGCTGAATTGCTTACAGAAAAACAAAAAAGCGACAAACATGTCATCAATAACAAAGATGTTGACGAAGTAATAGTAATCATGGGACAACCTGAAGACTATCGCATTGACGACGATTCAGACAATAATACAGCTGAGCCATTTTATCCAAACTCTAGATCTAAAAAATTGTACCGAGATAAAGACAGAGGAACTATTGCCGGTGTTTGTACAGGTTTAGGACACTATTTCGGAATTGACGCCGTTTGGTTAAAAATCTTATTCCTGATATTATTCTTCGGATTCGGAACTGGATTTGTTGCTTACATCGTCCTTTGGATTGCGATGCCAAAAGCAGTTACAACTTCTGAAAAATTAGAAATGACTGGTGAACCGGTTACTATTTCTAACATCGAAAAGAAAGTTAGAGAAGAATTTGACAGCGTAGCTAACAAGTTTAAAAGTGCCGATTATGATAAAATGGGAAACGAAGTCAGAACTGGTGCTACAAAAGTAGCTGATGGAGTTGGTGAGCTTTTCATCAACGTTTTCAAAGTATTTGCAAAAATATTAGGGGCAATAATAGTCGTTTTCTCTTCTTTTGCATTATTGGGAATCTGTTTTGCTTCCATCTTTATGATTTTTTCTTCATCAATGCCGGATAATTATATCCTGAATCATATCAGTACACCAATTGGTTTAGAAACACCAATTTGGGCTCAGGGAGTTTTATTCCTTTTAGCAGCCGGAATACCAATGTTTTTCTTCTTAATACTTGGATTGAAATTATTGGTGACCAATTTAAAATCGATTGGAAACATAGTTAAATTCAGCTTATTGGGTATTTGGGTAATCGCTGTTGGAATCTTAATTTCATTAGGAATAAACGAAGCCACACAAATAGCTTTTGACGGAAAAGATGTCAAAAAAGAAACTATTAATATAGCGTTAACAGACACATTGCTCATCAAATTTAAAAACAATGATTTTTATTCAAAAGATAATCGCCATAACACAGATTTCAGATTGACGCAAGATGAAAAAAACAACGAAACAATCTATTCAAATAATGTTACTATTGAAATTTTAAAAACTGAAGAAGCATTACCTTACATTCAAATAGAAAGATTAGCCGTTGGGAAATCAGCTAATGAAGCAAGAATTCGTGCAGAAAAAATTAGATATGGTTATAAAATTGAAGGAAATCAATTAATTTTAGACAATTATCTATTGACAGACGTTGCCAATAAATTTAGAGGACAAAAAGTAGAATTGTTCTTGTATTTGCCAAAAGGAACCTTGTTCAAAGCTGACGAAACTGTTCAGGATTATGACAGAACCAGTAACGACTTTTTCAACTTGCACTTTAGCTCAAGTGATTATATCTATAAGGTGGGAGTTTCTCAAGTAAAATGCTTGAATTGTCCAGCGGATGAAAATGAATATAACGATGCAGACGACACAAATACCGAAAATATTAACGTTACTACAGAAACAGACAGCAGTAAAACAGTAACTGTAAAAGTAAATGGTCAAACAGTTATGGAAACTACAACAGTAAAAGATAACGCTGAAAAAGGTAAAAAAAGTTCACTAAAAATTGGTGAAAACGGAGTAATAATCAAAACTAACTAATCATGGTAAAGTTCGTAGTATTTTGCACCAAAATAATAGCCGCAACAATAGCAGCAGCATTGTTTAGTTCATGTCATATAAGAGATATTCATATCGGTGATGGCATTGATGGTAACGGAAACGTAACAACTGAAAAACGTAACGTTGAAGGAAACTTTACAAAAATAGACGTAAGTCGCGGTTTAAATGTAACACTAGAACAAGCTGATACTTATTTAGTAGAAGTAGAAGCCGATGAAAACCTACAGGAACATATTACAACTAAGGTAGAAAACGGAACCCTTTTTATCACTTCGGATGAAAATATTGATGATGCTACAGCAAAAAACATTCGTGTTAAATTGCCTTCATTAACTTCAATTGAAACTACGAGTGGCTCATCTGTTACAACAAATAACACCTTTAAAGGAACCGATATTGATGTAAAAACCAGCAGCGGTAGCGAAGCAGATTTAAACATAGAATTTGATAATGTAAGATGCGAAAGTACTAGCGGAAGTACTTTGGCTGTAAAAGGAAAAGCACTAAAACTAAATACTCATTCTTCCAGCGGAAGTGAAATTGATGCTAACGGTTTATTGGTTAACGATGTCGTTTCTGAATCAACAAGTGGCAGTTCAACTGATGTTCATCCATTAGTGAGTTTAAATGCCAAGGCATCCAGCGGAAGCTCAATCGATTATGGCAGTTCTCCCAAAACTGTTGTCAAAGAAGAAAGTTCCGGCGGAAGCGTTTCCAAAGAATAAGTTAATAAAACTTCTCAATGAAAATTGGGAAGTTTTTTTTTCTATTTTTGGCAAACTAACCATTGCCCAACTT
>NZ_JBDSMB010000052.1:0-4068 GCF_039916025.1 Flavobacterium sp.
TCTACGCATTCCTGAATCGTCCACTTTTTTTGTTGGGCTACGGAAGTAAATCCTAAAAGAAGAATAAAAATCAATGTAAATGCCTGTATACTTTTTTTCATACTAAAAACGGGTTTAGAACCCTTAATTTTTCTAATAAACAAAGATATAATTTTTGTCTTTTAATTGCATATTTAATAACATACAAACTTAGACTTGTCTTTTTTGATAATGTTACAACTTAATTGCTTTTTTACTTTTATTTTTGCCAAAAATTAATTGCAATCATGTCAAGAATAAAAGTAACACTTTCTATACTATTTTTTTCGTTTATTTTTAATAGTTGTTCAACTACTCAAAAAATCGATGCTTTAAAACCGATTCCTTCTGATGATACTCCGATGGTTTACAATACTAAAACCTCGTTTGTGAACATGCCGTTGGAAATCTCTTTAAAGGAAATAGAAAATCAATTGAATAAAACACTGAATGGTGAAATTTATAATGACTCCAATCTGGAAGATGATAAAACCGAAATGAAAATTACGAAAACGGCACCGATTCGTCTGATTGAAAAAAATGGAAAAATCCAAACCATATTGCCATTAAAAATTTGGTCCAAATTCAAGTATGGCACCGATTTCATGGGTTTAAATGATACCAGGGAAATTAATCTGAATGGAACAATAACACTTATAAGCGATGTCAAATTATCCAACTGGAAAATGTCGACAACTTCAAAAATTGACAATTTTGAATGGTCTGAAAGCCCAACAATCATAGTAGCAGGAAGAAACGTTCCGATTACTTATATTATCAATCCAACACTTTCTATTTTCAAATCTAAGATTGCCAAAAAGATTGATGAAGCTATTGAGAATTCATGCGATTTTAAACCTTATGTGCTTGATGTTTTGGAAAAAATGAGCACGCCATTTATAACAAGCGAACAATACCAATCCTGGTTTAAACTCATTCCGATTGAGGTTTATGTAACCGATGCGGTTTTGGGTAAAAAAGAAATTAAAATGGACTTGGGATTGAAATGCAATATGCAGACTATGGTTGGTTTAAAGCCAAAAAACAGCTTTGACAGAGATGCTATTCAGTTTAAATCGGTGGGTAAAGTTCCTGAAAAATTAACGGCAAACATTGCTGCTATTTCGACTTACGAAAGTGCTTCCAGAATTATTTCATCTAATTTTCAGGGAAAAGAATTTGCCGCCGGAAGCAGAAAAATCGTGGTTCAAAATGTGGCGCTTTGGCAAAAAGACAGCAAGATTATAATTGCCCTTGATATGACAGGAAGCATCAACGGAACAATATATTTATCGGGAACTCCAAATTATAATGCCGTGACCAAAGAGATTTATTTTGATCAGATGGATTATGTTTTAAACACCAAAGGATTGCTTACAAGAACCGCCAATTGGTTATTGCAGGGCGTTATTTTGAAAAAAATTCAGGAAAACTGTCGTTATTCTATCCGAGAAAATCTGGAGGAAGGCAAGAAGAGTTTATTGCCTTATTTGAATAATTATTCACCAATGAAAGGTGTTTTCGTTAACGGAACAATGAATGATTTTGATTTTGAAAAAGTTGAAGTAACCGATAAAGCCATCATCGCATTTATAACCACTACCGGAAAAATGAATGTGAAAATTGACGGAATGGACTAGAGGAAGTATTCAGTGTTCAGTTGGCAGTTTCTTCTTCTTTAGAAGCTGGCTTCTTGTAATACATTTTGTAAATCGTAAAACCTATTGCTGCCACAATTATATACGGAACAGCCATCAGGAACACAATCCCGTCATTTACTGCTTCCACTTTAGTTTTATTGCCTTCACTTTCCAAAGCAGCACGACACATCGCGCATTGTGAGAAAGTATTTAGAGAATAGAAAATAGAGAATAGAAAAAAGAATAGTCTTTTAGAAAGTCTATCTTCTATTATCTTTGTTCTTTGTTCTTTAGTTCGCATAATAAGGTGAAATCATTAAATAAACCACAACTCCGGTTACGGCTACATACAACCATAAAGGGAAAGTGATTTTAGCTATTTTTCTATGTCTGTCAAATCGTGCCGCTAATGCTCTGACATAGGTAATCAATACTAATGGGATGATTGCTATTGACAGCACAATATGGCTCAGCAAAATGAACAAATATATGTCTCTTGTAAAACCTGCATATCCTTTTTCTTTTGCATCTAAAATTCCGTTACCATCAACATCTCCAAAAACAGTTGACTCTGCCGTCATGTGATACGCAATATACATTACCAAAAAAATTACAGAACAAGCAATCGCAGTGGTCATTAATCTTTCGTGCACTTTTTGATTTCCGTTTTTAATCGCCTTTACGCCCAATATTAAAAGTAAGGCCGTAAGTCCGTTTATACCAGCGTAAATTGGCGGTAAAAAAGAAAGTGGCTCTACTTCAATACCAAAATCTTTTAATTTCACTGTAAATAGAACAGCTACTGCTACAGGTATTAATATTGAGATAAAAATTATTGGAAATCTAAATCGTTGTTCCAGCGTTTTGTTGTCTGATTTATTCATTTAAAAGTTTTTTTATGTCTTCTGTAATTGCTTTTACACCTTTTTTATCCAAACCGTCATAATATAGAATTGGATTATTAAAATCATCTTTTCTACAACGTATATTTCCTTTTTTATCAATCAAAGCAAAAAGTCCTGAATGCTCAAATCCGCCTTTGACGTTTTTATTTTCGCCGGCATACATATTAAATCCTTTGTTGGCGATATTAAATATATAGTCTTTGTCTCCGGTTAATAAATGCCAATTGGAAGATTTCACGCCAAGTGTTTTTGCATATTCTTTTAATACTTTTGAAGTATCATGTTCCGGATCGATAGAAATTGAGGCAATTCCGAAATTAGGGTTCCCGAAAAACTCATTTTGTATATCAACCATATTTTTATTCATAATTGGGCAAATAGAAGGACAGGTTGAAAAGAAAAACTCTACCAGATATACTTTGCCTAAATAGCTTTTGTCGGTAATCTTTGTTCCGTTTTGGTCGGTTAATTCAAATTTTGGAGCCGGGCCAATTTTCATCAAACCTGTTTCGCCATTTTTGTGATTGGAAACAGCATCGATTCTGTCGCCCTGAACTACAGTACCATTTTTTATTCTGTTGATGATTTTCGGAATAAAGATGATTCCAAAAACCAAAACTACAAACGATAATCCGATGTATGATTTATTTTTCATTTGATAAAAATCTAAAGTTCTTTTGTAGCGTTATGATTCTTTTTAAGCGCAGCACGATATTCATAAATGATGATTTTCATATCATCCATCATTTTATTGTAAAGCTCTGAAACAAAAATAGTGTTGTAGCCTTCTTTATATTCGGGTGTTCCTTTTTGATCTTCACCTTTTCGGCCTCTTAGGTTTCTTTTCTTATCGATGATAAAAACATTGGGTGTTGCCAATGTATTATCGAGTTTTCCGACCAATTGAAGTTTGTCATAGAAAGTCGTTATTTCATTTGGCGAAGCAAAAACAAAATTCCAGCCTTTATGTGTGCCCAATTTCTTTATATCTATTTTTAGTAATTCTTCAACCTGACTTTGTGTTCCATCGGGCATTACCATTACAACCTGAAAATCTTTGAAATCTTTATACTTGTCATAGATGATTTCGTAAAGGTTAAAGAAGTTTCCTTTGTGTTTCATTACATCATTTCCTATAAAGCCAAGGATTGTGATTTTATTGGTTAAGGCAACTGGTTTATTGTCCAGGGTTTTCCAGGTGTTAACTTCGGGAATGTTTTTTGTAATGGTTGGTAAAGAAATAAAACTATTTACACCGGAAGCAAAGAAAAGATACGCAACTATCGGTAAAACAAACAAGATAAAAAGGACAATATTTTTTTTCATTTGGATTGTGAAAAATGAATGTACAAAAATAAAAAAATCCCGTCTGGTTCAATAACTCGACGGGACTTTTTTTGAATTAATATAGTGTTAAAAATTCCACTTGATTGTGGCATTTTTAAAAACCTCGAAAATGTAATCTGCTTCAACAAGAAGTATAAATAATAAATATAATACAAGGA
>NZ_JBDSMB010000053.1:0-9110 GCF_039916025.1 Flavobacterium sp.
GCAATTGAAATAAATATTGCAATAATGAGGACATTTGTTACCATAAGGCAATTTTCATTGAGCTATGCTGAACTCAAAACTAGAATTGAAGAAATCGAAAAGCAATTTCCAGATATATATAAAGCGTGAAACTATTTAGTAGACAAAGATAATAATCCAAAAACTAAATCTGAAAGAAATAAAATTGGTTATAAAAAATAATTTTAAAATGCATATCGAACAAAATATATTAGACAAAGTAAACGAATGGCTTACGCCAACGTTTGACCAAAAAACGCAAGACGAAATCAAAGAAATGATGACTTCTTCTCCAAAGAATTTAGAAGAAAGCTTCTATAAGAATTTGGAATTTGGAACTGGCGGAATGCGTGGAATAATGGGCGTTGGAACCAATCGTATCAACAAATATACACTTGGTAAAAACACTCAGGGTTTATCTGATTATTTAAAAAAATCATTTCCAGGCGAGCAACTAAAAGTGGCAATCGCTTATGATTGCCGTCATAATAGTGATACACTTGCCAAAGTAGTTGCTGATGTTTTTTCGGCAAACGGAATTAAGGTCTATTTGTTTTCAGAAATGCGACCAACTCCGGAATTATCTTTCGCGGTTAGACATTTGAATTGCCATGCCGGAATTGTTTTAACAGCATCACACAATCCACCGGAATATAACGGATACAAAGTCTATTGGCAGGATGGCGGACAAATAGTACCGCCAAACGATGCCGAAATTGTTCAGGTAATTGAAAACTTAAAATACAGCGAAATCAAATTCGATACAAACGCAAATCTGATTGAATATATTGATGTTGCGGTTGATGATGCTTTTGCCAAATCGACTGTGGATAATGCAAGTTTCAATACTTCGGCGGAAGCCAGAAAAAATTTAAAAATTGCTTATACTTCTTTACACGGAACTTCTATAAAAATGGTTCCAAAAGTATTGGAAAAAGCTGGTTATACAGATATCAATATTGTTCCGGAACAAGCTGAACCAAACGGCGATTTCCCAACGGTTATTTCTCCAAATCCGGAAGAGCCGGAAGCTTTGACCATGGCTTTAGCTTTGGCAGATAAAATAAATGCAGATATCGTTTTTGGAACTGATCCGGATAGCGACCGACTTGGTGTTGCTGTTAGAAATAACAACGGCGAAATGCAGTTGCTGAACGGAAACCAAACGATGGTTGTCATGACGCATTATCTTTTGCAACAATGGAAAAAAGCGGGAAAAATTAACGGAAAACAATTCATCGGTTCGACGATAGTTTCTACGCCAATGATGCTTGAATTAGCTTCGGCTTATGATGTAGAATGCAAAGTTGGTTTAACGGGTTTCAAATGGATTGCCAAATTCATTAGAGATTTTCCTGAACTGAAATTTATTGGCGGTGGCGAAGAAAGTTTTGGCTTTATGGTTGGAGATGCTGTTCGCGATAAAGATGCTGTTGGTGCAATTTTGCTAATGTGCGAAATGGCTGCCCAGGCCAAAGAAAAAGGTGGTTCAGTTTATAAAGAATTAGAGCAAATGTATGTTGACTTCGGTTTTTATAAAGAGCATTTGATTTCGATTACCAAAAAAGGAATGGAAGGCGCCAATCAAATCAAACAAATGATGGTTGACATGCGCGAAAAACCAGTTTCAGAAATAAATGGACAACGTGTGGTTATGTTGGAAGATTATCAAAACTCGACTGCGAGAAATCTTTTGACCAATGAAACAGAAACCTTGTTCGTTCCAAAATCGGATGTGTTGATTTATTATTTAGAAGATGGTTCCAAAATTTGTGCACGCCCAAGTGGAACTGAGCCAAAAATAAAATTCTATTTTAGTGTGAATACCGCAATTGAAAGTCTGGATGAACTTCCGGCTGCTGAAGCATTTTTGGATACTAAAATCGCAAACATAATTTCAGAAATGCAATTGAACTAATGGATAATAATCTCAAAAAATTAATTCCTTTTGCTTTAAAGTATAAGAAGAACGTAATTCTGAATATCGTTTTCAATATATTTTATGCGTTCTTTTCAACATTAGGAATGATTTCCATAATTCCGACTTTAAAAGTTCTTTTTAAGGAAACCGAACAGGTAGCTGTTCATCCAACCTATAAAAGCATTGGCTATATGGGGAAATATGGAGAAGATTTATTGAATTATTACATTACTAAATTATCTAATGAAAATGGTCCGGAATATGCGTTATTACTGGTAGTTTCAATTGTGATTGTGATCTTTTTACTGAAAAATATTTTCAATTACCTGGCTTCTTTTCATGTGACGCGATTGAGAACCGGAGTCTTGAAAGACTTAAGACAAAGATTGTATCAAAAAATCATTCATCTTCCTGTTTCTTATTATTCTGATGCCCGAAAAGGCGATGTCATGTCGAGGATGCTTGGCGATATCAATGAGGTTCAGAATTCATTTTTTCAGGTTTTGGAATTAGTGGTTCGCGAGCCATTAACAATCATTTTTTCGGTTGTTGCGATGCTTGCTATAAGTACAAAACTCACGCTTTTCGTGTTTATTTTTATTCCGATTTCGGGATTGATTATTTCGAGAATCGGTAAAAACTTAAAAGCAAAATCAAAGAAAGCACAACAAGAAACGGGTTATTTCATTTCTATTTTAGACGAAACTTTAGGCGGAATGAAAGTCGTAAAAAGCTACAATGCTGAAAATCTTTTTATTTCCAAATTCAACGAATCAGTTAAAAAACTGCAACAGTTATCGAATAGCATTGGAAATAAAAGTAATCTGGCTTCACCGATGAGTGAATTCCTTGGAATCTTAACCATAGCTGTTCTTTTATATTATGGCGGTTATATGGTTTTGGTTGACAAAACATTGGAAAGCACTGCTTTTATTGGATATATCGCTTTGGCTTATACCATTTTGACACCAGCTAAAAACATTTCTAAAGCTTCTTATCAGGTAAAAACCGGTTTGGCTGCAGCCGAACGTGTATTCACTTTGATGGAAGAAGAAAACGCGATAACATCCAAGCCAAATGCTATTCATAAAGACACTTTTGAAACAGGTATTTCTTTGGAAAATATCAACTTTAGATACCACGAAGAAAATGTTTTGAAAGACTTTTCACTTCAGGTTCCAAAAGGGAAAACGGTTGCTTTGGTTGGACAATCAGGAAGCGGAAAAAGTACGATTGCCAATTTACTGACACGTTTTTATGACGTTAATGAAGGCAGAATAACAATTGACAACGTTGACATCAAAGACCTGGATTTGCAATCGCTTCGAGGCTTAATGGGATTGGTAACACAAGATTCTATTTTATTTAATGATACCATAAAAGCGAATATCTCGTTAGGAAAACTTGATGCAACAGACGATGAAATTATTGCTGCGTTGAAAATTGCCAACGCTTATGAATTTGTAGAAGAGTTGCCGCAAGGAATCTATACAAATATTGGCGACAGCGGAAACAAACTTTCCGGCGGACAAAAACAACGTTTATCAATTGCGCGTGCCGTTTTGAAGAATCCGCCGATTATGATTTTGGACGAAGCTACTTCTGCTTTGGATACAGAAAGTGAAAGATTGGTACAAATTGCGTTGGAAAACATGATGCAAAACAGAACATCTATTGTTATTGCGCATCGTCTTTCGACTATTCAAAAAGCGGATTTGATTGTGGTTATGCAAAAAGGAAAAATTGTAGAGCAGGGAAATCACGACGAACTTTTAGCCAAAAACGGAACTTATTCTAAATTAGTTTCGATGCAATCATTTGATTAATCAAAAAATATGAAAAGAGAATATTTTGGAATGCTGTTTTTTTTAATTTTTATTATTTTGATTTTTATTACTGAATACTTTATTGGAGAAAAAGTATATGATTATCTCAGTAAATTTATCATTGTTTGGCTTATGTTAGCTTATCAGGTTGGGCAATATTCGATGCGATTCCCAAAAGCATTTTAAATAGGTTTATAACTATTTACTTTCCAGTCTTTATCCAACAAATTCACAAAGTGATATTGAAGGCTATCTTCGGCATCAAACTCGCCATTTTTATTGGTATCTTCAATGGTTCTGAAATAAAGGACACTTTTTGATTCCAGCACTTTCCAATCGATTAATTCTTGAAAATCGGCAGAAAGCTTTGTGAATTTTTGTCCGGAAATCGTGCTTATATACAACGATTTTATATCGCTGCTGTCTAATTTTCCATCTTTGTTCGTATCCATATCAGCCAAAGAATAAACTAATAATTGTTGCTTAGATTTATCCGCAAACGTTTTTAAATAGGTTGCCGTTTCAATTAAGATTTGTTTGTTTGTTAAAGTAGAAATGCTGTCTTTCCCTATTTCCTGAAACTTTAAATTTTTCAGATATCCTGTGATTTGGTATTCACCATAATTAGAAACCGTAAAGCTCTGGTCTGAATCGGAAGAAGATTTAATTCCTTTTCCGTTACCTGACATTACACCAATTGGATGAATTAAAAAGTTTGTTCCTTCCATGTTGATAGGCAAATCGGCCACTTCAATCTGATTGGTATCTACAACTACTTCAGGTTTTACTTTTGAAGTGGTTTCGTAAGTAACTTTGGGTTTTTCGGCTTCTTCCTTTTTGCAGCTTACAAAAAGTCCAACAAAAGCCAAAGCAATATAGAGAAAGTAATTTTTCATTTTCATAAAATTTGATTCTCAAAATTAGTGAATTATTTCTACAATTTAGCAGTCAGTTTAACATTGAAAACCCGGGTTGTCATATAGTTTGGAATTCCGTATTGATTTTTGGTATATACATCACGAACCCAAGTGTTGGTTATCGCATTTTGATTATTGAACAAGTTGAAAATTTCAAAACCAACGGATAAATCCTCAAATTTCTTTAGCCAATGTCCGTTTGGTCTTTCGTTGTTTCTTTCCGTAAGGACATACGAAAAGCCAACATCAGCACGACGGTAATCGCGCAAACGGGTTTGATAAACATAAGGATCTGCATATGATGGAGAACCGCCCGGCAAACCTGTATTATAAACCAAATTCATATACAATTTCATGTTAGGAATATTAGGCATATAATCCTGGAAAAGGATTCCGAATTTCAATCGCTGATCTGTTGGACGCGCGATATATCCTTTGTCGCTAATATTTTCTTCGGTTTTCATATACCCAAAACTCAACCACGATTCTGTTCCCGGAACGAATTCACCGTTTAATCGCGTTTCAAATCCATAAGCATAGGCAACCGCATCATTATTGGCACTGTAGCGGATTCTAACATTTTCCAGTGTATAAGTATTCACATCAGTCATCGTTTTGTAATAAGCTTCGGTGACTAATTTGAACTTTCTATTATTCATCAGGAACTTATAATCATTACTAAGCACAAAATGTATTGACTGCTGCGCTTTTACATTTGGATTAACTACTCCGTTCATGTCTCTCAACTCTCTGTAAAACGGTGGTTGGTAATAATATCCTAAAGCCAGCTTGAAAATCATATCTTTTTCCCATGCCGGTTTAAGTGACAATTGTGCACGTGGGCTAAATACTGTCTGGCTTTTGGCATTCGATATTCCGTCACCGGATACTATCCAGTTGTGGGCTCTTACACCTGCTGTTATCCATAATTGGCTTGTTCCAATTGTTGTTTCTGTTTTCCATTGTGCAAAACCGGAAAAACGATTTATATCAATGAAGTTGGTTGCGCGTACATTTTGATATGGCACAAGCGGTCCAACATAAGGATTATAAGGTTGATCGTGTGGAATATCAATAATCGGTGGATTGATATGAAAACCTGCAGAATCAATTACTTCCCACTCAACAATTCGATCACGGAAATTTTCACGGGTATATTTAAAGCCCCAATCTATTTGCTGTTTTTTGTTATTGAGTTGATGTGTTCCTTTGATTTCGGCATTAAAAATTAAAGCATCCAAATCGTTACGGGCATGGTTTAATTGTGTTCCGACACCGCGATTAAAAGTTACTTCACCTAAGGTTTCTGAACCAATATTGGTGTCAACTTCACCCAAATAATAGGCTGCATAAATATCAAAATATTCCTGTTCCTGTGTATGATAAAGCGAAGTGATTAATCGGTAATTGTTATTGTCGTTTTGAGCAAATGTTGTTTTGAAAGCGCCGAAAAGTGTTTGGTATTTGTCGTTTTCCTGACCTTCATAAAAAACCTGCAAAGCGATTGGCTCGTCAATGGTTCCAAAGTTTGTCTGACGTGTTAGCGGTTGGTAATTGTATTTGTTTTGAGAAATATTACCAAGGAAACTAAACTGCCATTTTGTATTCAGATTGAAATTTACATTTGTTTGTACATCGGCATACGTTGGTCTGTAATTCGTTTGTGTTTCCTGGCTGTTTACCAAGAGTGAGTTGTCGCGATAACGAACTCCAGTTATGGCCGACCATTTCTTATTTTTAGAAGTTCCTTCTACAGTCAGGCTTCCACCAAGGAAACTGGCTTCTGCAGCTATTCCGAATTTTTTTGGAGTTCTATAGGTAATATCCAAAACTGAAGATAATTTATCTCCATATTTTGCCTGAAATCCTCCCGCTGAGAAATCAACATTCTGAACCATATCAGTATTGGTAAAACTCAATCCTTCCTGTTGACCTGAACGAATAAGAAACGGACGATAAACCTCAATTTCGTTAACATAAACTAAGTTTTCGTCGTAATTTCCACCACGGACATTGTATCCTGAACTTAATTCGTTATTCTTATTTACACCACCAAAAAGCACCAAAACACTTTCTACTCCTGGCATTGCACTTGGGTTTTTACGAATAGTTTCGGGTTCTATCGAAGTAATTCCCTGAACTCTTCGTCTGTCGCTTGTGATAACAACTTCACCTAATTGTTCTGCCTTATCGTTCATAACAACATAATACTCGAATACTTCACCAGGTTTCAAAAAAAATGGTGCAGTAATATTTTTTAGTGCTGTATGAGTAAAAACTAAAATTATTTTTTGATTAGCAGGAACTATTAATGTATAAAAACCATTTGCATCGGTAACAGAAGTTTTGGTTTGATAACTTACGTTAACACCTTCAACTGGTTTATTATTTTCATCGAGGACAATTCCGGCAACTTTGGCGGTTTGATTTTGCGCAAATGCAATGATACTTATCGTAAAAAAAAGGAGCGTATAAAGTAATTTATTCGTTTTCAAATTATAGAGTTAAGGTTTTTGACTTCTAAAAAATTGCGTTTCAAAGATAGAAGAATTTCCAACATTATCAGTAATGACTACTTTTAAATCGTTTTTTCCTTCGTTAACAATGCCATCCGAAAAACGATGAATGAGCTTTTTGGTTTTGGGTTCATATTCCAGCAAAATCCATTTCCCATTCAAATAACCGTCATAACTTTTAATTCCCGACAACTCATCGGAAATTGTGAATTTCAATTCATTAATGTCGCTAATCCATTTTCCTCCAATATGCCTATCTAATTTTATTCTTGGAGGCACACCATCTTTTACGAGCTTGTATTCACCCAAATATTTGGTATAGATAGTAAACGAATTTTTATAGCGTTTAGTATTATAGTAGCCAATTTTATTTCTGTAAACCGATCCAATAAACATTTTTTCTCTGTCTTTTTGAGGTGAAATACTATCCTCAAAAGTGATTGAAAAGTTTGTAAATGCCGGAACAATATCTTCGTGAAGTTTTAAGATTCCTTTTTTTACTTCAAAATCCATATAAAAATCATCATAGAAAGTATTTGCCGGGAAATTGACCGTAACATTTTCAAGTGAAAAAATATTTTCCTTTTTGGCTTTTACAAAGTATTTAGAAGTTATTGGCACTTCGGAAACTCTGGCAGGCAATGTTGAATATTGGATTGGAATAAAAATCTTGGTTATGTTTTCACTAAAATCAGCAACTTCAATGCGATAGGATTGCATTAAATTACTCGACGCTGAAATTATTCCGTTATTTGTTCCTGGTTTTATGATGCTTAACGGATAAGGATTTTCCATAAATAATTTTTGAACACGCTGCCCTTGTTTTTTGTAACGTGCATAATCAATCAAAAGATTAACAAATCGTGTTTCATCAAAGGCAAACGTATCAAACTGATACCCAAAATCGGTTTTACCATTGAGAAAAGTTTGCACTCTAAAAACCCCATTTGAATGCCAGGATACATCATCATAATCAGCTGTTGTTATTCCGAAACCTATTGTTCCTGACGCCGAAATCTTTTCAGCTAAATAACTTCCATCATCCTGCAGCGATAAATTGACCGAAACTGGTCTTTTCGATTCATTCACAACGCTGTTTTCGTCTAAAGGATAAACCCACAAACTGTTTATTGCCGGGCGTTTTGAATCCGGTATGACTGTGTCAAATCCAAAATACATTGGATTGATGATTTTTTCTGATTGTGTATCGCGAATTTCAAAATGCAAATGCGGGCCATCTGAACCACCAGTATTTCCGGAAATAGCGATAATATCTCCTTTTTTTACAACTAAATCATTAGGATTTAATGCAACGTCAATCTCATACGATTTCGCTTTGTACTGTTCTTTTTTAATGTATTTCTCAATTTCACCATAACCCGATTGCAAATGTCCGTAAACAGTAGTATAACCATTTGGATGGGTGATATAAATAGCTTTTCCATAACCAACTTCTGAAATTTTTATTCTGGAAACATAGCCATCTGCAACAGCATAAACATTAAAACCTTCCTTTTTCATGGTTTTACAATCGAAACCGGAATGAATGTGATTGGGACGCAATTCGCCAAAATTTCCTGAAAGTTGTAAAGGAATGTCGAGTGGTGAGCGAAAATAATCTTTTGGATATTGAGTTTGACCAAATCCTAAAATTGAAAACAAAAAAACAAAACAAAAAATTCGCATAAAAAAGTCCTTTCTGCTAAGGTAAGGAAAAGTGAGTAAAAAATTACAACAGCACTGCTTTTTATAACTCCTTAAAAAACAATTTATTATAATTTCGTGACAAAATAGCGATAAATAATTAGCAAAAAAATTGCGCAAATGAAATAGAATCCTAACTTTGTGAAGTAAGTAATGAATAAAATATTTCATGAGTGAAATTGCAGAAATAATTGATTCTGTTGAAAAT
>NZ_JBDSMB010000054.1:0-19568 GCF_039916025.1 Flavobacterium sp.
TGAAAATGGATGCCGAAACTTTAAAAGTAAAAGTAATGGAAACAGCCATTTTTACCAGAATGTTTCCTGAGGCCAAACTAAAAATCATCAATGCTTTAAAAGAAAACAATCAAATTGTAGCGATGACAGGAGATGGAGTCAATGACGGACCAGCGTTGAAAGCGGCTCATATTGGTATTGCCATGGGTAAAAAAGGAACTGAAATTGCTAAGCAAGCCGCTAATCTTATTTTGGTTGATGATGATTTTGCAAAAATGGTTGATGCCATTGCCATGGGAAGAAAAATTTACATCAATCTTAAAAAAGCAATTCAGTATATCATTTCCATTCATATACCCATTATACTTATAGTGTTTATTCCATTGGCATTAGGATGGGTTTATCCAAACATATTTTCACCCGTTCATATCATTTTCTTAGAAATTATCATGGGGCCAACTTGTTCTATTATTTATGAAAACGAACCTATGGAACGGAATTTATTGCTGCAAAAACCAAGACCTTTTAGTACTACTTTTTTTAACTTGAAAGAAATTACAATAAGCATTCTTCAGGGATTAGTAATTACTATCGGATTGCTTTTTGTTTATCAATACTGTATTGCCACAGATTGTTCCGAAAGAATGACCAGAACTACAGTTTTCCTAACATTAATAATCAGTAACATTTTATTGACGTTGTCCAATCGTTCTTTTTATTATTCTATTCTTACGACCATTCGTTATAAAAATAATTTGGTGCCGATGATTATTGGAATTACGTTACTAATGACAGTTTTATTATTATTTGTCCCAATGTTCTCCAACTTATTTTTGTTTGAGAAAGTGACACTAAAACTAGGATTACTTAGTGTTTTTGTAGCTTTTGTTTCCGTGATGTGGATTGAAATTTATAAGTATTTCAGAAGGAATTAGTGATAAGCAGTGAAAATCTTGGTTGCTTCATTGTAAGCACTTTCAAAACTCATCGGTTTGGCATTGGTATCCGCTTTTTGTGCAGTAAAATAGGATAGAAGTTTCTCTGTAGGCATATTACCTGTCAAATCATCTTTTGCCATTGGGCAGCCACCAAAACCTTGAATCGCTCCATCAAAACGAACACATCCTGCTTTATAAGCAGCATCGACTTTTTCATGCCATTTATCCGGAGTCGTATGCAAATGGGCACCAAATTCGATGTTTGGATATTTCGGAATCAAATTCGAAAACAAATAGTTAATCACATCCGGAGTTGAACTTCCGACAGTATCAGATAATGAAAGAATCTTAACGCCCATATTAGCTAATCTCTCTGTCCATTCACCAACGATTTCTACATTCCAGGGATCACCGTACGGATTTCCGAAACCCATTGAAAGATAAGCAACAACTTCTTTATTAGAAGCATCTGCAATGTTTAGGATTTCTTGCAGAGTGACCAGACTTTCAGCAATAGTTTTGTGTGTGTTGCGCATTTGAAAGTTTTCTGAAATAGAAAATGGAAAACCTAAATATTGAATTTCTTTATGTGTTGAAGCGATTTGCGCGCCTTGGGTGTTTGCAATGATTGCCAGTAATTTGCTTTGCGTTTGTGATAAATCCAATTGTGCCAAAACTTCGGCTGTGTCCTGCATTTGAGGAATCGCTTTTGGCGAAACAAAACTTCCAAAATCAATAGTATCAAATCCAACTCGGAGTAACGACTGAATATAATCAACCTTCTTCTGAGTAGGGATGAAATCTTTGATGCCTTGCATGGCATCGCGTGGACATTCTATGATTTTGATTTTTGGGTTCAATTTTTCGGTCTTGGAAGTGGCTAAGTTACTAAGATTTTTTCAGAATCGCTTTATTGATATCAGCTACCAATTTTGGACCTTCATAAATAAATCCGGTGTACAATTGTATCAAACTGGCACCAGCATCTAATTTTTCCAAAGCATCTTCAGCCGAATGAATTCCGCCAACACCAATAATTGGAAACGCTTTGTTGCTTTTTTCTGAAAGAAAACGAATCACTTCTGTCGAACGTTTGGTCAACGGTTTTCCCGATAATCCGCCTGTTTCTGTCTTGTTTTCTGATTGTAATCCTTCTCTTGAAATTGTTGTATTGGTTGCAATTACGCCAGCAATTTTTGTTTCGTTTACAATATCGATAATGTCCAATAGTTGCTCGTTGGTCAAATCGGGAGCAATTTTTAAAAGTATTGGTTTCGGATTCTGCTTTTTGGAGTTTTGGTTTTGAAGTTGCTGCAAAAGTTTTGTCAAAGGCTCTTTTTCCTGCAGCTCACGAAGGTTTGGCGTATTTGGCGAACTTACATTCACTACAAAATAATCAACATAATCGAACAAAGTTTCAAAACAGATTAAGTAATCTGAAGTCGCATCTTCATTTGGTGTGACTTTATTTTTACCGATGTTTCCACCAATAAGAACACCGTTATTTTTCTTCAATCTTAAAACTGCTGCATCAACGCCACCGTTGTTAAACCCCATTCGGTTGATAATTGCGCTGTCTGGTTTTAATCGGAATAAACGTTTTTTTGGATTTCCGTCTTGTGGCTTTGGTGTTAAGGTTCCGATTTCGATAAATCCAAAACCGAAGTCTGATAATTCCTGATAACATTTGGCATCTTTATCAAATCCGGCAGCTAAACCAACAGGATTTTTGAATTTCAATCCAAAAACTTCCCGCTCTAAACGATTGTCTTTGACTTCATATATCGATTTTAAAATATTGGGAACAAAAGGAATTTTGGAAATAAATCTGATAAAACTGAAAGAGAAATAGTGCACTTCTTCCGGGTCAAACCAAAATAAAATGGGACGAATAAGTAGTTTGTACATGTGTTGTGTTGTTGTGGTGCAAATATAGCAATTTGGAGATTTGAAAATTTGAAGATTTGAAAATGATTTAAAGCTTTCTAAAATTTAGTGATATTTTATATTAAATATGAGTTTCATTTTCAAATTTTCAAATTAACCCATTTTCAAATTAACAAATTAATGCTATTTTAGCCAATCAATAGTTTTCAGATGATTTCAGAAGAACAGTTTCAAAAAGAACTTGATATAATTATACAAAACGGAATCCGTGAGGATATTGGTCCGGGCGATTATAGTTCATTGGCTTGTATTCCTAAAAATGCCAAAGGAAAAGCGAAGCTTTTGGTTAAAGACACAGGAATCATTGCCGGCGTTGAATTTGCAAAAATGGTTTTTGAGAATGTTGATCCAACACTGGAAGTTGAAACATTTATTCAGGATGGAACAGCAGTAAAACATGGCGATATTGTTTTTCATGTTTCGGGAAGTTCACAATCTATTTTGAAAGCTGAAAGACTTGTATTGAATTCAATGCAACGCATGTCTGCTATTGCTACCAAAACGAATCAATACATAAAATTATTAGAAGGAACAAAAACAAAAATTCTCGATACACGTAAAACAACACCGGGATTTCGCGCCTGTGAAAAATGGGCTGTCAAAATTGGCGGCGGCGAAAATCATCGTTTTGCCTTGTATGATATGGTGATGCTGAAAGACAACCACAATGATTTTGCGGGTGGAATTACGAATGCAATCAACAAAACCAAAGAGTTTTTGAAGTTTAATAATCTGGATTTGCAGATTATCGTAGAAGCAAGAAACCTTGACGAAATTAAAGAAATACTTGAAAATGATGGTGTTTACAGAATACTGATTGACAACTTCAATTTTGAAGACACCAGGAAAGCGGTTGCATTAATTGGCAATAAATGCTTAACAGAATCATCCGGAAATATCAACGAAAAAACCATTCGTCAATATGCAGATTGCGGTGTTGATTATATTTCTTCAGGAGCATTGACGCATTCAGTTTATAATATGGATTTAAGTTTAAAAGCCATTTAAATGTCAGTAAAAGCAACAGAAAATAAATTCATAAAACTTCCTGTAATTAAACAGCTCGTTTTCCTCATGCATAGAATTAAACTGCCATGGCTACATGGAATGTCTTTGTATGATATGCTCGATTTTTATTTTACAGGAATTGTTCAGGGCGAGATTACATATCGTGCTACAGCAATTGCATTTAGCTTTTTTATGGCGTTATTTCCGTTTGCACTTTTTATACTGAATCTTATTCCGTACATACCAATTACAGGTTTTCAGGATGATTTTTTAAGTTTTGTTAAGGAAAGTGTTCCGCCAACAACTTATGATGCTATTTATAAAATCATCAATGATATTTTGCACAACAGCCATAGCGGTTTGCTTTCGACAGGTTTTGTTATGGCAATTTTTTTGATGACTAATGGTGTGAATGCTATTCTGGGTGGATTTGAAGCTTCGCATCACATTCATGTTTCGTTGAAAAGAAAGTTCTTTAGGCAATATGTTGTGGCTTTGGCGTTATCAATCATGTTATCCCTTCTGTTAATAATTACAGTGGCGGCGATAGTAATCTTCGAGGTTTTTATTCAAAAAACAAAGATTCAGGATGTCTTGTCGGATAAGATTCATTTAATAGAAATGGGAAGATATGGTTTTGTTATTTTGATGATATTAATGGCAACGTCTTTAATGTTCAGATATGGAATTAAGCATGATAAAAAAAGAACATTAATTTCCATTGGTTCCGTTGTTACTACAATTCTAATTATCATTTCCTCTTATTTCTTTGGAATTTGGGTTGTGAAATTTTCAAAATATAATGAGCTTTATGGTTCAATAGGAACATTGTTGATTGTAATGTTTTATATTTGGATAAATTCAATGGTGCTACTTATTGGGTTTGACTTGAATGCCTCTATACATCACATCAAACGTGAAAAACAAAAAGAAATAGATAACACTATACCATGAAAATAACCTTGTCAATTGCTATGTTGTTCATTTTCCAGTTAAGTTTTTCCCAAACTATTTTTGGGAAATGGAAAACCATTGATGATGTCACCGGAAAGGAAAAAGGAATTGTTGAAATTTTTGAATATAAAGGAAAAGTTTACGGAAAAATAATCGAGATTTTTGAAGCAGATAAGAAGCATTTGAAATGCGATAAATGTGAAGGAGATGACCACAACAAGCCAATTCTGGGAATGAACATTATCAAAGGATTGAAAAAAAATGATGGTGTTTATGATGGCGGAAAAATTGTTGATCCAAAAAACGGAAAAAGCTATCACTGCAAAATAACACTCGAAGGGAAAGATAGACTTGTTGTACGTGGTTATATTGGGATAACACTTTTTGGAAGATCACAAACCTGGGTTAGACAAAAATAACTGGACTTAAAATGAATTACTTCATTGAAGTTATTGTTCCGCTTTCTTTACCTAAAACCTTTACTTACAGGGTTTTGGAAAATGAATTTGCTTTTATTAAAAAAGGAATGCGCATTGCAGTTCCATTTGGCAAAAACAAAATTTATACAGCTGTTGCAATCGATTTGCATCAAAACGAACCAACGCTTTATGAAGCCAAAGAAATCCATCAAATCCTTGACGAAAAACCTATTGTAAACGAATTCCAAATTAATCATTGGTTTTGGATTGCGTCATATTATATGTGTAATATTGGCGATGTCTATCGCGGAGCATTGCCTTCAGCTTTGCTTTTAGAAAGCGAAACTGTCATTTCCCAAAACAAGGAAACTTTTGTTGATGAAAGTTCGTTTAATGATGATGAGTTTTTGATTTACGAAGCCTTGCAACATCAATCTTCGTTAAAAGTTCAAAACATTATTGATATTCTGAATAAGAAAACAGTATTGCCGGTTATCCAAAAGCTGATTAATAAAAACATCATTTCACTTCAGGAAGAAATCCATGAAGAATACAAGCCAAAATTGGTTAAATACATTCGTCTGCATCAGCAATATCAAAAGGAAGAAAACCTGATTGTTTTACTAGACAGTCTAAAATCTGAAAAGAGAAAGAATCTTGTTCTTCACTATTTTCAATTGCAGGCGCAGGAAAGGCAGCCTGTTTCAGTAAAACAATTAACCGAAACAGCTCAAGCTTCGGTAGCAATTGTAAAAGCATTGGTTGACAAGCAAATTTTTGAAGAATATTTTATTCAGGAAGACCGAGTAAATTTTGATAAGAATAAAATAGAAAATGAATTGACTTTGAG
This sequence comes from Flavobacterium sp., assembly GCF_039916025.1. Lineage (GTDB taxonomy): Bacteria > Bacteroidota > Bacteroidia > Flavobacteriales > Flavobacteriaceae > Flavobacterium. The sequence goes on from NZ_JBDSMB010000054.1 coordinate 6,096, forward strand.
TCAGGCACAGCAACAAGCTTATGATGAAATATCGAACTCGTTCGGAGAAAAGGAAGTTTGTTTATTGCATGGCGTAACATCCAGCGGAAAAACTGAAATCTATACCAAACTCATTGAAAACTATATTGCCGACGAAAAGCAAGTCTTGTATTTGCTGCCTGAAATCGCTTTGACCACACAGTTGGTTGCCAGATTGACACAACATTTTGGAAATAAAGTGGCTGTCTTCCATTCTAAATATTCCAATAATGAAAGAGTTGAAGTCTGGAATAGCGTAAATCAAAATTTAGAATCAGCGCAAATAGTAATAGGAGCGAGGTCGGCGTTGTTTTTGCCTTTTAATAATTTAGGATTAATCATTGTTGACGAAGAACACGAGCAAACGTTTAAGCAACAAGACCCTGCACCAAGATATCATGCGCGTGATGCTGCAATTGTTTTGGCTAACGCACATCAGGCTAAAGTTTTGTTAGGTTCGGCGACACCAAGTATTGAAACTTATTATAATGCAAATTCAGAAAAATTTGGATTAGTAACTTTAACAGAACGTTTCGGGAAAGTACAAATGCCGGAAATAGAATTAGTAGATTTAAAAGACAGTTATTTCAGAAAAAAAATGAAAGGTCATTTCAGTTCCACATTGATTGATAAAATCACAGAAGCTTTTGCTAATAACGAACAAGTTATTCTTTTCCAGAATCGTCGTGGCTTTTCACCTGTTTTAGAATGTATGACTTGTGGTCATGTGCCGCAATGTCCGCAATGTGATGTTAGTTTGACTTATCATAAATATAAGAATCAGTTGCGTTGTCATTATTGTGGTCATTCGATGGCGAAACCAACGAATTGCCATGTTTGTTCGAGTGTTGATTTGGAAACTAAAGGTTTCGGAACCGAACAAATTGAGTTAGAATTAGCAGAATTATTTCCGCAAAGGAATATCAAACGCATGGATCAGGATACAACTCGAGGGAAATACAGCTTTGAAAAAATCATTGATAGTTTTAAAAACCGTGAAATCGATGTTTTGGTTGGAACACAAATGCTGGCCAAAGGTTTAGATTTTGATAATGTGTCGTTAGTTGGAATCATGAATGCAGACAATATGTTATATCATCCTGATTTTAGGGCTTTTGAAAGAAGTTTTCAGATGATGACGCAGGTTGCAGGTCGCTCCGGAAGAGCTGAAAAACGTGGAAAAGTGATTATTCAGACTTATAATCCGTTGCACAATATTATTCAGCAGGTGACCAATAATGATTATGGCGGAATGTATAAGGAACAACTTTACGAAAGAAAGATATATCATTATCCGCCTTTTTACCGTTTGATAAAACTGACATTAAAACATCGCGACTTTGAAAAACTAAAGGAAGGTTCGATGTGGCTGTATCAGGTTTTGCAACAGAATTTGAGTATTCCAGTTCTCGGCCCGGAAGAACCAGCTATCGGAAGAATCAGAAACGAATATATTAGAACGATAATGATTAAAATGCCAGGTGATGCTTCGATTCAAGGTACAAAAAAAACTATCCAGAAAATACTGAATAGTTTTGATTTGGTTTCACAATACAGAGCTATAAAAGTTACTGTAAATGTTGATTTTTATTGAGTAGATTTAAGCAATAGCTAAAGCTTTAATCAAATCTTCCTTTTTATTTCGGCTCAACGGAATCTTAGTTACTCCAATTTCAGCGAACTTACTATTGAAACGTTCCACTTTATCAATGTTAATAATATAAGATTTGTGAACCCGAATAAATTTCTCTTTTGATAAATCATTTTCAAAAGATTTCATAGTAGAAAGAACAAGATTACTATCTTCTTCGGTAACTACTTTAACATAATCTCCATAAGCTTCAATCCACTTAATTTTATTGGTATAAATTTTAAGTTTCTTAAGATTACTCTTAATAAAGATATGTTCTCCTTCTTCTTCTTGATTTTCTTTTTTAAGCATATGGAAATCCATTGCTCTTCTAACAGATGCATTAAAACGATCTAAAGCTATCGGTTTCTGTAGGTAGTCCGTAGCGTCATAATCGAATGCTTTCATAGCATACTCTGCCTTTGACGTGATAAAAATAATTTGGGGTTTTACTTTTAGGCCGTCAAGAAAATCAAAACCGCTGATAACTGGCATCTCGATATCGAGAAAAATTAAATCAACAGTATGAACCGACATGCAATTTTTTGCTTCAATTGCATTAGAAAAATCACCTACTAAATGTAAATTAGGATGATTATTTACTAACTTTGCAATGATCATTCTCTGAATGGAACTATCATCAACAACAACACAATTTAGTTTCATAATATTATTATTATAGATTTGGAGATGTAAAAATAGATACTTTTTTTGGAACGACCTAACGTTTCATCGTTTTTTTTTGCTTTTAAACGATATTTTTTACTTTTAGACGATTTAATCAAACTTGTGATTGATTATTGAAATATTATTTATACTTTCGCGCCCAAATTAAATTTTAATAACATTATTATGAATCATTACGAAACTGTTTTCATCTTAAATCCCGTTTTATCTGAAGTTCAGGTAAAGGAAACAGTAAGCAAATTTGAAGATTTTCTTACTACTAAAGGAGCAAAGATGGTGTCGAAAGAGGATTGGGGCTTGAAAAAACTAGCTTACGAAATCCAAAACAAGAAAAGTGGATTTTACCACTTATTCGAATTCCAAGTATCAGGAGAAGCTTTAATTGCTTTTGAAACTGAATTTAGACGTGACGAGAGAGTTATGCGTTTCCTTACTGTAAGTCTGGATAAACACGCAATTTCTTGGGCGGAAAGAAGAAGAACTAAACTAAAAGAAGCAAAAGCAAACTAATCATGGCAAACTTACAACAATCCGCTTCAGGAAAAAAAGACGGAGATATCAGATATCTTACGCCTTTGAACATCGAAACAAACAAAACTAAAAAGTATTGTCGTTTCAAAAAGTCTGGAATCAAATACATTGATTATAAAGATGCAGATTTCTTATTGAAATTCGTAAACGAGCAAGGTAAAATTTTGCCAAGACGTTTAACAGGAACTTCATTAAAATACCAAAGAAAAGTGTCAGTAGCTGTGAAAAGAGCTCGTCACTTAGCTTTAATGCCATACGTGGCCGATTTATTAAAATAATATAAACTCAGTTGTTGGTTTCTCGTAAAACAGAACCTAACTTCTTTAATAAGGACAACAACATGGAATTGATCTTAAAACAAGACGTTCAAAATTTAGGCTTTAAAGATGACGTAGTAAACGTGAAAAACGGATACGGTCGTAACTTCTTAATCCCACAAGGATTTGCTTCATTAGCAACACCTTCTGCGAAAAAAGTTTTAGCTGAAAATTTAAAACAAAGAGCACATAAAGAAGCTAAAGTAGTAAACGATGCAAAAGCATTGGGTGAAGCTATAAAAGCTTTAGAAATTAAACTTACGGCAAAAGCTGGTGGAGAAAAATTATTTGGTTCTATTTCTAACATTGATATCGCTACTGCATTAGAAGCTGCCGGTCAAACTGTTGATAGAAAATTCATCACTAGTGGCGTTGTAAAACGTACAGGTAAATACACTGCAACTGTGAGACTTCACAGAGATGTTGTTGTTGAATTGCCATATGAAATCGTAGCTGAAGTTTAATATTTCGCTAACAACCTAAAATCCCGATGAGAATCGGGATTTTTTTTTATCTGAGAAAAAGTAAATATGACTACACCTGTTAAAATTGACATATTAAATATTGCATTGATTTTTTTGTCATTGTTTGTTTCGTTGATTTTTCCTTTTGAACTTTTTCTTTTTTCTTATGCTGTTTTAGGCCCATTGCATTATATAACTGAAATTAATTGGCTGCATAAAAAGGATTATTTTATCAGGGACAAAAAGTACATTTGGATATTGTTGGTGCTCACAACATCAATAACAATAGTGTCCCTTTTTAAATATTTTAAATTTGACACTTTTTTTTCAAATTATTTATATGCTTATTCCAAATGGATAATCAACCTGTTGATTATTTCCAGTTTATTTTTTTCGGTTGGTTTGGTTTTGTTTAAAGATTCAAAAAAGATAATTTGGTCTTTACTTATTGCACTTGCATTAGGATTGCTTATTTTAAAGTTTATCCCTTTTTCTTTTTTGATGATTGGTGTTTTTTTACCGACTTTAATTCATGTGTATTTGTTCACTATGCTATTCATGGTTTTTGGAGCTTTAAAAAGTCCATCCGTTTATGGAGTAGCTGCCATTATAATATTGGCTTTTGTACCTTTATTTATTTTTTATAATCCATTTTTATATCCTGGGCAGATTTCTGAATCGGTTAAAATCGCTTTTTTAGAATCCCGATTTAAAAAGGTTATTGTTTCTTTTAACCAACTATTGAATGATATTCCAATTTCAGATTTTAACTTTAATTCAGGACTAATAATCAAAATCCAAACCTTTATTGCATTTGCTTATACTTATCATTATTTGAATTGGTTTTCCAAAACCTCAATTATAGGATGGAATAAAAACCTCTCTAAACCTAAGCTTTTATTGATTTTAATTTTTTGGATTGCATCAATGGCGTTATATGCTTACAGTTATAAAATGGGTATCCTGGCATTGTTTTTTTTAAGTATGTTTCACGTTATCGTTGAGTTTCCATTGAATATTATTTCCATTAAAGAGGTGTTTTTTAAAAAGTAAGTTATTCTATTAATCTCCTAAATAATATATTTGCACCCTTAAATAAGGTCATTGATGCCTGAAAAGTTATAAATAATGAAATACAAAAGATTAACAAAAGAGCAATTTGAAGAATTGCACAAAGAATTTACAAACTTCTTAGCAACCCAATCTATTGATAAAGGAGAATGGGATAAAATAAAAGCAGATAAACCCGAAGTTGCCGAACAGGAACTTGATGTTTTCTCCGATTTGATTTGGGAAGGCGTTTTGAGCAATGCTAATTATTTAGAACATTTTTCTAAAAACCATATTTTCCTTTTTCACTGCCAGGAAAAATTCATTCAGTCTATTGTTTTAAAAGCATTAGAACCACAAGTTGATTTTATGGGAAAAGATGGTTTGCAATGGCTGAGTGATAATATATTCACAGATACTGTTGAAATTCATTTGGGTAAAAAAGAATATCAGGACGAAAGAAACAAAGCGATTTTTGATTTAATAAAAGAAGGCGCCATTTTGAGCGACGGACAATTATACCTTCAAATTAACGGAATAATTCAGTCTTAAAGTTTATTTTTTTTCAAAAATATTGGCTATTTTAGTGCACACAATTTGCAACTAAAATAGCCAATTTCTTTTTATGGATATTCAGAAAACTATTCAGGATTTAAGCGATGAACTCAATCAACATAACCACAATTATTATGTGTTAGATACGCCAACGATTTCTGATTTTGAATTTGATCAAAAACTAAAACAACTTCAGGAATTAGAAATTCAGCATCCTGAATTCAATGATGATAATTCACCAACACAACGAGTTGGCGGAACAATTACCAAAAACTTCAACACTGTAGTTCATGATTACAGAATGTATTCTTTAGACAATTCGTATTCCAAGGAAGATCTAATCGATTGGGAAGGCCGAATTCACAGAGCTTTAGGAAATGCTCCTTTGCAATATACCTGCGAATTAAAATATGATGGCGCATCGATTTCGATAACCTATGAAAATGGGAAACTGAAACGTGCTGTCACCCGTGGCGATGGTTTTCAGGGCGATGATGTGACTAATAACATTAAAACCATAAAATCTATTCCGCTGAAATTAAAAGGTGAATATCCGGCTCGATTTGATATTCGTGGTGAAATCATCCTGCCTTTTGAAGGTTTTGCAAAAATGAATCAAGAATTGATTGAAATTGGTGAAACTCCTTATTCTAATCCAAGGAATACAGCTTCCGGAAGTTTGAAACTTCAGGATAGCAGTGAAGTAGCCAAGCGACCTTTAGAATGTTTGCTCTATTTTATTGTTGGTAACAATCTGAATATTAATTCGCAATACGAAGGATTAGAAGCAGCTCGTAAATGGGGTTTCAAAGTTCCAAAGGAAGCCAAACTGGCAAATAACATTGAAGAAGTTTTTGATTATATAAATCATTGGGATACACACCGTCACGATTTACCTTATGAAACGGATGGTGTTGTAATAAAAGTAAACAACCTGCATCAACAGGATGAATTGGGTTATACTGCAAAATCTCCGCGTTGGGCGATAGCATATAAATTTAAAGCTGAGCAGGTTTCAACTACATTAAATTCGATTTCGTATCAGGTTGGACGAACGGGTTCTATAACTCCGGTTGCTAATCTGAAACCAGTGCAATTGGCCGGAACTATTGTAAAACGTGCTTCGCTGCACAATGCAGATCAAATAGAAAAACTGGATATTCGTGTTGGTGACACAGTTTTCGTAGAAAAAGGCGGAGAAATTATTCCAAAGATTATTGGTGTTGATTTCACTCAAAGAAATCCTGAATCAGAAAAAACAGAATACATTAAACATTGCCCGGAATGTGATTCAGAATTAATCAGAATCCCAGGTGAAGCCAATCATTATTGTCCAAATTTCTATGGCTGTCCACCACAAATCATCGGCAGAATTCAGCATTTTATTTCGCGTAAAGCGATGGATATTGAAGGCCTTGGAGGAGAAACAGTGGCTTTGTTATTCAATAATAATTTGGTTAAAGATTACGCAGATTTATATGAATTAACAGTCGAGCAGATTTTACCATTGGAAAGAATGGCTCAGAAATCGGCAGAAAACTTAGTTAATGGCGTTCAGAAATCTAAGGAAATTCCATTTGAAAGAGTTTTGTATGCAATTGGAATTCGCTATGTTGGTGAAACAGTAGCCAAAAAATTAGCAAAACATTATAAGAATATTGATGCGTTGCAAAATGCTTCTTTAATGGATTTAATTTTGGTTGACGAAATAGGAGAGAAGATTGCACAAAGCGTAATCGAGTTTTTTGAAAACCAGGAAAATGTCAAAATAATTGAACGCTTAAAGCAATTTGGAGTGCAATTAGAAATAGTTGAAAAATTTAATCCAAACGCAACAGAAAAACTATTAGGTAAAACCTTAGTAGTTTCCGGCGTGTTCGAGAAATTCTCCAGAGATGATCTGAAAAAAGCAATTGAAGATAATGGTGGGAAAGTGGGAAGTTCCATTTCTGCCAAAACGGATTATGTTGTTGCCGGCGATAATATGGGTCCGGCTAAGTTGGAAAAAGCGAATCAGCTAAAAATTGCTATCATTTCAGAAACAGATTTTCTAGCTATGATTACAGATTGAAATTATGCACTTAATTAATTTTAACCTTAATAAGTGCCGCATTTAAAAAATATTAGAGTAACTTTATTTAAGTTTTTTGAGTTGTAACAAATTATTAAACTGCCTTCAAATCGAAAAAATGAACCTGGATAACTCTTTAAATAAGTATAGAAAAAATATTTCAAGTGTCTTTTTATTATCTTCTTTTTTTATTATTTCACTATTAGAAATCATAGCAGAATATAATGAGAATAAGATTTTGATATGGATTACAAAGCCTTTTATCATTCCGTTTTTACTGGCTTATTATTTACGCCTGACTAAACAAACTAACAATTATTTTATACTGGCGTTGCTTTGTAGCTGGGTTGCCAATTTGCTTTTTATAGAAAACACGTTGGCATGGATTGTTTATGGTTCTACATTTTTTTTAGTTTATAGAATTATTATTATTCATATAGTAATGAATAGAGTAAAAATGCCAAGTTTAGTTCCATTAATTATAGGTTCAATTCCTTTTGTTTTTATTTATGCAACGATTTGCTTTCTATCTTTTGAAGCCATGGGCGATAATATTTATTTGTTCTTAATACACGGAATATTCACGATATTTTTAGGAGGATTAAGCCTTGGAAATTATATCATGGTTTTGAATAAATCCAATTTGTTTTTATTTTTAAGTACAATGCTTTTTGCATTGACACAGTTTAGTTTTGTGCTAAAAGTATATTATGAAAACGGGAATGTGTTTCAGGCAATGGCAATGATAATGTTTGTAATAGGGCAGTACCTATTGACAAAATTTATCTTCTTAACCGAGGAAAGTAATAATAAATATGCGACTAACGATAAGTTAAATTAAACAGCTGAATTTTTTGAAATCACATTTGATGCGACAAAAAGAAAACATAATAAACTCATTAACAGTATGTTATTTTATAATAGCTTTTTTCGAAGTTATAGCTGAGTATTTTATTAACAGACCAATGATTTGTATTCTGAAACCAATAATTCCGCTATTTTTAATTGTGATTTATTGTATTGAATCCAATAAAAAAAACAAGCTTTTTATAGTTGCTTTGCTTTTGTCATTAATTACAAATATTCTCTTCATTCCCAATACACAAATGTATTTGTTCTATGGTTTATTAGTTTTTACAGTGCATCGTATAATCGTAATATACTTAATATTTAGCCTTCAGAAAGTCAATGATTTTATTCCTTTGATAATTGCAACAGCGCCATTTTTACTGATATTCTTTTATTTGTTTTTAGAAACTGTTGAAATCCCACCGGACAGCATTTATTTAATAATATTCCAGAATTTATTGATATCAATGTTCGCCGGAATTGCACTTTCGAGTTATTTTATGAATGATAACAAGCAAAATTCGGTGCTACTAATTAGCGCACTGCTTTTTGTGATGCTGCAGTTTGTGGTTTTTGTAGAGAAGTATTTTTTGGTAGACGAATTTGAAGAAATGTTAAGACCATTAGCAATGACATTCAATGCTTTGGCGTTCTTCACTTTTTACAAATATGTTATCGTTGCTGAGAAATCACACCATAATTGATTTTCCTAAAGCTGCTTTTGATATATCGTCATCAAAATAAAAATCTATTCTGCCTAGATTTATTCCATAGCAACCAACCTGGTTAACCAAAACATCTTTCCCGTCCGCATTTTTCAAAACAGTCGGTTTGTCCAGGAAAGTATGTGTATGACCACCAATAATCAAATCAATGTCTTTGGTCAAAGCGGCTAATTTAATATCACTTATTTTATCCTTGTCATTTTTGTATTCATAACCAATATGCGAAAGACAAATTACCAAGTCACATTTTTGTTCATGCTTTAAAATTCGAGCCAAATCCTGTGAAATGCTAACAGGATCGTGATAAACAGTTTCTTTGTAGTTTTTCTTGTCTACCAAACCTGCAAGCTCAACACCAATTCCAAAAACACCAACTTTAATTCCATCTTTCAGAAATATTTTATAAGGCTTCACATGACCATTCATTACGGTATTCTTGAAATCATAATTGGCATTGACAAACTCAAAACTGGCATTTGGCAATTGATTGTACAAACCTTCAATTCCGTTATCAAAATCGTGGTTTCCAATGGTAGCCAAATCATATTTCATCATGCTCATCAGTTTGAATTCTAATTCGCCTCCATAATAATTGAAGTAAGGCGTTCCCTGAAAAATATCACCGGCATCAAGTAATAAAACATTTGGATTTTCTTTTCTGATAGTTTCAATCAAAGCCGCTCTTCTGGCGACACCGCCCATATTTGGATTTTTTGGATGCGTTGGCGGAAATGGATCAATATAACTATGCACGTCGTTAGTATGAAGTATCGTCAAATGCTTAGTGTCGACAGTTTTAAAGCTACTTAAAGATAAACCTCCAAGTCCTAAAAAAGCTGAACTTAAAGCTGTATTCTGTATAAAATCTCTTCTTTTCATTTATGCTGAATTTACTTGTTCTGAATTCATTTCAGAAGTTGAGCATCTCACAATGCTGAATTATATTTTGTTATTCTTTAGAAATTCTAATGTCTTTGTTAGCCGTAATAATTTTGTTTTCCTTGAAATAATCGATGATGATATTTCGGAGTTTATAGTTTAAATCATATTGCTCAACTCCTTTTTTGAAGAAAAGCATGTTATCGCCACCATTAGATAAATAATCTGAAGTAACGACATAATATACTTTGTCATTTTGCAATGGATTTCCTTTTATTAAGATGTTCTTTGGCTGATTCTTTTTGTCAATTGTAAAAGTCAGTCCTTTTAAGGGATGTGGTTTTTTCTCTGAAATAATGTAGTTTATCATTTCCAAAACCTGTTCACCTTTCAGTCCAATTACAATGGCGCTGTTTTCAAAAGGCATAACTTCATACGCAGTTCTTGCAGTTACATTTCCCTGCGGAATAATGCTTCTGATACCGCCGTGATTCAGCATACAAATATCTAATGCTTTTTTCTCACGCATCTGAAACACTTTATCCGATTTTTCAAAAGTGATATCCGCTAAAAAGTTTCCCATTGGTGTTTGCCATTCGCCAGATTTATCGAGAGTTTCCGGAGCATTTGCTAAAACCATATTCAAATCAGCATCAATTTTATCGCGATAAGGTTTGATAAAGTTTTCTATTTCAGCAACTTCAGAATTCTTGTCCGTAATTCCAATTTCCTTGCCTTCAATTTTGGTAACTGCATATTTCTTTTCGGCACAGGAAATAACAGCGGTAAATGTTAATAATAAAACAAAATGCTTTAATACAACGTTATAGTTTTTTAGTTTTACCATCGATTTTTGCTACTAATTTTAGTAAATTTGTAATTCAAGTAAAAGTAGTATGTTTTTAAATTACTTCAAGGATTTTTCAACAAAAAAAATAGTTAAAAATAGCCTGTCAAATGTCAAACATTTGGCCACCGATGATGTAATCAAAACCGTTGGGATTATTTTTGACGAAAGCTATTTTTATGAAAGAGAAGCCTTGGTTAAAGGATTAATTAAAAAAGGCATAGCTGAAAAGGATATCAAAGTTTTGGTTTTTAAAGACAAAATTAAAAAGAATGAGGTTTTTGATTATCCTGTTTTTAGTCACAAAGATTTGAGTTGGCATGGAACTGTAGATAAAAAAGAAGTAAAAGATTTTATCACAGAACCTTTTGATTTACTGATTAACTATTATGATACCGAAAAAGTAGCATTATTGCTGGTTTCTCATTTATCCAAAGCAGGTTTCAAAGTTGGTTTCGCTTCTATTGACAAGCGGTTGAATCATTTCATGATTAATACCAATGCCGAAAACTATAAAGTTTTTATGTCCGAATTATTCAAGTATTTAAAAATTCTAAACAAAATATAAAATGCAATCATTAATTGGAACCGGAGTTGCTCTTGTTACACCATTCAAAAAAGATTTTTCAGTAGACGTTGAGGCGTTGAAAGCCATTGTAAATTTTCAGGTTGATAACGGAATAGATTATTTAGTTGTCCTTGGAACTACTGCCGAAAGTGCTACGTTGTCAAAAACTGAAAAAGAATTGGTTATAAAGACAATCGTTGATGCCAATAAAGGAAGATTGCCTTTGGTTCTTGGTGTCGGCAGCAACAATACCGCTGAAGTTGTAGAAGAATTAAAATCAGGTAGTTTTTCAGACTTCGTTGCTATTTTATCGGTTTCTCCATATTACAATAAACCAACACAGGAAGGTATTTATCAGCATTTCAAAGCGATTGCTGAAGCATCGCCAATTCCGATTATTTTGTATAATGTTCCGGGAAGAACTGCAAGCAATATGTTACCGTCGACTATCATCAGACTGGCAAACGATTTTAAAAATGTAATTGCTGTAAAAGAAGCTGCCGGTGATATCGTTCAAGCGATGAAATTGATACAGGATAAGCCAAAAGACTTTTTGGTGATTTCGGGTGATGATATGATTACATTACCAATGATTTTGGCTGGAGGATCTGGCGTTATTTCGGTAATTGCAGAAGGTTTTCCAAAACAATTTTCAGAAATGGTGCATCTTGGTTTAAACAAAAAGGTAGATGATGCTTATAAAATCCATTACCTTCTAGCTGATTCAATTGATATGATTTTTGAACAGGGAAATCCGGCCGGAATCAAAGAAGTCTTTAAATCATTAGGTTTATCTGAGAATACTGTCCGTTTGCCATTAGTAAATGTCAACGAAGATTTGGCAAATCGCCTGCATGATTTCACCAATAAAATTTCAAAAATGTAGTTTTTTTGAAGTCGAAAAAAATATTTTGTATTCAACAATTAATAACTAAATTTGCAGTTGCTTTTTAAAACACAAAAACTGTTTAAAATCAGCTGAATTAAATAAATAAATGAAGAAATTTTTAGCCCTATTCGCAGTAATTATATTTTTATCGTCTTGTAGCGATTACCAAAGAGCATTAAAATCGGAAGATATTGCTGTTAAATTTATATCAGCTACCAAAATGTATGAGGCCAAAAAATATGGTAAAGCGATTCGTCTTTTTGAACAAATTGCTCCTGCTTATAAAGGAAAGCCTCAGGCAGAAAGATTGTTTTATATGTATTCACAGGCATTATACAAAACGGAACAATATTATTTAGCAGGTTATCAGTTTGAAAGCTTTGTAGCAAGTTATCCAAAAAGCGAAAAAGTGGAAGAAGCTTCGTTTTTGGGAGCAAAATCATTTAGTTTTTTATCACCGGTTTATAGTTTAGATCAAACAGATACGTATAAAGCAATTGATAAACTTCAGAATTATATTGATACCTATCCTGAAGGACAAAATTTAGAAGCTGCTAATTTATTGGCAAAAGATTTAAGAGAAAAGCTGGAGAAGAAAGCATACGAAAATGCTAAAATCTACTATACGATTTCAGATTATAAAGCGGCAATGGTAGCCTTTGACAATTTTATTATTAATTTTCCGGGAACGCCATATAAAGAGAAAGCATTATATTATAAATTAGATTCTGCTTATTTATTAGCTATCAATAGTATTCCTTCGAAAATGAAAGAAAGACTTGATAATGCAAAAACAGCTTATGCAAGTTTGATGAAATTTAAAGCAGACACAAAATACAAATCAAAAGCTGACGAAATGTTGGCTAGAATTGAAACCGATTTAAAACAATTTTCTAAATAAAAAAGTCATGGATTTAAAAAAGACGAATGCACCAGTAAACACAGTTACTTACAATAAAACTGTAATTGAAGAGCGTACTGGCAATGTTTATGAGGCAATTACAATAATGGCTAAAAGAGCAAACCAAATCAATTCTGAAATCAAAAAAGAATTGACTGAGAAATTAGAAGAGTTTGCAACTTACAACGATAGTCTTGAAGAAATCTTCGAAAACAAAGAGCAAATCGAAGTTTCTAAATACTACGAAAAATTACCAAAACCTCATGCATTAGCTGTTCAGGAATGGCTTGATGACAAAATTTACTACAGAGATACTACAAAAGACTAATAAAGATGTCTGTTTTAAGCGGTAAAAAAATAGTACTAGGTGTATCTGGTGGAATTGCCGCATACAAAACAGCAACATTAGTTAGGTTATTTATAAAAGCAGGTGCACATGTCCAAGTGATAATGACACCTGCTTCTAAGGATTTTGTAACGCCCTTAACGTTA
>NZ_JBDSMB010000055.1:0-8504 GCF_039916025.1 Flavobacterium sp.
CAATTGGATTATGCTGTTGAAAAAGGAATCAATTTTATTGACACTGCCGAAATGTATCCGATTGCTGCGCGCGAAGCAACACTGGGAAAAACAGAAAAGTATATCGGAACCTGGTTAAAGAAATCAGATAAAAGAGAAAATTTGGTTATCGCCACAAAAATTTCAGGCCCAAACAGAGGCTTAGATTATATTAGAAATCCACTTGATTTTTCAAAGAAAAACATTCACGAAGCAGTTGATTTAAGCTTAAGAAATCTACAAACAGATTATATCGATTTATATCAAATGCATTGGCCAGAGCGTGTGATGAACATGTTTGGACAGCGTGGCGTTTCAGAAATTGATACACATTGGCAGGAAAATTTCTTTGAAGTCTTGAGCATTTATGATGGTTTAATCAAAGAAGGAAAGATAAAGCACATTGGTGTTTCGAATGAAAATCCATACGGTGTGATGAAGTTTATCAGCGAAAGCGAAAAGCATAATTTACCGCGAATCGTTACGATTCAAAATCCGTATTCTTTATTAAATCGTTTGTATGAAGTTGGGCTTTCCGAAATTGGAATGCGTGAAAAGGTTGGTTTGTTGGCTTATTCTCCATTGGCATTTAGCTTTTTGACAGGCAAGCATTTGAATGGAACTTTACCAACATCACGATTGGGATTGTTTCCGCAGTTTACAAGATATTCGAATGCAAATTGTCACAAAGCCACAAAATTATATCAGGAATTGGCATATGAAAATGGACTGACTTTAGTCCAAATGGCTTTGGCTTTTGTAAACCGACAGGATTTTGTGACATCGACTATTATCGGAGCCACAACTATGAAACAACTTCAGGAAAACATTGCTGCATTTGAAACTGTTTTGTCAACAGAAATTATTTCAGAAATCAATAAAATCCAGGAATCAATTCCGAATCCGGCACCGTAATTTTAATAGTAAATACTTAATAAGATTGGCTTTTCGGTAGTGTCAAGAATTTTTTCAATTCGTTTGAAATAGATTTCATTAACCATTGGACAACCAAAACTATTGCAAACAGGCTCAATTTGTTCTTCATAAGGCATTTTGCTATATTTATGAAGAACAATATTTCTGATAAAAGCATTACTGTTTGAGTTATCCAATCCAGACAATTTATAGGCTTTGCCAAATTGACCGTTGTAACTTTCGCCGATGGAATATTTTCCCAATGATGTTGCCAATGAGTTATTGACATTACTGAATTTCAGATTGTTTTGAATTCCAGTCTCTGAACCAGAGCCATGTGCAACCAAGCCTTGATCAATTATTTTTCTTTCATTCAAATCATAGACAAAAAATCTATTCCTGCCCGACATAATTTTCATGTCAAGAAGAAAAACGATATCTGAATTGTAGGCTGGTTTTTTTTGAAGAAAGGTTTTTATGATCTGTAATTGATCATTCATCCTTTTTTCAGTTGCTTCAATTGATGCCAAATTCCTTGTGGCCGCAATTCCATTATTTTTTAATAATGAACTATAGCCCCAATAAAACAGCAATAAGAATAAAAGAACAATAAAGATTCTTTTCATCATTACTCTACAACCAATTTAGACTGATATTGATTTCCGTTCAAATCTTCAACAGCAATCAAGTACAATCCACTGGCTAAAGCAACAATATTTACAGCAGGAGTTGTCTCATTATTTTCCACGGCTTTTGTCAATACCAACTTTCCGGTTAAATCAAAAACGTTCACTTTGGAAAGTGTAGTTCCGGTGCTGTTTTTAATAAAAACTTCGGTCTTCGCCGGATTTGGATATAATGAAAAACCATTTTTTTCAAATTCAGAAACGCTTAACGAAGTATCAATCATTTTATAAATTATAGAAGACGTTGTTGGAGAATATTGGGCATTAATAGAAACATATAATTCGCCATTCATGTCTTCTCCAAAAGTGCCCAAATAATTTGGCGCATCATAAGCCCATGTTATTGCTCCGGATGTTGTATATCCTATTTCGGCAGTGCAAAAATCGGCAAAGAAATATTTGTTTTGAAAATTTGGATACATCGTTCCCGAATAAAGATAGCCGCCGGTAATAGAGCATCTGCCCGAAGCGTGAGTATATTGCGTTATTGGTGGAACGGTTGAAGCATATGCAGGACATGTGCCAATAGACGTACTAAAAACAGCATTACCTTCGTAACAACGCCATCCAAAATTCAACGCGGTGTTTGGTAAAGGACTCGTAATTTTATCAATTTCTTCGATAGAATCCTGGCCTACATCGGCAATCCATAAATCTCCATTGGCACGGTTGAATGAAAATTTCCACGGATTTCGCACGCCATAAGCCCAGATTTCTGCTTTTCCGGGTTGGTCAGCAAATGGATTAGTAGGTGGAATTCCATAATTCAAAGCATCAGCTACAATGTCTACATCTATACGAAGCATTTTGCCTAAATAAATACGACTAGGATTAGACGCAATAGCAGGATAGGCCAAATCTAAATTTTGAGCGTAGCCACTTGTATCGCCGGCGCCACCGCCATCACCCATTCCAATATATAAATAGCCATCAGGGCCAAATCGCAAAGTCCCTCCATTATGATTGGATGAAGGTTGGCTGATAGTCATTAAAATAAGTGGGGTTGTATTGGCTACGTTTGGATCAGCGCTGACGCTGTATCTAGCAATAACCGTATTACCCGAAGTATTAGTATAGTTTACAAAGAAATATCCATTAGTGGCATAATTTGGATGAAAGGCCAAACCCAGCAAACCTCGCTCACTTCCAGTACTTATTAAGGAAGTCAAATTTAAAAAAGGAGTCGCATTGATTGTACCATTTGGATTTACAATGCGTATCAAACCACCTTGTTGTACCACAAAAAGGCGTGGGTCATTTAATGGGTGAGTTAACTCGATCGCAGCAGTAAATCCTGTTGCAAATTGCTGTAATCCGATTGTCTGTGAATAATTGACGAACGAAAACAGACAGATACTTAAAAGGAAAAGTTTTCTCATAGCATTATTTTTTTGGTTACGTAAAGTTAGGAATAAAAAGGTTACAATCTAATAGTTAAAAAAAAACGCAATCGGTTAGGATTGCGTTTCTGATATTATAGATTATCTATCATTTTATCTTTCGGATATTTGACTTTATAGCTTATCCTTATTTTCTTGGTTTCATTCGGATTGAGTTTTAAATCCCAGGTTAGGATTCCGGTTTCCTTGTTTTCTTTAGCATTACTTTTTTCTAATAATTCAATCTCCACTTCTTTGTCAGTGCTTAATGGATATTGGTCTTTCAAGGTTATATCAGCTGCTTCTTTTTTGTTATTTCTAATGGTGATATCAAAAGTAAATGTCTGCTCCTTTTTAGAAGAAAGAAATTTAGTTCCCGATTTATCCACTACTTTTTCACGCTTGATGGAGATTTTTTTATCTCTTCCCATGCTCAAATTCAAAGTGTCTGAAGTTTGGTTTGGATTAATCACAGTTTTACCTACATACAATCCCTCGAAGATAATATTGGCTTCACCTGATAATAAATTGTATTTCGAATAATCATTGATTTCTGCCAAAAGAAATGCTTCTTTTTCTACTCTTGGTACCGCATAATATTTATAAGTAGCCGGTAATTTTATTTCTTTCAGCGCCACACTATGAGGTTTTCCATTGGATAAAATATCATACGGAATATCTATATCAAACGAAACGTTGAGTTGGTTTTCATTAATTGTTGTGTATTGGGAAATTGAAGATTTATCTTTTTTGAAATAACCCATGTTGCTCTGGATTACGACTTCATCTAATGTAACGCCAGCAGCTTTTCCTCGAATGCTATTTTGCATGCCTAAATTCACTTCTTTTTCATAAATTTCGGCATATCTCAAAAACCAAGAACTTAACAACGGAATCTGATTATTCTGATTTGGATTCCCTGAAGATAATGTCAAATCAACTTTCTTCCAGTCGACACCTGTATTTTGAATTACCTGCGCTTTATACATCATGTTAATTGGTGAAGTAATGTTCTCTGCACGCAAATCATAAAAGGGTTTCCAGGAAGCATTGTTGGTAATGTAATTTATATCCAAATTAACCAATCCGGCAGTTTCATTCATCACCTGAATAATCAGTTTTCCTTTAGAGGTTTTGTCTTCTTTTTTGGTGTTGATTTCGAGTTTATCGTTTAGGCTTATGAATTTACGATTGAGCACAGCTTCTTTTTCCTGTAAAATAACAACCGCATTATCGATTTCATTTCTCTTGGTTTTATAGAAATCAACTAACTTAATCAATTCGGCAACATTCAGACCTGTATTGGCGCCACCAACCGTTTGATTAGCATCTAAAAGAGCAATCGTTTGTTGATCTGCATAGATTTCAATTTGTACTTTTTTGATTTCTTTTTTGACGATTGAAATGCTGTCACGCACTTTTTTAATCACCGGACTTGCTTCATCAATTTCATATTCTGAAATATAATTTTGTGTAAACTGCACCGATAAAACAGTTACGGAATTTGGAGCGCCAATCTGCACGGTGTTTTCATTCAAATAGTCGGCGACATTTTTTATCACGACTTCACTCGTTCCGGCAGGAAGATTTACCGAAGTGGTTTGTGATAATTCGGCAGCATTGAAATAAACTGTCGCTGCTTTGACTTTGGCAGTCGTAAAAATTGGTTTTTGAGCAAGCATGGTTGCAGAAACCAAAAACAGGAAGGTAAAAAGGATTTTTTTCATGTGTTTAAAAATTAGGTGTATTCTTTTATAGAGACCTAATAACACAAAAAGGTTGGGAGCGGGATAAACTTATTTCAAAAATTAAAATTCAAACTCTTCCACGGGAGCATTGTCGTTTCTGATAGCTGGTGGTTTTTGTTTGAGAAAATATTTGGCCGGACCGGAAATAAATAAAGGGAAGTTTCCAATAGTATCATTCGCTGTCAGAATACCGCGTTTGAACATCAAATTGGTCAGGAAATTTTGAGTTTGTTTTGCGGCAGGTTTTAATCTGTTCTCAGCATTAAATTTTCCCATAAAGCCTTTTGGATTCGGGATTATCGTTGCCAAAAACAAACATTGGTTTACGTTCAAATCCCAAGGTTTTTTTTGAAAGTAAAACTGAGACGCTTCGGCAATTCCGTATATGTTTGGTCCCCATTCTATAACATTAAAATACACTTCGAGCATACGGTCTTTAGAACTGATATGGTTATTTTCCATGATATAAACCAATAAAATTTCTTCGAGTTTTCTCGATAATGTTTTTTCACGCGTCAGAAAAACATTTTTCACCAACTGCATGCTAATCGTACTGGCGCCTCGTTTGAATTTTTTTGTTTTGATATTCTGGGCAATAGATTCCTTGAAAGCCGCATTGATAAATCCGCGATGTGACATGTATGAAGGATCTTCGCTGGTTAGTACGCATTTTTTTAGATAGGGCGACATCATACTCAAAGGCGTATAATTTCCGCTTCCGGAACCGATAAAAATTGGACGTTGTAAAACACCTTTATCGATAGCGCGATAAGTAAACGGTCCATTGATTTTGTTCAGATCGGCTTCGCCATATTTAGTGATTTTTATGCCTTTCGGTTTGAGCGTGCTTTCAAAAATTATATTATTTGGCTTGTGATTGTTATAACCAAAATTCAACGCATAGCTAAAATTTCCTTTCGCTTCCATACCTTCAAAATGGCGGAATAATCCCGTTGGCAAAGAGCTGATGAAATCCTGTGCTTTCATTTTCGGAATTTTCAGTTTAAGCTGATAAACTTTATCCTTGTCATTTGTATAAGAAACATAAGGCTGACATTTGATTTTATTCAGCTCAACCGTCGATGTGCTGTCCAAAGCAATAAAACGTTCTCCAACTATCCAGCGATAATCAAAACGCGCATTCTTTATAATCACGTCTTTGCTCGCAATCTTTGGATTATTTACAACCAAATCCTGAATCGAAGAATAACCATCAATATGTAGTTCGCCACTATCCATGGCTAAATTCTCTAAGTTGAAATGAATTGATTTAAAACCCGTTTTCAGATTGAATCTCTTATCAATATATGGAATTCTGATGGTGTCGTTTTTAGTATTGGAAAATGTCAAATCCGCCTTTCTGTCTCTGGGATCGGCAAAGCCGTTTATGCTCCATTGTTGTGAAAACTTATCCGAAGTTACCTGAATTATGGTGGTGAGTTTTTTATTTGCTAAAGTCAATTCGTTAAAGTCAAAAATCACTTTATTACCGTTATCATTGATTTTGAAAGCAAAGCCTTTGACCTGCATATCGGTCGGAACCAAATCCATCAATCGGGAAGAAATTCGGTTTAAAAGTTTAGCATAATTGATTTCAGCATTTTCATCTTTCTCTTTTTTGGAATGCAGGAAAGCATCATAATTACTACCGTTTTTGGTTTTTACCAATTGAATGAATCCTTTGTTGACTTCCAGTTTCCCCAATTGAATATCGCCGACTAAAAGCTTCCAGATGTTGACGCTGGTTTTTAATTCGTTTATGTGAATCAATGTATCCGCTTGTTTTGGAACCAAAGCAATATGCTGAAATTCTACATTGGTCAAACCGTGAAATTCTGCTTTTTGTATCGTAACATTACACTGATAATCGCGTTCCATTTGATAGTCAACCTGATGAATAACTTTGTTCAGGATGGTGTTACGAAAAGCCAAAACCAATACCAAACCCAGCAGCACCAAAGTGCCGAAGATTTTCAGGAGAAGAATTACTTTTCGTTTTGCTTTTTTCATTTTATGCTGTCAACGTTCAATCCAATTCCGATTACATTTGGGAGATATGGTCCTTCAAAACTATGCGAAATGGTTACTTTATATTTTCCTTTTTGGAGTTTTGTTTTTTCTTTAATTGAATATTTCAAATCGCAGACATCGCCTGCACATTCGGCTAATTCTTTGCCCGCACTATCTTTTATCATTAAATCAACAGAAAAATTTTCCTTTTCGCCCGCGGGATTTTCGATGGTGAAATTTATAGGAACAGTATCGAATTGATAATCGTAAACGTGACTGAATTTGAATATAAGATTATACAAATGGGAATCATCGGTTACATCAAATTCAAATGTTTTTACATCTGGTTTTTGCCAACGATTTTCTGCTCCGAAATCAACAAACTGGTTAAATTGACTTTGCTCGGAACATGAAATTAAAACCGTAAATAGGGATAATAGGAATAAGAGCTTTGTTTTCATAAATAGTTCGTTTGTATTTATTTAAAAACGCTTTTTTTTTAACTTTTATTGTAAAGGTAACGATAGCAATTTATCTTATCCAAACAATTGCTCAACTACTTCTTCGATTTTCGAAACCAAAACGATTTTTATTCCCGGAAACTTGGCGGCAATCTTATTGTATTTAGATACAAAAATAGTCGAAAAACCTAACTTTTCAGCTTCCTGAATGCGTTGTTCGACACGATTTATGGGGCGAATTTCACCCGAAAGACCGACTTCGCCGGCAAAACAGACATCTTTACCAACAGCAATATCTTCATTGGAAGACAAGATGGCGGCAACAACAGCCAAATCAATCGCCGGATCATCAACAGAAATTCCACCGGTAATATTCAGAAAAACATCTTTTGTTCCGAGACGGAAACCGGCTCGTTTTTCTAATACAGCCAAAATCATATTCAGTCGTTTGGCATTATAACCCGTTGTGCTTCGTTGTGGTGTTCCATAAACAGCGGTTGAAACTAATGCCTGGATTTCAATCATCAAAGGCCGCATTCCTTCCATTGTGGAAGCAATGGCTGTTCCTGAAAGTTCTTCTTCGCGATGCGAAATTAAAATTTCGGAAGGATTGGAAACTTCGCGCAAACCCGAACCCTGCATTTCATAAATTCCCAATTCGGCGGTCGAGCCAAAACGGTTTTTGAGAGAACGGAGTATACGGTAAACGTGATTTCTGTCGCCTTCGAATTGCAAAACCGTGTCGACCATGTGTTCCAAGATTTTTGGTCCGGCAATGTTTCCGTCTTTGGTAATATGACCAATCAATATAACCGGAATGTTGGTTTCTTTGGCAAATTTTATCAATTCGGCCGTGGTTTCCCTGATTTGAGAAATGCTTCCTGCGGTGGATTCTATATAATCGGTATGCAATGTTTGTATCGAGTCGATAATGACAATATCGGGTTCGGTTTCTACAATATGACGAAAGATATTTTGTGTTTTGGTTTCGGTCAAAATATAGCAGTTGTCGCTGTTGGGATTGATCCTTTCAGCACGCATTTTTATTTGCTTCTGACTTTCTTCACCAGAAACATATAAGGTTTTATAAGGCAATTTTAAAGAAATCTGCAATAGCAATGTGCTTTTTCCGATGCCAGGTTCTCCGCCCAAAAGTATTAATGAGCCTGGAACAATTCCGCCACCAAGCACACGATTTAATTCGCCGTCAGTCGTGTTCATTCGAACTTCCTGCGTGGAATCGATTTCCTTTATTCGGAGTGGTTTTGAAACTCTTTTAGAATCGGT
>NZ_JBDSMB010000056.1:0-10840 GCF_039916025.1 Flavobacterium sp.
AAGGCAAATACATTGTATCCATAACTTCAGTATAATACTCGTCTGGATATTTTTTAGTGTCTTTAATAAGCTTGATTTTTTTATTCAGTCTTCTTCCAGCATATGGATCATCATCAGTTCCTACACTGTAATAATTCTCATACATGTATTTATCATAAGGAGTCATTTTTGCAGGATCAGTATCATTGAAAGCAAAATCTCCAATGCTTCCACCTTTTCCGCCTCCTTTTCCACCCTTACCAGTAGAAGTTTGTCCAACTTCATCAGCAAGAATAGCCAAACGCACTCTTATTGTAGAATCTTTTACCCATTCTACAAATTGACGGTACTCGCTATTTGTTATTTCAGTTTCATCCATATAGAATGATCTAACTGTAACAGTTTTAGTTGGTGAATCCTGAATATTTGCTGGGTCATCATCCGATTTACCCATAATGTATGCTCCACCAGGTATTAAAGTCATTCCAAATGGCTTTTCTGGATGCCATTTTTTTCCTTTAACTCCTACCAATTCACCTTTATCACTTGATCCACCACAACTGGTTAATAAAGCTAAAAATGACGCAAATGTTATGAACTTCTTCATATGTATATTTTGGGGTTAATTTGAATATTTTTTTAAGGCCGTAAACCTATTTATTATTTTTCAAAAAAGCAATTAATTAATATTAAATTTCACTTACAATTTTCCATCATAATAATTCACATTCCAAAAATAGAATTATTCTTGTAATTAAAAAAATAATTTATCGATAAAATGCATCTTTTAACGATAAAGTGTCGCTTTTTTATATAATTTGTAGGTTTATTTATATTTGTATTTTATTAAATTGAATTTTTTCGTTGTGCTTTCCACCATCTTTCTGGTATTTCGTTGCCACAGGCAGCTAAATATTCATCATGTGAACAAGATAATAACGTGTTTTTTTTAAGTTTATTGTGTTGACCTGCAAAAAAATTAATTTCTATCCACCATCTTCCGGTTTTATTACTCTTATAGAAAACCAATTCTTCGTTTTCTAACGGCACAATGTATTTTATATAATTTTCTTTTGTTCCAAAAGGATATTCATTTGAACGATAATTAACTCCTTCAATAAAGTACCAGATTATTTGAGAAATAAGAACTGACCCTTCTTTTTTATTGTTGTAATTAAAAATTCCTAATGAACTCACTTTGTCACTAATACCGGCATATCTCGATAAACTACAGATTTCTTTTCCATCAAATCCGTTTGGCGTAAAAGTAATAAAATTTCCTGAATAAGAGGACTTTACAGCATTTAAATCTATACTAACTATATCTGCATCCCGTAAAGTTGGCTCTGATAATTCAATATTGTTTGAAATTTCTCCTAATCTGTAAGCATCAAAAAATAATTTTTCGATTAAATCAATCTCTTCCTGCGAATTATAATAAGTTTGATATCCTATATTAGTATAATTAAAAAGATTATTCGGCTCATCCAAAATTATTTTTGACAAATAAGAATTGGCTTTAATTCCATCTTCCTGTTTCCCAAAATCAAATTTGCTATCTATAGAAACCAGATTAACCATTTGCTCCTGATTATCGTATGCTCTGTATAATGGATAGGTCAAATCCTGTGAACCTCCAATAACTATAGGGATAATTCCTTTGCGGATTAATTTAGCTGCTACTTTTTGTAAAGCAAAAAAAGTGTCTTCTAAAGAATTTCCCGGAACAATATCTCCTAAATCAGCAATCGAACTTTGCCAGTTCCCCGGAAACAAACCATATAATTCTTTACGGACAGCATCCAGATTTACTTCATCATCAACGTAATTTACTGCACCACGGTTTTCTAATACGCCAATAATGGCAATCTTAACTTTGTCGATGTCCGGAAAATCCTTATCAGTGTGAAAAGTAACTTTACTTCCCAAATGTTGGGATGACAATCCGTTTATATATTGAATAATTTCGTTATCAACAGGTGATAGAAAATCAAATTCCATAGTTTATTTCTTTTTAGCTACTGCTTTTTTAGCAGGTGCTTTTTTGGTGGTTTTTTTAGCCGCAGTCTTTTTTGCCGGTGTTTTCTTTTCGATTAACTCTTTCACTTCTTCCAAAGTCAATTTTGAAGCATCAACATCTTTATTTAATTCTATCTTGATTTTGCCTTTAGTGATTACTGATTTTCCCCAACGTGCTTTTTCAACCAAAATTCCTTCTTCCTTCCAGTTATGAATTACCTTATCGATGTTTTTTTGCAATTTCTCTTCTATCAATTCTTCTACATCAGACTGAGATAAATTATCAAAATTATATTTTTTACTTACGTTGATAAAAATGCCATTCCATTTCAAAAATGGCCCAAAACGACCAACACCTTTTTGAACAGGCTCATTTTTATACGTTGCAATCGGAGCATCTGCTTGCGCTTTCTCATTAATTAACTCTTGTGCTCTTTCCATAGTCACATCCAATGGATCTTCCCCTTTTGGCAATGAAATGAATTGTTTTCCGAAACGAACATAAGGCCCAAAACGGCCATTGCTTACTTCAACATCCTCTCCTTTATATACACCTAAGTTTTTTGGCAGTAAAAACAAATTCAATGCTTCTTCCAAAGTGATGCTTCCAATATTTTGTTCCTGACGCAAACTCGCAAATTGCTTTTCTTCATCATCAGCTTCACCAATTTGTGCAACCGGCCCAAATTTCCCTAAACGAACTAAAACCTGTTTACCTGTTTTTGGATCTTTACCTAATATTCTTTCGCCGCTTTCTCTTTCGGCTGTATCCTGAACCTGAACAACATTTGGATGGAATTTATCGTAGAATTCCTGCATCATCTTTGCCCAATCAATATTTCCTTCAGCGATTTCGTCAAAATCCTGCTCGACTTTGGCAGTGAAATTATAATCCAATATCGCTGCAAAATTCTTTACCAAAAAATCATTCACAATAGTTCCGATATCTGTTGGCACTAATTTGCCTTTATCAGAACCTGTATTTTCTTTTAAAATTTTTTCGTCAACTTTATTTGCCTGAAGCGTAAGCTGCGTATATTTTCTTTCTACGCCTTCTAAGTTCCCTTTTTCAACATACGTTCTGGCAATAATCGTAGAAATTGTTGGCGCATAAGTCGATGGACGACCAATACCCAATTCTTCTAATTTCTTTACCAAAGAAGCTTCTGTGTATCTTGAAGCCGCTCTTGTATATCTTTCAGTTGCAGTGATGTTATTGTTTAACAATCTTTCATTCACTTTCAACGCTGGCAACATTCCTTCCTGTTCTTCATCGTCATCGTCATTGCCTTCTAAATATACTTTTAAGAAACCTTCAAATTTGATTACTTCACCTGATGCCTGGAAAATCTCAGAGTGATTATTAGCTTCAATCCTTACATTAGTTCTTTCTAATTCAGCATCGCTCATTTGAGATGCCAATGTTCTTTTCCAAATCAAATCGTATAAACGTGCCTGATCTCTTTCGACATTCACCGAACTTCTCGACATATCTGTTGGACGTATCGCTTCGTGAGCTTCCTGCGCGCCTTTACTTTTCGTATTGAAAGTTCTTGGTTTTGAGAACTCTTTCCCGTACGACTTGCTAATTTCAGCTTCAGCCGCAGCCATCGCTTCCTGTGACAAGTTCACACTATCCGTTCTCATATAAGTAATCAAACCTGCTTCGTATAAACGCTGTGCGATTTGCATCGTAATTCCAACTGGCAAATACAATTTACGGGCAGCTTCCTGTTGCAACGTTGATGTTGTAAATGGAGCAGCCGGCGATTTCTTAGTCGGCTTAGTTTCCAAATCGGCTACTTTATAAGTAGAACCAATATTTTTATTCAAAAAATCTTCGGCTTCTTTTTTAGTAGCGAAGTTTTTTGGTAATTTGGCTTTCACCACTTTTCCTGCTTCGTTAGTGAATTCAGCTGTTACTGAATAAGACGCTACTGCTTTGAAGTCTTGTATTTCTCTTTCTCTTTCAACAATTAGTCTAACCGAAACAGATTGAACACGACCGGCAGATAATCCGCCTTTTACTTTTTTCCATAATACCGGAGAAAGTTCATATCCTACTAATCTGTCTAAAACTCTACGTGCCTGTTGTGCATTAACTAAGTTATAATCGATTTCTCTTGGATTGTCAATAGCTTTTAAAATCGCATTTTTTGTGATTTCATGAAAAACAATACGTTTGGTTTTGGCTTTATCTAATTTTAATTCTTCCGCTAAGTGCCAGGAAATTGCTTCTCCTTCTCGGTCCTCATCGGAAGCTAACCAAACCATATCGGCATTTTTAGCTAAACTCTTCAGCTTCGTAACTAAAGCTTTCTTATCGGATGAGACTTCGTATTTTGGCTTAAAACCGTTGAGAACATCTACTCCTATTTCCTTGGAAGGCAAGTCGGCAATATGCCCGTAGCTTGACTCTACCTGGAATTCACTTCCTAAAAATTTTTCGATTGTTTTTGCCTTTGCTGGTGACTCAACGATAACTAAATTCTTTGCCATATCCCGATTGTTTGTGTCGGCAAAAGTATGTGATTTTTTTATATACTGCGCTTTTGAATTTTTAAAAAGAAAGTTTTATTCGCTTTTACCTCTTAAAAGAGCAACAATAATTATTATAAAAATAGCAGCTCCGACAACCCAAGCCCACGGTTGTACATACCATTCACCACTGCCATCATCGACATTCAAATCTACATCAACTGTTTTTTTTGTTGTGGTAGTTTCCTGTGCCCAGATAAGAGTTTGGGAAAGAAAAAGTACTGCAGTTGCAAAATACTTTAAAGAAGCGTTTCTAATGTGTGTTAGTTGTTTCATCTTTTTAGTTTTAATTAATATTTGTTATGATTTTGTTTCTCAAATTTAGAGCAATAAGCCTGATAGAATGTTACATATTAAAATTGAAATGTTACAGAATTTTATTAGGCAGAAAATAGCATTTTCTTTTTAAAAACTAAATCTAAGTTAATTCTCAACTGCCATCTTGTCACATTTTGTAATTTAGTATTATCTTTGCCTTTCTGTTTTTCGAATTTAAAACACCAATCAATAATGAGACTTTATACGCCTTTCATTTTTATCGTCCTTTTTTTGATATGGGTACTTTATAGATTATTTGTAAAGAAAGATTTGAAAAACAATATGAATGACTTATTTGCCGGACTATTCTTTTTGGGTGTTTGGTTTGCATTATATTATTTTTTATTAGCATAAATGGAAAAGGAAATTGATGAGAAGAAACAAGGCAGTAGTCTTGTTTTGGAACAAAAAGCTGGAAATACAAAGAAACTATTTATAGAAAGTTATGGCTGTGCGATGAATTTTTCGGATAGTGAAATCGTAGCTTCTATCATGACCAACGAAGGTTATAACACTACTACTATATTAGAAGAAGCCGATTTGGTTTTGGTAAACACTTGTTCTATAAGAGATAAAGCCGAACAAACTGTTAGAAAACGTTTGGAAAAATACAATGCGGTAAAACGCGAAGTAAACCCCGGAATGAAAGTTGGCGTTTTGGGCTGTATGGCAGAACGTTTGAAAGAGAAATTTCTTGACGAAGAGAAAATTGTCGACATGGTTGTTGGCCCGGATGCTTATAAAGATCTACCAAACTTACTAAGAGAAGTCGAAGATGGCAGAGATGCTATCAATGTGATTTTATCAAAAGAAGAAACCTATGGCGATATTTCACCTGTGCGTTTGATGAGCAATGGCGTTACCGCTCTTGTTTCTATTACACGTGGTTGCGATAATATGTGCACCTTTTGCGTGGTGCCTTTCACACGCGGACGTGAACGAAGCCGTGAACCTCAAAGCATATTAGGAGAAATCAAAGATTTATGGGATAAAGGATTTAAGGAAATAACGCTGTTGGGACAAAATGTCGACAGTTATCTTTGGTATGGTGGCGGTTTGAAAAAGGATTTTGAAAAAGCTACCGAAATGCAACAAGCTACTGCAGTCGATTTTGATCAATTGCTTGAAATGGTAGCGATTCAATTCCCTAAAATGCGTATCCGATTTTCGACATCCAATCCGCAGGACATGCACGAAAGTGTTTTGTATGTGATTGCGAAATACCCAAACATCTGTAAACATGTCCACTTACCTGTTCAAAGTGGTAGTGACCGGGTTTTAAAAGCGATGAATCGTTTACACACTAGAGCCGAATATATGGCCCTGATTGATAAAATAAAAACCATACTTCCTGAAAGTTCTATTACACAGGATATGATTGCTGGTTTCCCAACAGAGACGGAAGAAGATCATCAGGATACTTTGGACTTGATGGAATATGTGAAATATAGTTTTGGTTATATGTATGCTTATTCCGAACGTCCCGGAACTTTGGCCGAACGTAAAATGGATGATGATGTTGCAGAAGAAACCAAGCAAAGACGTTTACAGGAAATTGTGGACTTGCAACGCAAGCATGGTTTGGAAAGAACCCAGGAATTTGTTGGCAAAACTGTAGAAGTTTTGGTAGAGAAAGTTTCTAAAAAATCAGAAGAACAATTATCAGGAAGGAATTCACAGAGCTTAGTGGTTGTTTTCCCAAGAGAGAATTATAAAATTGGAGATTTCGTAAATGTAAAAATCACCAACTGTACCAGTGGAACCCTTATCGGAGAAGCCGTTGGATATAGTGATATGCAAATTAACTAATTATGGAAAGCGTTCAAAACATAAAACAACGATTTGAGATTATTGGGAATGACCCAAAACTTAATCGTGCAATAGAAAAAGCCATACAGGTTGCTCCAACTGATATTTCGGTGTTGGTTGTCGGAGAAAGTGGTGTTGGTAAAGAAAGTATTCCCAGAATCATTCATACGCTTTCGCATAGAAAACACGGAAAATATATCGCTGTAAACTGTGGAGCTATCCCGGAAGGAACCATTGACAGTGAACTTTTCGGACACGAAAAAGGCTCGTTTACCGGTGCCAATGCTGCGCGTGAAGGTTATTTTGAAGTAGCAGATGGCGGAACTATTTTCCTGGATGAAGTTGGTGAATTGCCCTTGACAACCCAAGTGCGTTTGCTACGTGTTTTAGAAAACGGAGAGTTTATCAAAGTCGGTTCTTCGCAGGTTCAAAAAACCAATGTACGTATTGTTGCGGCTACGAATGTAAATTTATTTGATGCTATCGAGAAAGGAAAATTCCGTGAAGATTTATATTATCGTTTGAGCACGGTTGATATTCCGTTGCCGGCATTACGTGACAGGAAAGATGACATTCATTTATTATTTCGGAAATTTGCTTCAGATTTTGCGCATAAATACAAAATGCCGCCCGTTAAACTGAGCGATGAAGCTGTTCAGTTTTTGCAAAAATACCGCTGGAGCGGAAACATTCGTCAGCTTAGAAATTTTGCCGAGCAACTTTCCGTTTTGGAAACAAATCGTGAGATTACCTTAGCAACCATTCAATCCTATTTACCTATTGAAGGCAGTAATTTGCCTTCTGTTATTGGCGGAAAAAAGGCAACGAATGATTTTTCTACCGAAAGAGATATTCTTTACAAAGTGCTTTTTGACATGAAAAGTGATTTGCATGATTTGAAAAAGTTAACCATGGAATTAATGCAAAACGGAAGTTCTAAAGTACAGGAAATGAATAAGAATTTGATTCAGAAAGTATTTGGACAAAAGGAAGAAACTGCTTCTAATTTTGCAGATGAACCAAGATTGAATTCGAGCACTTCACAAAATGAAGTAGACCAAGAGGAATTTGACGATGACGATGATACCAATTACTTAATGGCCGAAACGATTGACGAAGAAGAAGTATTGAAATTAGAGCAAAAAGAAATTGAACTTATCAAGAAATCTTTGGAACGTCACAGAGGCAAAAGAAAAGCAGCAGCAGATGAGTTAGGAATCTCTGAAAGAACACTTTATCGGAAAATTAAGCAATACGACCTATAATTTTTTTATTTAACAAATAAGGTTTTACGTTTACGCAACCCAAATTAATATCAATACCTATGAAAAAAATTATCTTTCTTTTCGCTTTAGCTGCCACATTATTCTCTTGTACTGATAATGATGACACTATTGTTAATGATTCTGATTTGCAAAAAGTTGTTTTTTATGGCGGCACGTCAAACGAAAGACAATGGAACATCAACAATGATTTATTGACAAACATTACACTTGCTGATGGAACTATCGTTGAAGAATTCACCTATGATTCACAAAATCGTGTTATCCTTGACGTAAAATATACTAGTGGTGTTATTTCAGAAACTAATACAATCACTTACAACTCAGACAATAAAATTAGTAGCATTAACGGATTGCCTTATACATTTAACGCTGCTACAAGAACTTATGCGTATTCATATGGAAGTAGTTTTACAATAAGCTGTGTGGTTAATGAAGATATGTTAGCCGTTGATTTCATAAGAACTGGTACAGGTGCCGGAGAATATCACATGATGTATGCTAGTGGGAATATGACTTCATTTGAAAAAATGACCAGTGGTTCAACTGATATCGTTAAAAATTTCCATTTTGATGGAACATATGTTGCTAATACTAATCCTCTCTATAATGCTGTTTTAGCTGCAGCAAGAGTAAAATCGTTAACGGATCCAAATTTCTTTGTAGACAGTGTGGCTTCGACAGGAATAGCAGGAGGTTTTGACAGAGGGGCAGCTGACCCAAATTATTATCATTATGGTATAGCAATGTCTACTTCTAATACTCCAACACATAACATTAAAGATTTCTCAATTGGCACAGAGGTTTTAGACGGTAGCATGAACCTTGTTGACTTCTATGCTTTTGCCGAATACTACTACCAATTTTAGCCTTCCATAATTCAAAATAAATAATTACTTTAGCGGTCTTTAATTGTTACCATGAAGTTTTTAAAAATACTTTCTATTTTCATCCTTGCTCTTTGCGTCAACAGTTGTTCTGTGTATAACTTTACAGGAGCCAAGCCTATCGATGCCAAGACATTTCAGGTGAATTATTTTCAGAATAATGCCGAATTGATTGAACCTGGAATCGAAAGAAAATTTACAATAAAACTTCAGGAAATTATTCAGAATCAAACCAATTTGAATTTGACCAATTCCAATGGCGATTTGCTTTATGAAGGTGAAATCGTAGAATACAGAACAACACCTATGCAAGCCACTGCTGCTCAAACTGCTGCTCAAAGCAGATTGACTATTTCAGTGATGGTTCGTTTTAACAATAAAAATAAAGAAGCCGATAACTTTGAGAAACGTTTTTCTTTTTATAGAGATTATGAAGGAAGCACACTTCCAACGGGCTCGGTATTAAATGACTATATCGATGAAATTTTTGAGCGTATAACGCAGGATGTTTTTAATGAGTCTTTGGCCAAATGGTAAAACTAGTAAGCAGTATTCAGTAGCAGTTGGCAGTTTTTTTTGTAAATTGACACCTCTTAAACTGAACACTGAACACTGAACACTGAAAAATTGAATTTAACAGATTATACATACTTACTCAATAAACCGGATGCTATCAATGATAGATACGCTGACACATTGGATAGTGTTTTAAGTGCATTTCCATACTTTCAAAGTGCCCGTGTATTGAAGTTAAAGCATCTGTATAATCAGGATAGTTTTAATTATAATTATGCTTTAAAAGTTTCTGCGGCATATACTACAGACAGAAGCATTTTATTCGACTTTATCACTTCAGATTCGTTTGTTTCTGTACAAAAAGGCTTGTATGAAAAGAAACTGGAGGAGCTAATGAATATGAGCGTCATTGGAAGCGAACATATTATCGTGGAAGCAAATCAGCCAGTCGTTGATGCCTTGGAACAATCGATTTTAACTTCTATTAAAGAAGCTACAACTACAGAAGAACAAAAGGCCGAAGAAAAATTAGCTATCGGAAAACCATTAGAGTTCTCAAAAAACGAAAAGCATTCTTTCCAGGAATGGCTGCAATTGTCGCGATTAAAACCAATCGTCAGAGAAGAAAACAGCGCTTTAATTGATAATGATAAAAAGAAAAAATCTGATTTAATAGACAAGTTCATCGAAAACAATCCGAAGCTAACTCCAATAGCAAAAGACGCCACAGTCCCAGCAATAGAAGTCATTTCAGAAGATACTTCCCAATTGATGACAGAGACTTTAGCCCGGGTATATTTAGAACAAAAAAAATATTCAAAAGCAATTCAGGCCTATGAAATATTAATTTTGAAATATCCAGAAAAAAGTAGTTTCTTTGCAGACCGAATTTCGGATATTAAAACTTTACAACAAAATAATAATTTATAAGAATGGCTAATTTTACAATTTTTTTAGTGCTAATAACAATAGTTTGTTTTCTATTGATAATCGTGATTATGGTACAAAACCCTAAAGGTGGTGGTTTATCTTCATCACTAGGTGGATCAACTCAAATGGGTGGTGTTCAAAAAACAACTGACTTTTTAGATAAAAGTACTTGGACGCTTGCTACTTTATTAATTGTTTTGATTTTATTATCAAGTTTAAGCTTTCCTGGAATGATGGGCGCTTCAGAATCTAAAATAATTGATGAGAATGCTACTCCAAAAACTTCAGTGCCAGCTCCGGCTAAACCAGCTGAAACTCCAAAAAAATAAATTATATTTCATAAATATAATGCCAGCACTGACATGCTGGCATTTTTTTTTGTAAAAAAAGTCAGTTTTAGTACTTGGCACAATTTCTGACTAGCAGTAAACACAACATTCAAATAACATAAACATACAATTATGGCATTAAATATCAAACCTCTTTCA
Organism: Flavobacterium sp.; assembly: GCF_039916025.1. Lineage (GTDB taxonomy): Bacteria > Bacteroidota > Bacteroidia > Flavobacteriales > Flavobacteriaceae > Flavobacterium. The sequence continues at coordinate 10,768 of NZ_JBDSMB010000056.1, forward strand.
GACAGAGTGATCATTGAACCTGCAGCGGCAGAAACTCAAACTGCTTCCGGAATTATTATTCCTGACACTGCTA
>NZ_JBDSMB010000057.1:0-1540 GCF_039916025.1 Flavobacterium sp.
GTAAAAACCTTATACTTATCTATCCATTCTGTGTTTTTTATAATTTCGGCTCTATTTATATAACCAATTTGTTTGCCTTTACCATAGCATAAAACAGGATTTTTCAAGCCTTTGTTAGAGCTTCTAAATAAAGTTGATTTTTTAACAACGTTTGCATCTAAACCAAATGGTTTTCTTGCTGATACAGTGTTTTCTAATGAGATAAAGTCTTTATGTGTTTTTATCTTTTTTAGCATTTCAACAGCTAGGCTATGACGAATTAAAATATCTGAATCCTCCGTTCTTAACCTACGGATATTAACTTTCGGTGTTAAATCATCATTGTAAGTTAGGACTTTGGTTAAACTTTTACTATTGTCGTAAGACTTATTCCACAAAAAATAACATATTCCACCTCTAAGATTTATATTCTGAAAAATCAAATCAGGTTTAAGAAAATCATGTAACTCTGAAATGTGAATATCATTAAGCATTTGGTCTCTAAAAGAATCCAAATCTTTTCCACCAGCATACCAACGAGTTGGCATAATCATAGAAATATGTTCAGGATTTAGTTTTTTCCCAATTTCAACAAATTCGTTATATATTGGTGAAGCACTGTTTTTATTTGCACCTAAATCACTCTGTTGATATGGCGGATTGCCAACGATTACATTAAACTTCATTTTTTTTTTATTTATTTTGATGGTTTTGTCTTTAATCAATTTGTTTTCTTTGATTAAATCATATGATGTATAGTTGTCTTCAATTAGGTTGATATCTAATTCAAGTAACGTGTAAACTTTTCGTGTAAATTCATAAGCAATTTTTGATGTAGGAATGGAGTAAAAATTGCTAGCTACTTCTTTTCCAAATTTTTTATATACCGCATAAACAAACTCACCTTGTTTTGCTGCAATATCTAATAGCATTGTAGATTTATTAATTGCATTAACTGGAAATGCATTAATAATCATTTCGGTTACTATTTCTGGTGTAACAACTTCGGATTCTGATAAACGACCAAATTTTTTCAGAGCATTGCTTGCTCTCTCAATTGGAGCAATTGTCGTGTCGTTTGCTAATGAATTAATGTTTTGAATTTTATAATCAAGTTCACTTAATATAAATGGATTAAGGTGTTTTTGAAATAACTCGAGAATAACATTATCAAGATTTAAATTTGAAATAATCCGCAAATTACTTGCATTACCTTTAATATGACTTAGAATATCTTGTAGGGATTTAACTCTTGAATTAGTTAAAAACGCAAAGAATAGAATCCTTGAATAATACATAGCAATTTTGCCTTTATAATCAGTTTCTTCTTCGTCTTCTGTTGCTTTTGATTTCTTAGAGTTTCCTTCGGAATCATCATCCATTTCTTCAACATCTTCTAAATCAAGTTCATCACCATCGCCTAAATTGGGCTTAATTTCTAAACCTTGGCGTGAACCTATTATTCTTTGTCTTTCAATTTCAGCCTTGATTTCTTCTATGTCTAATAAGGAATAATCAATTGATATAGTTGTGGCCTCATCGAAAACACTTCTGCTACTCG
>NZ_JBDSMB010000058.1:0-4264 GCF_039916025.1 Flavobacterium sp.
TTATAAATTCTTCAATTTTCTTCACAGCATGGTGATACGATGCTTTTAGCGCACCAACAGATGTTCCGAGAATTTCCGAGAGTTCTTCATATTTTAGTTCTTCGTAATATTTCATTTTAAAAACCAACTGTTGTTTTTCCGGCAGCAATGAAACCGCTTTTTGTAATTTGATTTGAATTTCATTCCCATCAAAATAAGTTTCTGCTTTTAGGTTATCTACAATTCTGGTTTGCATCGCTTCGCTGGTTGTGCCGTTTCGTTTTGCCTTTTGATTGATAAACGTAATGGCTTCATTAGTTGCTATTCGATACATCCAGGAAAACAATTTGCTTTCGCCTTTGAAATCTTTTAAATACTGAAAGACTTTGACAAATGTATTTTGCAAAACATCATCGGCATCATCGTGGTTTAAAACAATGCTCCGAATGTGATTATACAATGGTCGTTGATAATCCCGCAAGAGTTTTTGAAACGCAGCATTCTGCGTTTTTGGATTTAATAATTCCTGAATGAAATCCTTTTCTTCTTGCAATGTGAAAATTTAGCTAATTGGAATAAAGATAGCGGAAAAGGTTTAATCTACTGCAAAATTAAGGCGTTTCCGTTGGAGTAGTAGTTGTTTTCGGAGCTTCTACAGTTGGACTTTCGGCTGCAAAAATAGGTTTTGGCAATTCTATCGCTTTTGGGAAAACCGGAATGTAAATCTCCGTAATCCATTTAGAAGGCTGCTTAATATCATCAATGGTTTTGACATACACTTCAGTATAGTTTCCTGCAAAGTTTTCTTTTAAACCATTATCAGCAATATATTTTTTGGCTTTAGCCCAAGCTTCTTTGCTATGCGAATAGTCACCGGTTAAAGTGGTTTTCAAACAGGTAAAAGCAATAATTTCTCCCGAAGCAACATCACTTCCATCAGAAATATTAATTTGCTGCCTTACCGGAATACTAACTGAAATAGTAGCAAAGTCATTGGCTACATCATACCTATCATAGTCTACAAATGGTTTTCCTGCCATTGGAATTTTGTTCTTATTGAAAAAATGAACCATTTGTGCCATCAGGATTTTGGTGTTTTTGCCAACACTTTTAATATGGCAGGAAACAGTTTGTTTTAAACAAAAACCCGATGGACGTTGTACAATCCCATTTACTTTAATGGAATAAGTTTTCATTTCGTAGTTTAATGTTTTGTCAAGATTGCGAAGGCTTTTTTCATAAACATCTCCCAAAATTGAGGTTAAACCACCTTTGAAAAAACTAGTGATTTTGGTAATAATGTCCATTTTGCCTTTGCTGTATATGGTAACTTTTGTACCGCCAATTGTATCTTTAAATTTCCAAGAAATAGTGGCTGTTGTTCCATTGAAATTTGCCTTTTGTGCAAGGCTGTCATTTTCTTTTACAAATACGGTTCTAATATCGCCTTCATCTGAACCGTTTTCAAAAGAACATTTTGCTCCGGCACCGATGGTTTTTGCATCATAATTGAATTTGATATCAGAATCTTTTTGCATCCATGAACCAAATGTTTCCCAGTTTTTATAATCATTTACATAATCAAAAACGGTGCTTCTTTGTGTTTTTATAATGCTGCTTTTTGAAACTTCAAAATCTCCTTTTTGCGTGGCTACATAAACTGTAATTCCAACCAGCGCCAAAAGTATAAGCAAGAAGATATATTTTAAAATTCTCATGAAACTATGTTTATAAAGTGTCACAAAGTTATGAATTTTATACTACTAATATTGATTATATTTGCTCGCATTCAAATTTAAATTATGAAAACAAAAAGCGAACTTCGCGGTATTTTATTCAGGCATTTAGACGGAATTGTAACTATTCCTGCAGCCTATTCTTTGCACAACAATGGTGTTTTAGACTATATACTGCAACAGCAAAAAGTATCACTTCAGGAGCTTACTGCAAAGTTTAGTGCTAATGAAGGTTACCTGAATGTTGCGCTTCGGGTTTTGGCTTCGCAAGGTTGGCTTGTTCAACATATCGACAATCAAAATGACCAAATAACTTTTACCACAAATGATAAAAGTGAAACTGCTTTTTCACTGATTCCACTTTATAAGGATGTTTTCAATTTGATGCAGTTTTCAGAGCATTTTCATCCACGAAAATTCGAAGTTGAGCCTTTTGAAATGCTCAATGAATTGTTTACAAAATACAAATCAAACTTTGGAATTCAGTTTTCTGATGATGCCAAAATTAAAGGCATTCAGGAGCAGGTTTTATATCATATAGAAGGAGTTTTGGTTGGACCAACCATTGTGATGCTTGGTATGACAGGAATGTTTCATAAGTATTTTATGGAAACGTCTTTCCGTCCGGAGGAGTTTCACAAAAAACCAGAATGCTTCAAAGAAATACTTGATTTCCTGACACATTTAGATTGGTTTACCAAGAAAAACGATAATTACCAATTCACCGAAACCGGTTTGTTCTATGCTAAAAGAGCCGCCGCGTATGGTGTGACGGTTTCCTATATTCCAACGCTACGAAAAATGGACGACCTGCTTTTTGGCAATCCTTCCATACTACGAAATATTGGAGAACACGAAGAAGAATTGCATGTTGACAGAAAAATGAACGTTTGGGGTAGCGGTGGCGCACATGCCGAATATTTCAAAATTGTTGATCAGATAATCATTGAACTCTTCAATCGCCCAATTGCGGATCAGCCAATTGGAATTTTGGATATGGGCTGTGGAAATGGTGCTTTTCTGGAACATATGTTTGATGTGATTGAACGCCAAACAGCAAGAGGCAGAATGCTCGACGAGCATCCGTTGTTTTTGGTAGGTGTTGATTATAACGAAGCGGCAATAAAAGTAACAAGGGCCAATTTGATTAAAGCTGATATTTGGGCAAAAGTAATTTGGGGCGATATCGGAAGACCACAGTTATTAGCCGAAACGCTAAAGGAAGATTACAAAATCGATTTGAAAGAGTTGTTGAATGTGAGAACGTTTTTAGACCACAACAGAATTTGGGAAAAACCAACCGTGAAAACTCTCAACAGAATTAGTTCTTCAACTGGTGCTTTTGCACATCGTGGTAGAAGAATCAGCAATGCTGAAGTGGAAGACAACTTATTGGAACATTTGCAAAAATGGTCTCCGTTTGTAGAAAAATTTGGATTGCTATTGATAGAACTCCACACGATTGCTCCCGAATTAACTGCAAAAAACCTTGGTGTAACAGCTGCCACAGCTTATGATGCCACACACGGTTTTTCCGATCAGTATATTGTAGAGATTAATGTATTGCACAAAATTGCCGCCGAAGCGGGATTGTTTTCGGATGACAATGTGTTTACTAAATTCCCAAATTCGGATATAGCAACAGTAAGTGTAAATTTATTAAAGGGAAAATAATACTCAAACTTGTCATGCTGACAAAGAAACGGTTAATGCTTCATTGTTACTTTAATAACAAACAGCAATGCAATAAACAGTAGAAAAGCAATCAGTATTTTATAGCTTCCTTTATATACTTTTTGATGGAGTGCTTTGTCTTTCCCATAGGCAAAATAAACAGCGATTACAAAACAAACAAAAAAGATAGCGGCGAAAGTCCATTGACCAGTTGTGAACATTTATTTCAAATTTTCAACAAATTTACTCAATTGTATCAGAAAGTTGTATTTTGCATCAACAATAAATTTTACTACAAAATGCAAAAACAAATCAACTCTGTAAAAGAATTCCACACAGCTTTTGGCCTTGGTGTAAGTCACGAAATGAAAGGCGATTTAGGCGAACAAAAAAACATGTTGCGCTTCAACCTTATGAAAGAAGAAAACGAAGAATATCTGGAAGCGGTTCATAATAATGATTTGATAGAAATAGCCGATGCGCTTGGCGATATGCTGTATATTCTTTGCGGAACGATTTTGGAACACGGACTGCAATACAAAATAGAAGAAGTGTTTGACGAAATACAACGTTCTAATATGAGCAAGCTTGACCATGATGGGAAACCAATTTACCGAGAAGATGGTAAAGTACTCAAAGGACCAAACTATTTCAAACCAAGTTTTGAGGAGATATTGAGATAAAAAAAGCGCACTGAATGGTGCGCTTTTTTAAATTATTCTAATATTTATTTTATCTTCCATTTTTGTACTATTTCGGCATTAAAGCCCTCGGTATCTTTTGGATTAGGATTTCCTTTACCGGTAGTAATAAGATTGAAAAGGCTTTTTTTGATATAATTAGTCCACGAATCATTGCAGATATGATAGCATTCA
>NZ_JBDSMB010000059.1:0-11599 GCF_039916025.1 Flavobacterium sp.
GGTAACTATATACAAGTTTACACCGAAAAAATTTCTCTGTTTTTAATCTTTTTCGGTGATTTTGTTATCTTTGAATGTGTTTACTTTAAAAAATTACTTTATGAATAATTATAATTTCAATAAACATGAGTAAACACAAACAAAGAAACAAATCTTATAAATTTAACTTTAATTTCCACTTTAGGATTTTTTGGTTTTTATAAGAGAGTTATAGGGTAAGTTCAGGCTTACCCTTTTTTATGTAAAAAGCCCCTGATTAAAGGAGCTTTGATTAGTATTCTGTTCTTTTTTTTATTTTTTCCTTTGCGGTTTATAATTCAGAGCTTGAATAATTTTTTTGTCAAACTCTGTTCTTTCGGTTTTTTTTCGCCCCGCCTTTAAAAAATCAATTGTCGCACATTCTATAGCCCCTCCTTTAAGCGGTAAACTAACAGTTTCTACATCCGATAAGTCCTCTTCTAAATAAGTACTTACATCAGATACTTTAAAATACCATTCTCCGTCAAATTCAACGCTTGTGATGGTCTTTTCTTTCAGTAATGTTTTTTCGTTTAGTTCTTTATTCATTTATCAAAGTTACATATTTTGTCCTAATCCCCGAATTAAAAAGCAACCAATTAAATTTATCGCTTTCAATGTTGTTTCTCATATTGTATCTGTAAACGAACTCGTCAACGTACAATTGTAAATGTTTTTTCGATACGTTATTATACATATCCCTTGCCGAATTCTTAAACAACTTCCATGCACCCTCGATGTTGTTTGTATGCGTATTTCCATCGTAAGAATGAATATAGTGATTAGCTGTATCTTTTACCGTTCTATGGTCGTAATGGTCATTTAAACCGTTATATCCGTTCCAATCATCTGCAATTAGTATTGAGCCTTTTTTAACATATTTTCTAACTACCGTTTGTAGTTCATCTTTTTGAGTATTTTTAACAACTACTGCTGTTATCTTACCGTTTCTCTGAACAAGTCCTACTATAGGAACTTTATCTTTAAAACTGCGTCCGTGATTACCTTTTACTTTTTTGTCGGCGTGTCTATTCTTATTTTTCCCGCCGTAAAATGTTTCATCCGCTTCAATAATTCCCTCTAACTCTGTATAGTTCTCAATTTGAAAACACGCTCTTATTCTCTGCAACATAAACCATCCTGTTTTTTGTGTTACATCAATGTCTTTTGCTAGTTGTATTGAACTGATTCCTTTTTTATGAGAGGTTACTAAATAGATTGCTAAAAACCATTTTTGCAATTCAATTTTAGTATTGTCAAACATCGTATCAGTTTTTACATTGAAGTACTTTCCTGTATTTTTACAACGGTATCTACCGCCCTTACATTTATATACTTTTGAGGTTACATCAAAGGGACTTACCACACCATTTTCCCAACGCAATTGCTCTAGGTATTGAATACACTTTTGCTCGTCAGAAAATGTTGTTATAATCTCTATTACGGATTTAAAATTTGTATTAAACATAACTTTAATTTTTAGTCTATTCAAAGGTAGTATATTTTTACATTAAAAACAAATATTTAGTGTAAAAAGATTCTAATATTTAAGACCTCCCTATAAATGTAGGGCTTTCAACATATTCCCGCAAAAGTCTGAAACTAAACGTTATCTTTGATTTGCGGGAGTTGTTCCCTGGCAGGCACACTTCCGTATTCATTAGGCTATCTTTTTGGTAGCCTTTTGTTTGTTATCTCATTTTTTATTGTAATCTTTGTAATTGAAAAAATAGCGTTAGCTATTATCGTGGTCTTGAAATCTGACAGTTTCCATTCGTGCCACAAGATAATTAGAGAATGCTCGCGCGTAGGCGTGGGTGTATATTATCTTGGCACAGGGTTTTGTCAGAACCTCAAGACAGGTAATGTTACAAACCCACGCCTATTTCATTTTATAAACTTCATCTTTGGGTTTGAGGTGTTTAAAAACATCTGTTATGAAAGCTTTATTCACTTTAGTTATTTTTATTTTCTGTGTAAGCTTATATTCGCAAACTAGTACTGAAAAGTATAATTCTGTATCAGACCGTTTTGAAACTTTCAACTCTAACGGCGATATGATTTCTTATAAAACTTATAATTCAATTAAAGGTCAATGGGAAACATATTCTGTTAATGATAAAAGCGATGGAGTTTATCATCCTCAATCTTCTGTTAATACTGATTTAATGCAACGAGCGTTACAGTCTAAGCAAAATAGATTTGATGCCAATAAAGAGAGAATAACAGCTATGCTCAACCTTTGTTATGTTACTATATATCAAAAAATTGACTCAAAGACAAATTATACAATATATACTAGAGTATACAACAGATTTACTAACGAATATGTAACTCCTTTAAATAATAAAAGTTATGACTTTTCAAATACTGTGTTAACCGATAATATTATAAATTGGCTAGACACAGGGCTTAAAACAATATTTTCACAAGAACTTTAAACCAAAACAATATGGATGATAACCAACTATATCGCACTCTTTTTTTAATTAAAGATTTTCTAACAGAACACAAAGAAACAGAGTTTAAATCTTTTGATTTAACTGATAATCCTAATCAACTACATGGTGATTCTTATAAAATCCCCGTTGATTCTGCCTCTGATGTGATGTATTTTTTAAAACATTATAAATTAGATACAAATCAAAATGAAGAAAGTATAATAAAACTCTTTCAAGAAAAAAATATTAGATTTGACAAAGTTTATCTTACCCTACTATTGCAATAGAACTGCCATTTAATATTGCTTGTACTACGTTAGCGTGATTTATAGCTTGTAATATAGCCCATTGTTCTAGTGGGCTTTTATTTTCTAAATTTAATTTTAAACTATTCACTTTTTCAATGAATTCTCCCCCCGAACAATTATAAGCCCACTTTGAACGAACAGGAATCATAAAATCTAAACCCAGACCATTAAATAATGCCTGTATTTCATCAAAAGAGTTTAAATCATCTAACTCAATAGGATGATAAACCCAATTTCCAAGAGAATTTATCTTTTTTCTTAAATCCTCCCTCGACCATTTTTCTAAATCTACTTCTTTAAATCTTTTCATTTTAGTATATTTGTATAGCGAACTTATCGAACTGCGCCATTTGTTGCAGAATCTTATCGCTAATTTAGATTAAACGCCGTCTTTGAAAAACCGACTGCTCTGCAAATTGTAAATGCAAAGTGGTAAAAGTAAGAGAGAACCGCACCCTCCCGCAATCGTTTTATCGAGATTGCAAAAACGTTTTAGCAAATTCCAAGAAAAACGAGTAAATTCGCTGTTGTTAATGTTATTTTTTGGGCGGTGTAAACTTGTATATAGTTACCTGAATTAAAATACTGCTCCAGACTTCTTTGAAATGCTGTTAATGCGGCTAATTGTTCTTTTTTAATTGGAGTTTGGTTATTTGTAGCTAGTGTAATTCTTGTTTTTACTTCATCATCTGTCGTTGCAATTAATTTTACTGGAACATGAACTTTACTAATATTTTCGCCTTTTCTATTGTTGTATAAAACATTACTTGTTTGACAACCGTTAACAATTTGATAATCATTAATAGTAAATTGATCTCCAGTTGGAGAGATTGAACTAGCAACAATTGTAACACCATTATTTAGAACGCTAAAAATTTCAGAATCGTCATTATTTAATGTATTAGCAATTCCGCCGTTAACATCATTGTTGTCGCCTTGAAAATCTCGAACATTGTCTTCAAAAACATTTAATAAATTTCCTTCACTATCAGAAACTATTTTTTCAAATTCATCAAATGATAAAAGCCCTATATATGCTTGCGATACTCCAGTAATTTTTGGTAAAGTAATTCTGTTTGTAAAGGTTATAGTTGTACTTATTGATTCTTTAGTCTTTCTATATGAATTTGCAAGTTCTCTTGCGCCGAATGGAAAAAATAATACTTCATCAAATAAATTTGTTTGTTCAATATTATTTACACCATTTTCGATTACAGCTTTTAAATTTGTGTCATCTGTCCATTTTCCAGTTGTGATATAATATAATCTTATTGATGGGTTTTCTTTAAAACTAGGTGCTTTACTATAAATAAAATTTGAAATTTCAGCAAATCTTATGATATCATCATTTCTTTTTAGTTTTGGTTTTTGAGCGAAAAAATCCAGAACACCAAATAAAAATGTATTCATATCACTACCTTCAAAATTAGAAGACGTTTTCGCTTGAACAAAAATAAAATTCACATCTAAAAAATTGTTTCTTTCCAATAAATCTTTTACTTCTTCTACACTTTCAACAAGTTGACCATTAACAATTATAGCAATTCCATCTATTCCAGTATCATTGCCATCGCCAACCATTAATGTGTCAATTTCAAACGTTTTATTATATTCATTTGAAACTACACAATAGTTTGCCAGCTTTTCAAAATCCTTTGATTCTCCTTCTGAAGTCAGTTCAAGGTTAGTTATCAATTCGGAAATTAAACTTTCAGTAATTCTATCCATTTTTGATTTTGTTTTAGGAATTATTATAAATGTTATCTTAAATTGTTATGTTATTTTTTGCACGGCGCGGGCATTACCACTAACGTTCCGCCGCTTCTCGTCAGTTGCGAACTTCGGAACGAATTATTTTCTGTTAAAGATAAAAATTCTTGCGAAACGTGAACGTGAACTTACAACAAAATTCGCAATTGCGAGAAACAGCTGTTATGCGTTCGGCTTTTTATTCCACTAAATATTTCGCTAAAATTTTGTCAATGCAGAATTTATAGAATACTATAGTAACACTAATTATCATCCAACAAATTGTCTCAAGTGGCCAAGAATTTAAATCTTCACACCAAGTTAATATAATTAAACCAGAAACGAAATATGCGGAATTTTTGTAAACTTTTTTTCGATTGAATATTGCTGTCAACACATTCTGTATAAGTAAAATAAACCCAAATATTCCTACTGAATAGAAAAAACCAGCATCAGAAAGAAATTCTGTTTCTGAATTTATAAACGCAGAAAAAACTATTTGAATTAATCTAAAAATAATCCAATATAAAATTAACTGTATTACAGTTCCAATAATTCCAAATTTTAAAATACGGACAAACATCTTTTTCAGTGAGATTTTTTAAGCTGACGCATAACGTTTCGCGGCTTTGCGAGGTTGCGAACTTCGTAACCGAGATTTTTCGGCTAAAATAAAATTTTTTGCGAAAGATAAACTTGAATTTACCACATATTTCGCAATCTCGCAAAACCGCTGTTAGTGGCTGGTATTATTTCCATCACTAGCTTTTCTCAAAATAACGAATTGGATTTGCCATTCCTCTAATTTTTGGTACTTCTTTGTTAATATAAATATCAAGAATTTCTTTCGCAGTAATTTCTGAACCTTCAAATCCCCATCTTTTCGTTCCTCTATATTCAATATTTTGAACCCATATTTCTGGTTTAAATATTGCTCTTATTACACCTTTATATTCGGCTAAAACAAAATCTGATTTTTCTGCTCTGTATTTGTCTAAAACCCACCAACCTCTGGTTGCTTCATAAATATTTGTTCTGTCATAAACTGGGTCATCGCTTTTCTTTTTCCGTTTATTGTCGTAAGTTTTATTTATGTTGATTACTAAAATTTTATGTTTTATGTCCTCTTTTTTTAATTCTTCACAGTTATAGAGTATTTCACATTCATTAACAGTTTTAATTCCTTGGTTAAATGAATTATGGCCTGCAACAATATTTGAAATTTTAGCAACTTCTGCAAAATCTCTAAAGGTTAAAAAGTCAATTAAAACTGATTCAACGATTAGCGCTTCTTTTTGTTCTAATCCGTGTTTTACTATGAAGTGTTTTACTTTTAAATTGTCAATTTTAATGGCTCTAATTGTTTCTAATTTTTCAGTAATGCTTGGATTAAATATTGCTTCATTAATATGAGAAAAAACACGATTTCCGTAACCTTTTCCAACATAGAATATTTTATTATCTCTTGGGTCAATTAAAATATAAACATAAGATTTTAATTCTTCTTGTGTCTTTTGTGAAAATAATTCTGTCATAATTCGTTGTTTTTCTGCGATGTGCGAGATACTTGCCACTAACGTTTTTCAGCTTGGCGAAGTGGCGGAAATCGAAGCACAAAACTTCAACTTTGTACTAAAGTTGAACCGAAGAACAACTGTTGAATTTAGAACTAAACCCGCCATTTTGCCAAACTGATGTTAGCTGATGTTGTTTTCACTAATAAAATTCGATTTTAATAATGAGAAAACAATAGAGTCTTCCATTCTGTTATTTTTCCAATAGTGTTCTTTCAATATACCTTCTCTAGAAAAGTTGAATTTAGTTATGAGTTTAAGAGAGGCAATATTTTCTGGACCAATAAATGCTTCAATTCTGTGTAAATTCATCTTTTTAAATCCATATTCAATTATGGCGTATAAAGCCTCCGTCATTATTCCTTTCGATTTTTGAAGATTTTCTGTAAGTGCATAACCTATTTCTGCACGATTATGCTCTATATACCAAGTATGAAAACCACACCATCCAATTATTTTATTTGAATCTTTTTCGATTATTTGAAAAAGTATAAATGATTTATTAAAAGTGGAAATCCCTTTGTTAAATTTTTCTCTTTCTTTAATCAATTCTTTGTCTGATGATAAGCCAAAAAATAATTTTATTTCAATATCAGTAAATTTATTAAAAACGTAAGTATAAACTTCGGGATCAAGTCGTCTTAAATTTAATCTTTCAGTTTGTAAAGTTTCAAATTCCATTTTTATAAGGTTGGTAAGTTACAATATCAGCTAACGTTTCGCGGCTTGCAGAAGTGGCGAACGTCGTAACCGCATATTTTCCACTAAGATTGAATTTCTTGCGGAAAATGAACGTGAATTTTGCACATATTTCGCCATTTCTGCAAACCGCTGTTAACTGTAGTTTTTACTTATGAGGTTTTCTTAATTACCCATTCTACTAATCCAGCAGATATTGTTAATTCTGCTATTTTGTCAACTAAATATAGTTTAGTGTCGGTTTCATTTTCATATTTTTCCAAATTACTTTTAGCTGAATGGACAACATAGAAAAATTTGTCATAATCAGTCATTGTAATAAATGTATTTTGGTATGACAAAAATTGAGGTAAATCAGATTGAGATTTGATTTGTACAATTCCTCTTTCTCCAGTAACAGGTGATAATAATTCTAAATCTAAAGTCTTTTGAGTTTTACCCATATCTCCAATTCTTTGCCAACCAGCTTGGCGAAATATTAAATCAACTAAAGTTTCAAAATCTTTCCATTGTAAATTTTGAATGAGTAGTGTTAACTTTTGCTTTAGATTATTTAATGCTTGTTCAACTTCAAGGACTTCTTTCATTTGTTCGCAATTAATTTTCGCAATTGCATATTTCTGTTCTGGAACTTTACAAATTGTTCCTCTGAATCCTTGAGTTTTTAAAAGTTTACCGCTAATATTACTCGCTAATAAAGTGTTGCCATTTATATCTTTATCTGACCAATTCCCAATTACTGGTCGAACTTTACTTTTGTCGGAAAGTTGAGTAATTTCTGGTTTTGAGAAACACCACCAAAATTTATTCAAATAGAAAGTAATCCAAAGAGTATTTTCATCTTCTTCATAAAATTGTTGAATTTGATTTGTATGACTTGTTGCAACTTGCGACAAGCAATTCATTTCTTCGATAAAATAATCACGAATTAAATTCCAACTTTTACTTTGACACAAACTATGTTCAGTTTCTTGGTATCCAAGTCTTAAAGTTTGACTTTTTTCAATACAATCTTTTTCATATTTTCCACCTTCGCCAAGTTTAATAAAGAGAACTTTATTCGGTTTTATTTTCATCATTATTTCTTGTTAAAACGGTTCGTGAATAAAATTACAGTTAACGTTTCGCGGCTTCAAGAAGTGGCGAACTTCGTAACCGCATATTTTCCACTAAGATAATATTTCTTGCGAAAGAAAAACGTGAATTTACCACATTTCTCGCCATTTCTTGAAACCGCTGTTGTGCGACGTTTTTCTTTTTCTGTTAATTTCTATTTAGTTCTCTTTGTATGAAATTGTAAATATGTTGTAATTAATTTAACCCTTTTGCACTAAATTTAATTCATTTAAAAAAGCATAATAATCTTCCTCTTTTTTCTGATATCGGTATAAAGCAATGGGCATTAGACCTAATGTGATTATTGTAAAAAATAAGTACATTAAATAATAATAAATCGATTTCTCTTCGCTAGTACTAGCCCATAAAATAAATTTTGCACATGGAATCAATGGTAATGCAAAAATTAAAGAAAGAATTGGAACATAAAGAATAAAATCTTTTAAACTATTTCCAGGATTAGACCAACCATTATAAATATTAAAGCACATCATACCAACAAAAAAATATTTTAGTAAATAAAAATTTAAAGATGGTATTTTAGTTACAGATTTAGCTTCTAAATATATTTTACTATCTATTAACCATTTAAAATTTTCACTATTCTCATTCGATTTTAAGTTTTGTATATATTTTTTAAAGTTTATAAACGAACTTTTTTTAAATACTCTTTTCTTGTCTAATTCATCTTTTGTAGTAGAATCATTTATAATTTTTTGCAAATGAATTGCAAACAATGATTCATTTGTAGTTAAAAGCCAAGTGGCACCGTCAGATGTGCTGCCTGATAATGCTTCTTTTAGACTAATATTTGGTAAAATTAGACTATTTAAAATATGTTCTAATACATATGTTTTGTCTGGCTTTACAGAAGTGTTATCGTCTTTTAATCCATTTGTTAATTTCCAAGAATTAAATTGCTCTAATATATAATCACAAACTTGCATTAAGTAAAAATTCATAACATACAAATGGAATGTATTTTGACAATCTTCACCATGAAGATTGACAAAATCCTCCAATTTTTCTACTTCGAATTCTCTTACTGCTTCAATTTTTAATAATTCCCAATATTTTTCGTTTTGACTGTCTAATCTTTCTCTAAAATTTGAAATTGTTTCAGATTTCACTTTAGCCAATTCTAATTTTTTTGGAGCTAGTTTTGCAATTGCTTCATCTTCTTTAATTCCTGCATAAATATCTCCAATTATTCCAACCGCTCCACCTATTAAGGCAGTTGTATTGCCAGATTTTCTTCCAGCAAATAATCCGACGATACTTGAAAGGTTTTGAATATTATTTGACAAGCCTTGAAATTTTTGTGAAATTTCCGCAGCCAATTCTGAAATTTTGATTATTTCATTTTCAATTAAGTCATTTTCTTTCGTCAAACTTTGAAGTAATTTTTCTTGTGCTGTTGTGCTCATAGTTAATTTTTAATTTAATATAAAATGTATAAACATGTTAGAAATAGTATCGGATGTATTGCGCAAAAGATTTATTAATTCTGATCTATGCTTTATATAATTAATGTCATTGCTGTTGCTATCCATAGCAAGTATTGTATCTAAAATTTTATCATTCCTATTGGACAACCCATTTAATGTGTTTTGTACTATGCTTGCTTGAATTTTACATTTTTCTATTCTCATATCATATTCTTTGCACATTAATTCAACCTGACAATCCAATATTTTTATTGATTTTTCAATTTCTTTTACTTGTATAACAGTTGCTGAAATTTTGTCTATTGAGTAATCAATTGTAGATATAATATTATTACAATTCTGGAATGCTGAATCTACATTTTGTATAGCTTCGTTAGTGCTTTCTACAATTTTATCATATTTTGATAAATTAGTTTGTTCGTTCATTTTTTATGATTTCTTTGTAAGTAATTTATAATGAAGGTGCATGTTTACCTTTACCTGCGCCATTTGGATGTCTATGACATGAATTACTTGTTAAACCGCTAATTGTAGAATTTGATGTTCCGCAATATTTGCAATTGTAACTAGACTTTTCACTTCCTTCATATAACTTATGTTTTCCTTTTCCACTACCTAATGGATGTCTATGACAGGAATTTGCCGTTAGACTTGAAATGCTTGAACTTTTAGTTCCGCAATATTCACAATAAAAATTTGACATGTATTTAATTTTATTTGGTTGATTGTATGTCTTTTAGCACGATTTTTCTCAAAATGTCGCACAACGTTCCGCTGCTTCTCGTCAGTTGCGAACTTCGGAACGAATTATTTTCCACTAAGATAATATTTCTTGCGAAACGCAAACGTGAATTTTGCACAAAATTCGCAATTGCGAGAAACAGCTGTTATATGCAGCTTTTATTATTCCTCAAAGCCATCGTGAATCAACTTCCATTTTTTTGCCTTCAAATTGTATTTAAAAATCCGTCTATTCTTCTGGTAAGCGTTTGCATGAAGAAAAGTTGTTAATGTTTTGTTTATTGGATTGATTTCAATTGGGAAAAATTGTACAGTGTCACTTAAATAATTACTTCTGTAAAACTTTTTATTTTCTGCTTGGAGAAAATATGTATACAATGGTCCGCCATTTCCACCAGGATCACTCTTAATTGCAAAGTCTTCAAAACTGTCAAAATTAAAGTCGGCTACTATAAAGTTTCCAGAATCCTTTTCATCTCCACTTGGCAATTTGCTATTTACTTTTGTAATGTAAGACCTGACGTTCTTGCAATTGTCAAACGAATCCAAATAAAAACCTTCACATTCAATTTTAAACGTCTGAGTTCTTTTTGAATTTTGTTTCTCAGTAACTTGAACTACGAGTTGAATTAAATCTTCTTTTTTCGAAATTGGGACAACTTTGTAATTGAATTCCCTTGAAAGATTCTCATATGAACAAGTTTGTCCAAAAGCATTTAAGGAAGTAAATATTATTATTAAAGCGATTTTTAAGATGTTCATTTTCTCCGGATTTTTGTCGAAAAGTTGCATATAACGTTCCGCCGCTACACGAAGTGGCGAACTTCGGAAATGCATATTTTCCACTAAGATAAAATTTCCTGCGAAATAAAAATGTGATTTTACCATATTTTTCGCCATTTCGTGTAACGGCTGTTACCAGCAGTTGTAATACAGTTTACTTTTAATGCATATTGATTTTTAAAAAGCATTTCGTTTGAAATTAATATTCATAATCTTTTTTGTATTCTCTGGGATAAATAAAATCCGATCGGAAAGAAGATACAGAAGGAAACTGCAAAAGCGATTGCAATAAAAATAAACGTTAATAAATCAGCGCCAACCATGGCCGATAATCCCCAAGTAATAGTATAAGGAAAAAATATGTTAGTTAAAATATTGTCTGAGGAAATTAAGCCCGTACACATTATATATCCAACAACATTACCCAAAATAAAATAAATTGCTGCAATTAAAAATGTGATTTTCATCGCTGTGATTTTTTCGGTATTGTTTATTGTTTTCATATCGTTCATTCTAATTGTATAATATAGTTTTAAAAGCTTTTTTATACTGCGTTTTGAAGTTGTTTAGTTCTTGAATTCTCCGATTCTGCTCAAGGCGGTTTCAAGGTTCTAGCGCAATTTTTTGTTTTTTAAATTCGCTGTTTTATTTCCTGAATTTTTGCACCAAATTTTTGAAGATTTGGTTTCAAAATTAAAGAATAAAACTACACTATTTTTTTG
>NZ_JBDSMB010000060.1:0-19278 GCF_039916025.1 Flavobacterium sp.
ATGCCATAACTATTGGCACATAAATCATGTATGATTCCATAAATATAATTTTTGTTATAAATTTTATCGGTCGCAAAAGTAACAAATCTTTAACAAATAAAAACAATTAATTTATGAATGTTTGAATAGCGCTCCAGCCCAATATTTGTCTTGATTTATTTACTTATAAAAGCATTGTTTACTAATTCAAAAAAACTATTTTTGAAAATATTTATCATTTAATGGAAATCAAAAAACTTTCTATCATCATCCCGTGCTTCAATGAAGGTCCAACTGTTTATAAGATATTGGACAAAATAAAAGCCGTTTCACTTCTGAATACTATCCAAAAAGAAATCATTATCGTGAATGATTACAGTACAGATAATACTTCGGAAAGCATAAAAAGTTACATTGAAAATAATTCCTCTCTCAATATCGTTTTTCTCGAACATGATAAAAACAGAGGTAAAGGCGCTGCGCTTCACACCGGAATAAACAGTTCTACCGGAGAGGTTATTATTATTCAGGACGCCGATTTAGAATACGATCCCGAAGAATACAACATTCTTTTGAAACCGATGATTGATGGCGTTGCCGATGTTGTTTATGGAAGTCGGTTTATGGGCGGAAATGCGCATCGTATTTTGTTCTTCTGGCACAGCATTGGGAACAAATTCCTGACGTTTTTGAGTAATATGTTTTCCAATTTGAATCTGACAGATATGGAAACCTGCTACAAAATGTTCCGCAGTGATATTTTAAAATCAATTAAACTTAAAGAAAAACGCTTTGGTTTTGAGCCTGAAGTCACCCAAAAAGTGGCGCGAATTCCAAAAATCAGGATTTATGAAGTTGGTATAAGTTATTATGGAAGAACATTTGACGAAGGAAAGAAAATAAACTGGAAAGATGGCTTTCATGCTATCTATTGCGTTTTGAGATACGGTCTTTTCAACTAAGCAAAAGGCTTGCGGTTTCGTTTTTCCAGATAATGATGCCAAAGTATAAAGGTTGCCATGGTTCTAAATGGCTTCCAATTTTCAGAAAGTTTTTCCATTTCTTCTTTGGTGTGAACATCAAACAATTCTTTAATCGTATTGACAACCGCAATATCGCCAAGTGGAATAATATCCGGCGATTGCAATGCAAACATCAGGTAAACATCAATTGTCCAATGCCCAATTCCTTTGAGTTTTATAAGTTCATTCCGTACCTCATCGGCAGATTTCGACGCAAAACTTTCCAAATCCAATTCGGCTGAAACTGCATTGGCCAATACTTTAAGATAGCTAATTTTTTGACGGCTTACGCCACAACTTTTTAAATCTTCTTCAGAACATTGACTGATAGTTTTAGGAGAAATAGTTCCTAAAAGGTTTTCTATTTTTATAAAACAGGCTTTCGCCGAATCGATAGAAACCTGCTGTTCTAGGATTAGTTTGCAAAGTGTTACAAATCCGGATGGTCTTGACGGAATATAAAAAGTGCCGTATTGCTGATGCAGCTTTTTAAAAACTTCATCCTTTTCAACCAAAAATGTAATGGCTTCCTGCATCTTAGAAATAAAATCCGAATGAACCTTTTATTGTAAAGTTATTGGTGTCAGGGATATCTCTGTAGTTGGCTCGCCATGCAAAATCAATGCGGAATACTTTGAAGATATTTCCAATTCCGGCGTTGTATTCCCAGTATGGTTTTTCCGGAGCCTGATAAATTAAACCCGAAGCATTAATCAATCTGTTTTCGTCTGAAACTGTTCCATAAACACCCTTCACACCAACGATTTCACGTAGGTTGAGCTTTCTCAAGAACGGAATTCTGGCAAATATTTTTCCCTGGAAATTGTGTTCCCACTTTAAAGTAGCATACTGATCGGCTACAAATTCGTAGAAGTTAAGGTTGCTGAATGTATTGTCAATAATAAACAATGTCTGGTTTCCAGGAACAACACTCATTAAGCCCAACGGAATCTGCCCAAAAGTTTTTCCTAATTCCATTGTGATATTAGAACGACCCAACGCACCAATAATAATTGGTTGTTTGTAATATAACTGAAGCTTTTGATAACTAAAATCACTATTAATAAATCCTTTGAATCCTTGACTGTAATTCACAAAAATTCGACTAAAGGGCGCATCAATATCACGTCTTTCTACACCATATCCTATCGTTCTTTTCTTTGGCGTAAGTTCAACCTGCAAGTTTATTTCCGATTGCGTTACGTCGCTTTTTGTAGTCGTTTGAGTAGCATCTGTGTAATAATCCAATTTGAATATATCTGACGCCGATTCTAAAGTCCGGTATGAGAATCCAAGCTGGAAAATTATATTTTTGATAGGCTCCATTTCTACGGCTAAAGTACTCAGATTAATGTTGGTTAATTTACCATTAGAACCAGTCGTAAACAGTCCTGACGAAGCATAACTTCTACCCAAGACATCGTTTGTTGTTGTCAGACTCGCGCCTATTTGCTCCACATCGCGCCTGTTTCCTCCCGAAATAATGATTCTTTCTTTCTTATCGATCATCCATTTTCCGGAAATTCCATATTTTACCTTATTGTCTTTAAATCCGTAGGCTGTGTATCCTTGTAATCTCCAAAGGTCATTCGGTCCAAAATAGGTTCTGACTCCGGCTCTAAGTCGCAATCCTTCTACTTCATTGTTACCGATGGTTGAAAATATTGGCCCATAATCCAAATGGTATTTAGGCATTTCAATATAACCGCTTCCAAGAATGGAAACCAAACTATAAAGCCGCTTGAATTTCTTTACCGTTTTGAGCGTGTCAATCATGGCGTAGATTTTCTTCTCGTCTTTGTTGAGCTTTTCAAATCGGTTTTCGTCCCAATACTCATTAGTCTTGGCGTAAACCTGGTTGTCTATATAATTGACTTCTTCTTTGTAGAATTTATCCGGTTTCTTTTCGTCAAACTTAAAGTTTCTGTACAAGGTTGTACGTTTTCCATAAACCCCTTTTGATTCTTCTTTCTTTCTCAAGGCAAAATCAGACATCATATAATCTCGTGTTGGCAGAAAAACAGAATCATTCAACACTTCGTATTCCTGTTCCAGATAAATGTCTTTTACCCAGTTAATATTGGCACTTTTGGTAATTGCCATATTTATTTTTTTGATGGCAAAAGTGGTGTCGTTCACCCAAAAATCTCCTTTAAATGTCAATTCGTTTTTACGTCTTGGATAGAATATAATATTGTAACAAAGTTTATTATCGATAACCGCAGTATCTGCCAAAACATAGTTATAAACGTCAATTCCTGTACGTGACAACGGACTCGTAAAGCTTTTGTCAAAGAAATTCAGATAGTTGTCATAAATATCAAAATCGTTATACAAATCCTTGATGAACATGTTCACGCCATCGCCGCTTCCCAAACCTGAATTTTTGTTGGCTTTCAGAATTTCTCTCGTTCTTTTATTTTGATTGTCGCCATAAACATCAGACAATGATTCGTTGATGAAAATTGGCAAATAGGTTTTCCCGGTAACTTTAGAAGTATCGATATTTTTGAAAACGAATTCCATGCCTTTGAAAATTTTACTTTTCATAAAAGCACTATCGATAGTGTTCATGTCAAATTCTACCTTTTCATACTTTTCATATTCATATTGCTTGAACATTTTGATTCCGTTCTTTCTTCTTCGTTCCCAGATTTTTCTAAGAATATCCAAAGCCGGATTGTTCTTTTTGGAAGTTTTACCAGCATAGATTTTGACTTCTTTTAACGCGTTTCCTTCCGTTAGAATTACTTTGAAATCGTAGTTTACCTTTTCCGGCAACTTTACAGTTTTATCCGGAAAACCCACAAATGAGACTACTAATTCAGTATAATTATCTGGAGATTCTATATAAAATCGTCCGTCTTCATTGGAAACAACTCCAGTATTGGAACCTTTAAAAACCAGATTGGCATAAGGAATTGGCTGATTGGAATTATCAACCACCATACCGCTCACTTTGGTTTGAGAAAAGCTGTTAATTGATAATGCAAAAAATAAAATAAGTAGCGTAAAATTCTTTCTCATAGTAAAAAAAAACTCCATCAGAGTTGTTCTGATGAAGTTTCAAATATAAGTAAATTAATATTATTTGTAAGTTACTTTTTTCACAGCTTTAATAACATCTTCTGCGTTTGGTAACCATTCTTTTAAAAGTGTTGGTGAATATGGCGCTGGTGTATCAGCAGTAGTGATTCTTTGAATTGGTGCATCCAAATAATCAAACGCTCTTTCCTGAACCATATAGGTAATTTCAGAAGCAACGCTGGCAAACGGCCAGGCTTCTTCAAGAACTACTAATCTGTTTGTTTTTTTAACCGAATTGATAATCGCGTCATAATCCATTGGACGAACTGTTCTCAAATCGATTATTTCGCAAGAGATTCCTTCTTTCGCTAATTCATCTGCAGCGATAAAAGCTTCCTTAATAATTTTACCAAAAGAAACGATTGTTACATCTGTTCCTTCTCTTTTTATCTCAGCAACTCCAAGTGGAATTGTATATTCACCTTCCGGCACTTCGCCTTTATCACCATACATTTGTTCAGATTCCATGAAAATAACAGGATCGTTATCACGAATAGCTGCTTTCAGCAAACCTTTGGCATCATAAACATTTGATGGAACTACCACTTTCAAACCTGGTGTGTTTGCAAACCAGTTTTCAAAAGCCTGTGAGTGTGTTGCTCCCAATTGTCCGGCAGAAGCTGTTGGTCCACGGAAAACCATCGGCATTGGAAATTGTCCCGCTGACATTTGACGCATCTTTGCAGCGTTATTTATAATCTGGTCGATACCAACTAATGAGAAATTGAAAGTCATGTATTCCACAATCGGACGACAACCGTTCATCGCTGAACCAACTGCAATTCCTGCGAAACCAAGTTCGGCAATTGGCGTGTCGATTACTCTTTTTGGCCCGAATTCGTCAAGCATACCTTTTGAAGCTTTGTAAGCACCGTTATATTCGGCAACTTCTTCGCCCATTAAATATACTGATTCGTCGCGACGCATTTCTTCACTCATCGCTTCGGCTATCGCTTCTCTAAATTGTATCGTTCTCATATAAAAATTACTTTGTATCAATTTTGGATAGCAAAAGTAAAAATTAAAAATGATAAACGGCTTTTTTTAAGATAATTTGTAGTGAGTTTTTAACGCAAACGATGTAACAGGAAATAGCAAAGCACCGTTAAAAATAACAGTACTTTGTTCCAGTTAAGATGCTTTATTTTATAATCCGTGATGTTGCGCAACTTCTTTGTCATAAGTTGATGCTTTTTGACTATGTTCGATTGCTGATTTTGCGCTTTCATTCGCTTGAATTTCTTCTCCGCCAGCATGGTATTTTGCTGCTTCTAAATGTGCTTTTGCTGCTTCAGTGTGTTCTTCAGCCGCATTTTTGTGGCTTTCAACAATATCTAATGTTGCTTGATTATGCGTTTCCATATTTTTATTTTTTATTGGTTATTTTCATTTTCTTCAAGATCGTTGTGATTGTCACCACCAATGCTGTAGCCATGATTTTCTTCGTCTTCGCTACCTATATCTTCCTGCTGCTCATCAAGTTCTGAACCCGGAATATCTAAATCATCGCCCGATTGATCTTCTTCAAAGGTTTTTTCATTGTACTTTCCATCATTTCCATTAGATGTTTTTTTTCTGGAAATATCTTCGGGATCAATTTCTGTTTCTTCCTTATCCGTATTGTAGATATCCTCGCTTGGTGGATAGTTTGGATAACCTGGATAAGTTTCATCGGTCTCTTCCGTTTTATTTTTTGATGTTGTAGTTTTCATGATATTATCGATTATATTATTTTTCCTTCTCTCTTTTCAATTTCAATTCTTCGATGTCTGCATCCATTTTTTCTTTTTTCATCCCGACTCTTATAAAACCAAAAATGCTCATATAAACATTGGCAACCCAGACTAATGCAAAGCCTGAAATTAAATATCCCCGCCAACCTTCATACAACAAATGAAACTTTGTTATGAATAAAAAAAGTATTGTGACATAATGGCTAAAACAATATTCGCAGGTAAATAAATAGAAGAACTTACGCTGAAACATTGTTTTGCATGATTTGGATTTTTCAATGCAAAACTCTCTTTGTTCTTTAAAAATTTCTTCTCTTGTAACAGTCCAAGCAATGCACGCAATTGGAATTGCTAAAATGAACAGTTGAGTTATTTGTTGTGATAATTCCATCCACTAAAATCTAGGTTATGTGTTTTGTAAATTTACTTTACACACACTTTAAGTGTTTTACACAACTATTATTTTGTTTTATAAAATTGACATTTTACGAAATCGATATAATAGTGAAAAATATTATGCGCGCATAGTATATAATTCGAAATATTATTCTAATTTTGTGCTTCGAATTTTCAACAAACACTCAATACTTATGAAAATATTAGTTTGCATCAGTCATGTTCCTGATACTACTTCAAAAATCAATTTTGTTAATGGCGATACTGAATTTGACACAAACGGTGTTCAATTTGTAATCAATCCTAATGACGAATTTGGATTAACCAGAGCTATTTGGTTTCAAGAACAACAAGGTGCTAATGTTACCGTTGTCAATGTTGGTGGCGCTGATGCCGAAGCAACTTTGAGAAAAGCGCTAGCCATTGGTGCTAATGAAGCGATTAGAGTAAATGCAACTCCAACTGACGGATTTTTTGTAGCCAAACAATTAGCCGAAGTAGCAAAATTTGGTGGATATGATTTAATTATCTGCGGAAGAGAATCATTGGATTATAATGGCGGAATGGTTCCCGGAATGTTAGCTTCATTATTGGATTATAACTTTGTAAATTCCTGTACAGAAATCACTATCGACGGAACTTCTGCAAAAGCAGCCAGAGAAATTGATGGTGGAAAAGAAACGATTTCAGCTTCACTTCCATTAGTAATTGGTGGACAAAAAGGTTTGGTTGAAGAAAAAGACCTGCGTATTCCAAACATGAGAGGAATTATGACAGCCAGAGCAAAAGTGTTAACCGTTCTTGAACCTGTTGCTGCAAATATCAATACCAAAGCGGTGAAATTTGAAAAACCAGCTCCAAAATCAGCGGTGAAATTGTTCGCTCCGGATGATTTGGACGGGTTGATCAATGCATTACACAACGAAGCTAAAGTAATTTAAAAAAATTATTATAAATTATAAATTTTGAATTTTAAATGATTGCTATTTCCATTTAAAATTTATAATTCAACATTCAAAATAATAAAAATATGTCATTATTAATATACGCAGAATCGGCAGACGGAAAATTTAAGAAAGTTGCTTTTGAATTGGCTTCTTATGCCAAAAAAGTAGCCGAATCTTTAGGAACAACTGTTACAGCAGTAACCGTAAATGCTGGAAACGTA
This sequence comes from Flavobacterium sp., assembly GCF_039916025.1. Taxonomy (GTDB): domain Bacteria; phylum Bacteroidota; class Bacteroidia; order Flavobacteriales; family Flavobacteriaceae; genus Flavobacterium. The sequence goes on from NZ_JBDSMB010000060.1 coordinate 7,386, forward strand.
TCCGATTTATCAAAATATGGAGTAGACAAAGTATTGAAAGTGTCTAACGACAAACTGAAAAATTTCAATGCCAAAGGGTACGCTGATGTTGTAAAGCAAGCTGCTCAAAAAGAAGGAGCAAAAGTAATTTTATTGTCTTCTACAACCGACAGTTTATACATGGCGCCATTAGTTGCCATAGGTTTAGACGCCGGATTTGCTTCGAATGTGGTTGGATTGCCTTTGAGCACTTCGCCATTTCAGGTAAAAAGAAATGCTTTTTCAAACAAAGCTTTCAATATAACCGAAATCAATACGGATGTTAAAGTATTAAGCCTTGCCAAAAATTCTTATGGTGTTTTTGAAAGCGCTTCATCTGCAACCGAAGAAGATTTTGCACCAAGCTTAAACGATGCCGATTTCAATGTAAAAGTAGAATCAGTAGAAAAGACTTCAGGAAAAGTAACCATCGCCGATGCAGATACTGTAGTTTCTGGTGGTCGTGGTTTAAAAGGTCCGGAAAACTGGGGAATAATCGAAGATTTAGCGGCAGTTCTTGGTGCGGCAACAGCTTGTTCAAAACCAGTTTCTGATTTAGGCTGGAGACCTCACAGCGAACACGTTGGGCAAACAGGAAAACCTGTAGCAGCCAATTTATATATTGCGGTTGGAATTTCTGGAGCGATTCAGCATATTGCGGGAATCAACTCTTCTAAAGTGAAAGTAGTTATCAATACTGATGCTGACGCACCATTTTTTAAAGTTGCTGATTACGGAATTGTAGGCGATGCTTTGGAAATTCTTCCAAGATTAACACAAAAACTAAAAGAATTTAAAGCGCATAACGCATAATTTAAATTCCAATATTTCAAATTCCAAATTCCAATAAAGTAAAATATTGGGGTTTGGAATTTTCTTTTTTGGGATTTAAAAGTTTTTAGAAGCAAAAACTTTTTGTTACTTTGCATTCCGAAGTTTCGGAACATAAAATTTACAATAAATTAAAAGACCTGAGACTTAATACTCAAGTCTTGATACTTACAACTAATGAGTTTAGTAAAACTAACTATAAAAGGAATTTCCTATAGTCAAACGCAGAATGGCGCTTATGCCTTGATTTTAAATGAAGTTGATGGCGAACGAAAATTACCTATTGTCATTGGTGCTTTCGAAGCTCAATCCATTGCGATTGCGCTCGAAAAAGAAATAAAACCACCGCGTCCTTTGACTCATGATTTGTTCAAGAGTTTTGCCGACAGATTTGATATTGTCGTAAAACAGGTGATCATTCACAAACTGGTTGATGGTGTTTTCTATTCGAGCATTATTTGCGAAAGAGATAAAATTGAAGAGATTATTGATGCCAGAACTTCGGATGCTATTGCTTTAGCATTGCGATTTTCGGCGCCGATTTTTACCTATAAGAACATTTTGGACAAAGCCGGAATTTATCTGAACAACCCAACCGAATTAGAAAATCAGAATCCCGATGATGAAGGTGTGCTTTCTTCTCCGGAAACTTTTGGATTAGACGATGAAGGCAATGCCTCAACAGATATTTATAAAAGCATGAGCCTTTCGGAACTGCATGAAGCTTTGGAAAAAGCAGTTCAAAACGAAGATTATGAAAAGGCAGCCAAGATTCGCGATGAGATATCTAAACGAGAGTCATAAAAAGTTTATTCGTTTATTCGTTTATTTGGTTATTCGAATCAACAAATAACCAAATAACCAAATCTACATAAAGATGAAGCAATACCATGATTTAGTGCAACACGTTTTGGAAAACGGTTGCCAAAAAGGAGACAGAACAGGAACGGGAACCAAAAGTGTTTTTGGCTACCAAATGCGTTTTGATTTGAATGAAGGTTTCCCAATGGTAACGACGAAAAAACTGCATTTAAAATCGATTATCTATGAATTGCTTTGGTTCTTAAAAGGCGACACTAATATTGAGTATCTTCAGGAAAATGGTGTTAAGATTTGGGATGACTGGGCAGATGAAAATGGTGATTTAGGTCCGGTTTACGGATATCAATGGCGCAACTGGAACGGAGATGAAATTGACCAAATCACTGAACTGATTGATACGTTAAAGAAAAATCCAAATAGCCGACGAATGTTAGTTTCCGCCTGGAATCCTTCTGTGTTGCCGGATACTTCAAAATCATTTGCTGAAAATGTAGCCAACGGAAAAGCAGCCTTGCCACCGTGTCATGCGTTCTTTCAGTTTTATGTTGCCGATGGAAAATTATCCTGCCAATTGTACCAACGAAGCGCAGATATTTTTCTTGGTGTTCCTTTTAACATTGCTTCTTATGCTTTGTTTACGATGATGATTGCACAGGTTTGCGATTTGCAGGTTGGGGATTTCATTCACACTTTTGGTGACGCACACATCTACAACAACCATTTCGAGCAATTGGAATTACAATTATCGCGTGAGCCAAAACTGCTTCCTAAGATGATTTTAAATCCAAATGTGAAAAACATCTTCGATTTCACTTTTGACGATTTCACTTTGGAAGGCTATGAACCTCATCCTCATATTAAAGGCGCTGTAGCGGTTTAGATTTCTGCATTACTTCGGTAAGTTTATTTGTTATCTTTGGAAGATACTAAAGCTTCCCGTGAAAAAAATACCTATATTATTTGTTTTACTTTTTTTGATTAGTTCTTGCAAAAATCAAGTCGTCGAAAATAGAAATAATAATTCGAAAGAAAATGCTACAATTGTTACTACACAAAAAAGCAAAATCACAAATTCTGCTTTTGAAAAGGAAAACATATTTGGCATTTGGACAACTGACCCAAATGGACCACATGCTGATTTTGAATTAACTGAAAATTCATTTTATCTTGTAGATTATGATGGCGATGGCGATATGTCATATGAAATTAATGATAACAAAATTAAAATTAAATATCCTGATTTTGAGAAAACCGGATTAATTAAGAAAGCTGAAAATGATTCTTTAATTATTTATTGGGAAAGCGGGGAATTTACAACTTATGTGCGATGGAAGCAATAATTCCTGCTCCTATACAGATTTAATCAGCGCATAAAACTTAAGCAATTCTCCCGAAGTTTCGGAACATCAAACCATAGGACTTGACACATTTAAAAGATTTCCATGAAAACAATAATCACGATTTTAATTTTAATTTCAAGTCTGACATCATTTTCTCAATCTGATAAAATAGCTGGTGATTATCAAGGCACACTTTATACAAAAGAAGGCGACTTATTTGAATATAAATTTACTCTAAGTCAGGATGGAACATTTGTTTTCCATTATTATTCGAACATGAAATTAAGAATTCCGCGCATAGTAAATAAATACGGAAAAGGAAATTGGAAATGGGTTGAAAAAGACAAAATGATTTCATTTGTTTCCGATAAGCAAAAAGACTTTGATGAAAAAAACACCTTAGACTTTACGAATTCCAAGGCAAGATTTATAACAAAATCTCCCCGAGACAAAAGCGACGAAATAGTTAAAACAAGGTTTATCTTCTTTCAATCTGAAATCTCCTGGATAAAAGGAATTGGCATGTTTAAAATTTAATAGTTTTAAACCCACAAGAAAAAAAGGCTCAAAAAGTACTTTCCATCTATAATGATGGTGAAAAAGCAATAATGATGTTAAAAATATTTGGTGAAAGCGATTTTTATAAAAACACAAACTCTGTTCACAACCAATAAAAAACAATCAAAAAAACCAGCAACTCCGATTTATTAAAAAACGATAGGTTTGCGCTTATAGCTGGAAGTGTAGACGCTTTACTTTTTTGTTTCAACCCATATTTTAAATTTCAAAATCAACAAGATTTCTTCTTGTAACCGCAACATTCACAACAGTGTAGGTGTCAATTGTGTAATAACTATAAATTATTGTGTAAATTTTAAAAACAGCTGCTAAGGTAATTTTAATTGATAATTCAGACTATTCGAGTAACTGAATTCAAAAATTTAAAAATTTAAAATTTAAAAAAAATTACAAATGAAAACAATTACACAGATTACCGGAGCAAGTATTGCAGCGCTTCTTTTCTCATTTACAGGCTGTAGTAAAATGGACGAAACCTCAACTGGAGATTCGGGCAAGAATGCTACAAAAGAAATGATGAAAGAAAATGGCAATAATCCTGATGAGGCAGTTTTTAGAAACTCATCAAAAATGCGTTCCAGCATTTATGTTTACACAGAGAGCAATGATTCAGGAAACAACAGCGTCCTTATTTATAAACGAAATGGTGCTGGAGATTTAGAATTAGTTGGAACTGAAGCTTCCGGAGGTGCTGGTAATGCTTTAGGACTTGGATCACAGGGAGCATTAACACTTGATGCTGATCACAAGTTTTTATATGCTGTGAATGCGGGAAGCAATTCTATTTCTTCCTTTAGAGTGTTGCCTAATGGAAATCTAATGCTTAAACAAACAATAAACTCTCAAGGAATTACGCCGGTAAGTCTGGCTATCCATGAAGATATCTTATATGTTGTACATTCCGGAGATGGCACTATCAATGGATTTCATTTAGGTCCGAATGGTACTTTTTCACATATTGCAGGTTCACATAAAAATTTGAGTTCTGCTATGGCGGGACCAGCAGAGATAGCCTTTTCTCCAAACGGAAATCATCTTTATGTTACCGAAAAGATGACCAATACTATCAGCACGTTCAGTGTTAATAATGCAGGAGTCGCGGGTTCAAGAGTATCAACGCCATCTGTAGGGAATACACCTTTTGGATTTGACTTCGCCAGAGATCAATACATGATTGTTTCAAATGCCGATGGCGGAACGGCGAACCTTTCTTCAGTAACATCATATAGTGGCGTAAACTCAGGCAATTTGGCAGCTGTGAATGGAGCTATACCAAATAATCAGACTGCAGCTTGTTGGGTTGCTACCACAATGTATGGCAGATATGCATTTATATCAAATACAGGATCTGACGATGTATCATCATATTATGTTGGTGCCGGTGGAAATTTAAGTATTATTGAAGAAAACATCCCAAGTGGTGATTCTCCAATTGACCTGGTTGTAGCATCAGACAATTATAGCGTATATGTCTTATGTGCGATGGATCATACCATTCAGCAATATAAAAGAACTGAACTTGGAGGATTAACACATACCGGAATAGTTCACAGCCTGCCAGTACATGCAGCAGGACTTGCTACCTGGTAAAAAAAAGTTTCATTATTAAAAAAATCCGCCTCGATTACTCGGGGCGGATTTTTTACCAATAAACTTAAACCAAAATTTATAGTGCTAACACACCATTTTCTGCTCCTGCAAATTCGTTATAAGCATAACTATCTGCTTCAGGATCGTTTACGTAAGTACCATCCACTAAATATTTGAACTCAAAAGAATTGTCTTTTGGTAAATCAAAAGTCGCTTTGAAAGTTCCTGTTTTTAGTTTTGATAATTCACCTTCTGCTGGATTCCAATTATTGAAATCACCAACTACTGAAGCTGTATTTGCTTCTTTTGCCTCGATTGAAAAGGTAACTTTAACAACCGGTTTTGTTTTTATAACTTGTTTCTTGATAGCCATAACTAATTCATTTATAGATTACTGTGGCAAAGTAAAGCAATAGTTTGATACCATTTACACACCAAATCACTTTTGAGAATATGCTAATATCTAAGCTAATTTAGAAGAAGATGTATAATTTAAAGTACTTTTAATTTTGCATCTGTGATTAAGAAAACGATTTCGAGAAGATATATCTTAAAATGACATTTCGTCATTTTAAAAATAAATTTTACCTTTAAGCCACAAATTTCGTCTTATGGAGAACAATCAACATGAATTATACGAGTACGCACGTGACAGAATCAAACAAAAAAAACGTTTATTCTTCCACTTTATTGTGTTAGTTATTGGCAGCATTTTTTTATTTAGTGCCAATCACCTGCTCAACTTTCACGACGAAATCAATTGGTGGATTTGGGTTGTATCAGTTTGGTGTTGCATTTTCATTTTCCATGTTATTAAAGTTCTCGTTACCGATAGTTTTATGAATAAAAACTGGGAAAGAGCCCAAGTTGACAAATTGATGCTCAAGCAAAAGAAAAAAGTAGAACAACTGCATAACGATTTGGAGAATACAAAACCATCGGAAGAATGATTACACTTATTGCGGCTGTTGCCGAAAACAATGCGCTTGGCAAAGACAATCAGTTACTTTGGCATTTGACGGATGATTTCAAAAGATTTAAAAACAGGACTTCCGGGCACTACATTATTATGGGAAGAAAAACTTTTGAAAGTTTCCCAAAACAATTACCAAACAGAACGCACGTTATTATTACACGTCAAAAAGAGTATACTTCTGAAAATTGCATCGTCGTTGATTCATTGGAAAAAGCAATTGCTATTTGTCCTAAAGGTGAAGAAATTTTCATTATTGGCGGTGGTGAAATTTATAAACAATCCATTGAAACTGCTAATAAATTGGATATTACAAGAGTTCATCACAGTTTTGAAGCCGATACTTTTTTCCCTGAAATCGATTTGACCAAATGGAAACTAACTTCCTCAGAATTTCATCCAAAAGACGAAAAACACGACTTTGATTTTACTTTTGAAACCTATCTGCGAAAGTAAACTGCGAGAACTCTCCTAATTAAAATATTGGCTTATATTTGCCAAAAATTCAAGCATGTCAAAGATTATCACGCCATATAAAGATTCATCATTAGGCAAAAAAGAACAGGTTGCCCAAATGTTTGACAACATTTCAGGAAGCTATGATGGCCTGAACCGGGTTATATCGCTAGGTATTGATATGAAATGGCGGAAAAAAGTTGTCGCATTAGTTGCCGAAAAAAATCCCAAAATTATTCTTGACATTGCTACCGGAACCGGAGATTTGGTAATTATGATGGCAAATAATACTGCTGCCAAAAAAATCATTGGTCTTGATATCTCGGCAGGAATGCTCGAAGTAGGGCAGCAAAAAATTGACGAAAAAAAACTATCAGAAAAAATAGAAATGGTTTTGGGCGACAGCGAAAAAATGCCTTATGATGACAACTATTTTGATGCGATTACTGTTTCGTTTGGAATCAGGAATTTTGAAAATCTCGAAAAAGGACTAGCCGAAATCTACAGGGTTTTAAAGCCTAACGGGATTTTTGTGATTTTAGAAACTTCGGTTCCGGTTAAATTCCCATTCAAACAGGGCTATACCTTTTACACTAAATTTATTTTACCTATCATTGGGAAAATCTTCTCGAAAGACAATAATGCTTATGGATATTTATCAGAATCTGCGGCAAATTTTCCTTTTGGTGAAACTTTAAACAATATATTGCGTAAAATTTCGTTTATAGAATGTAAAGCTATGCCACAGACGTTTGGTGTTGCCACAATATATACAGCAACCAAAAAATGAAATTGACTTTTTAAATAATATGAAAAAAATAGTAGTTCTATTTCTTCTACTTTCTATATACGCCAACGCACAATTAGGCAAAAGTATGTTTACAAAAGATCCAATAATCAATTTGGAGAATTTTGATAAACAACGTATATATTGGGGTTACTTTTTGGGCTTTAGCACTTTTGATTTTAAAACCGATTTTAAAACGAATCCCGCGCCAAACATGCTTATAGATGTTAAAGGTCATTCCGGATTTAACGTTGGGTTAGTCGGCGTGCTTCGTCTGCATGAATATGTTGAGTTGCGCTTTGAACCGGGGCTATATTACGCCAGCAGAACCCTAACCTATTCCCAATTCGATACCGAAAGAGACGGCGTCAGAGAAGTAAAAGCAACCTATATTGACTTTCCTTTGATACTAAAGTTTTCTTCTTTGAGAACCGGAAATGTCAGACCTTATCTTCTTGGCGGGTTATCCTCTACCTTGAATCTTTCGAGTAATTCTAAATCTAAAGATGATAATTTGGAGCAAAAATTCAGAGTAAAACCCTGGACGCAGAATTACACTGTGGGTTTTGGTGTTGATTTATATTTTGAATACTTCAAATTCTCACCTTCTATTCGTGGTGTTTTTGGATTGAAAGACGAATTAATCCGGGACACCGATCCAAACAGTCCATGGACAGGAAATATTCAATCGCTGAAAACCCGTGCGGTGCTTATCAACTTTACTTTCCATTAAAACTATCTTCTGAATTCACTTAAGAAAATCGCGGTTGCGGTTGCCACATTTAAACTTTCCGTTTTTTGCATGTCGCCAAATCTTGGAATGGCAATTCTGTTTTTTATGCTTTTTTCTAATTCGGCAGAAATTCCATTGGCTTCGTTTCCGAGAATTAAAATTCCTTCTTTTGGCAATGTTTCTTTATAAAGGTTTTTGCCATCCATAAAAGTGCCAAAAACAGGAAGTGGACTTTGTGAAATATAATCTTTCAAATCAACATAATTTACCTTTACTCTTGTAATCGAACCCATTGATGCCTGAATTACTTTTGGATTATAAACATCAACGGTTTCGTGGGAACAAAGCAATTGGGTAACGCCAAACCAATCGCATAACCGAATGATAGTGCCCAAATTTCCCGGATCGCGAATATCATCTAAAGCGACAATCAATCCTTTAGTATTTATTTTGGCTGCAGCCGGAATTTTAAAAATCGCCAAACAAGAACTTGCCGAACTCAAAGCCGAAATTCGCTTCATGTCCTGTTCTTTTATCGCTGTTTTTTGGGAAATGGATACTTGTTCAAAAATAGCTTCAGTTTCAAATAAATGTTCGAGTACAAAATTTGATTCTAACAATTCCTGTATTACTTTTACACCTTCAGCAATGAACAATTGATGCTCGATTCTGTATTTTTTTTGCTGAAGGCTTGTAATTAATTTTATTTGGTTTTTACTAACCATAAAATAATGTATTTTTGAATTAAATATTTCGCAACACTTGAAAAAGAGTATCACAAAAATATCATTATTTATTCTAATTGGGCTAATTATCTTTGGTTGCAACACCACAAAAAGAGTTCCTGAAGGTAAAAGTCTCCTAACCAAAAACAATATTTTTGTAGATGGTAAAAAAAACAACGGTGAAGATGTTTTCAATCAGTTGTATCAAAAACAAAACAGCTCCATTCTTGGTTATCGCCTGCGATTGAATATTTACAATTTGGCCAAACAAAAAACAGACTCAATTTACCGAGCCAAGTTTGCCAATAATCCAAAGAAATATTTCCGAAAAGTAAAATGGCTTTCAAAGAAACAAGTCAAAAGATTAGGCGAGTCTTTTTGGTATTCGGGCATTCACAACTTTCTCAGAAAAACCGGTGAAGCACCCGTAATTTTAGATACGGTTAGCACCAAAAAATCGCTTAGACGTTTAAAGTCTTTTTATTATACCCGTGGTTATTTTGATGTCACTGCTAATTATAAAATTGACAGCATAGCCCGCAAAAAAATAAAACTCAGATACGATATTGTAAAAGGCACTCCATACATAATCGATAGTATTAATAGTTATATCTCGAGCAAACCATTAGATTCTATTTATCAATTGAGAAAAAGAAATTCGTTTGTAAAATCGGGGAAACGGGTTATATATTCAAATTTTGATGCTGAAAAAACAAGAATTACAGAAGATTTCAGAAACAATGGTGCGTTTCGTTTTCAGCAAAACTATGTTACTTATGTAATTGACACATTAACCAATAAGCATATTGCTAATGTGGATATGAATATTGAAAACGAATCTATAAGAGTTGAAGATAGTGTGTATAGCGTTCCTTTTGAATTGTATAAAATCAGCAAGGTCAATATTTACACCGATCATAGTCCAGCCAATCAAAACCTACCAATAAAAGACAGTACGGTTTATAAAGATTTTACTTTATATAGCGTGAACAAATTGAAATACCGTCCAAAAGCAATTACGGATGGTATTTTTGTAACCAAAGGCAATTATTTTTCAGACAATAAAACAACACTGACTTCAAAATATTTGAGTAATCTTAAAGTTTTCAATTATCCATTGATTCAGTATATTGAAGATAAAGATCAAAAAAACGGCTTGATTGCGAATATTTATTTGTCACCAAGAAAAAAATATACGTTTGGTTTTTCTACCGATTTTGTCCATTCTAACATTCAGGAATTTGGAATATCAGGAAATACATTTTTGAGTATCCGAAATGTGTTTAATGGTGCTGAAACCTTTGAAATTGGAGGCAGAGGAAGCATTGGTGCTTCAAAAGATTTTGCCAATCCACATAATAATTTTTTCAACATTTCGGAAATTGGAGCAGATGCCAAATTAAATTTCCCAAGATTGTTTTTGCCTTTCAAAACAGACAAAATCATTCCGAAAACCATGATTCCGTACACTACGATTAGTTTGGGTTATTCGAAGCAAACCAATATTGGACTCGATAAACAAAACTTTACCAGTTCATTAGTTTATAATTGGACGCCAAAAAAGAACACCATTTTCCGTTTTGATTTGGTAAATATTCAGTTTGTAAAAAATATAAATCCCGGCAATTATTTTAATGTATATGGTTCTTCTTATAAAGTTTTGAATACTTTGGCAGTTACTTATGGTGCCAATCCAAATTATTTTAATGATCCAACGGATTTGAATTCTGGCTTAACAATTAATGAAGGCGGAGTTGAGAACTTCTTATCCGACGTAAGGAATGATGCCTTTAATTTATCTGTGGCAGATGCTAAAACTATCAATAGTATTGTTGAACAAAAAACAAGATTAACAGAAGACAATTTAATTGTTGCTTCGAGTATTTCGTTTTCAAAAACGTCACAAAAAGATTTATCAGACAACACTTTTTATGCTATAAAAGCAAAGGTAGAATCTGCCGGAAATTTAATGTCGCTAATCGCCGGAGCAGCTAAACAAACAGAAAACAATTCTAAAACTGCTTTTGGCGTAGCATTTTCACAATACATAAAAACCGAGTTCGAATACATTAAACACTGGGATTTACAACGCAAAAAAGTATTGGCAGCCAAAGCATTTATAGGTGTTGCCATTCCTTATGGGAACTCAAACAGCGTTCCTTTTTCGCGAAGTTATTTTGCCGGAGGAACAAACGATATTAGAGCCTGGCAATCCTATGGCTTAGGCCCGGGAAAAACAGCTTCGATCAATGATTTTAACGAAGCCAATATGAAACTGTTGTTTAACACTGAGTTTCGTTTTGGCATTTTCCAACAATTATACGGAGCATTCTTTATTGATGCTGGAAATATCTGGAATATAAGTGATGTTGTTATCAATCCTGATGCTGTTTTTTCTGGTTTGAAATCATTAGAAAATATTGCCGTTGGTTCCGGTTTCGGACTTAGATATGACTTTAATTTCTTTGTTATCCGATTTGATTTAGGTTTCAAAACCTACAATCCTGCCAATCCTGAAAATGAAAAATGGTTCAAAGAAATGCGCTTTGACAAATCGGTTATAAATATTGGAATTAATTATCCTTTCTAAAATTAGAAATTATTATTTTTGTAGACTTAACTTTTAAACAACACAAACGATGGCTCACAATATAAAACCTGGAGTAGCAACTGGAGATGAAGTTCAGGCAATTTTTGCTTACGCGAAAGAAAAAGGATTTGCACTTCCTGCGGTAAACGTTATTGGATCAAGTACAATTAACGGTGTTTTGGAAACTGCTGCCAAATTAAAAGCTCCGGTTATTATTCAATTCTCTAATGGTGGAGCCGCCTATAATGCTGGTAAAGGACTTTCAAATGCAGGTGAAAAAGCAGCTATTGCTGGTGGAATTGCAGGAGCAAAACACATTCATACTCTAGCAGAAGCTTATGGTGCAACCGTAATTCTTCATACTGACCATTGTGCTAAAAAATTATTGCCTTGGATTGATGGTTTATTAGATGCTTCTGAAAAGCATTTTGCCGAAACAGGAAAACCTT
>NZ_JBDSMB010000061.1:0-11164 GCF_039916025.1 Flavobacterium sp.
AAAAAGAAGGTTTATCAAAAGCACAGGAAGCTGCTAAAGCGAAAGCATTAAAAGCTGAAAAAGTTGCTAATGACAAACGTGCTGCTGCCGCTGTTGAAGCTGCAAAAGTAGAAGAAGTTACTGAAGAGGTTGCAGTTGAAGAAACTGAAGCTATCGCTGATGAAGCTCCAGAAGCTGAAGTAGCTGTTGAGGAAACTCCTGCTGCTGAAGTAGCTGTTGAGGAAACTCCAGAAGTTGTAGCTGAAGAAGCTCCTGCTGCTGAAGTAGCTGTAGAAGAAACTCCGGAAGTTGTTGCTGAAGAAGTTGCAGAAGTTGCAACTGAAGAAGCTCCAGCTGTTGAAGAAACTCCTGCTGCTGAGGAAACAAGCGAAGAAACTGAAGCATAATACTTCAAGCAATTATGCGTAAAGAAGATTGTTTCTATTTAGGTAAAATTGCTAAAAAATTTAGTTTCAAAGGGGAAGTTCTAATCTATTTAGATACAGACGAACCTGAGTTATATGAGAATATGGAATCAGTTTTTGTTGAATTCAACAAAAATCTGGTTCCATTTTTTATTCAAAACAGCTCACTGCACAAAAATGATTTTCTTCGTGTGCAATTTGAAGATGTAGATTCTGAAGAAGAAGCCGACAGCATCATTAATTGTGAAGTTTATCTTCCTCTTTCTATGTTGCCAAAACTTTCGGGCAACAAATTTTACTTTCATGAAGTCATTGGATTTGAAATCGAAGACAAACGCTTGGGTATTTTCGGAAAAATTGTTTCCATAAACGATTCTTCTGCCCAACCTTTATTTGAAGTCATAAACGGAAACGTGGAAATCCTTGTTCCAATGATTGATCAATTCCTGGTAAAAATTGACCGCGAAAACAAAAAGGTTATCATGGATTTACCAGAAGGACTGGTTGAAATGTATTTATAGATTTTTAGATACGCTGCGCTTTTAGATTATTAGAAACGCCTGCGGCTTTAGAAAGAATCTAAAAGAAGTCTAACAATCTAAAAAATCTAAGTTGTCTAAATTCCAATTCAAACAATTCTCTATTCAACAAGACCGTTGCGCTATGAAAATTGGCACCGATGGTGTTTTGCTTGGTGCATGGTGTCCGATTGACAACAATCCTTTTTCAGTTTTGGATATTGGTGCCGGAACCGGAATTCTGTCTTTAATGCTGGCACAGAGAAGTAACGCCGAACAAATCGACGCTATCGAAATTGACGAAGACGCCTTCGAACAATGTGTGGAAAATTTTGAAGCTTCTCCTTGGGGTGATAAACTATTTTGTTTTCATGCCGGTTTGGATGAATTTATAGATGAACCCGAAGACGAATATGACATTATCATTTCCAATCCGCCATTTTATACCGAAGATTACAAAACCGAAAGCGAACAACGAGATTTAGCCCGATTTGCGGATGCTTTGCCTTTTGAAGATTTAGTTGAAGCAGCCAATTTACTGCTTTCAGAAAACGGAATCTTCTCGGTTATTATTCCTTTTAAAGAAGAAAAAAACTTTTTGGCTTTAGCCAATGATTTTGAATTATATCCTTTTAAAATTACCCGTGTAAAAGGAACTCCAACTACCGAAATCAAACGAAGTATGTTAGCTTTCTCCCGAGTTAAAAAAGAAACTTTTGTTGATGAATTGATTATCGAAACCGCTCGTCATCAATACACCGAAGATTACATTGCTTTGACAAAAGATTTTTACCTTAAGATTTAAGTTTAACTTTTCTTATTAAAACATTTAACAAACTCTTCAGAGTATGGGAAAAGGGTTTTACTAACTTTAGTAGTTCAAGTTAACCTCATTCCAATACTCATGACAAAAATCGCTGCCATATTATTTTTATTGTTTTCCTATGTTGGTTTTTCACAGACAGAAAAGCTTGTTCACGGAAAAGTTTCTTATCAGGATAATTATCAAAAGAACATTGATGTCATTAATTTTACTACTAAAAAATTCACTAAAACAAATACTTTGGGCGAATTTACTATTGAAGCCAAAGTCAATGATATACTCATTTTTATGTCGGATAACTTTGTCGATCAAAAGCACATTCTGACTTCTGATGATTTTAAGAAAAGTAATATCGTTATCACTTTAGTTGAAAAACCTATACCGCTTGAAGAAGTAGAAATAACACAGATTAAAGCCATAAAAATTGCTGCTACTTCCTATAATGGCAGAAAGTTGGCAGAAATAGAAAATCAACAAGCACATCCTGTAAATAAAGATGTCTATACTGGTGAGATTGTGAATGGAATGGATTTTATTCAGATTGGAAAAATGATTGGGAAATTGTTTAAAAGCAAAAATCCAAAACCTAAAGCCCCGGAAGAAAAAATAACGTTTAAGGAATATGCCAAAGCTAACTTTGACGAGACCTTTTTTTCTAAAACGCTCGAATTAAAAAACGAAGAAGTCCCAAGATTTATTGATTATTGCGATGCCGATCCGCAATCAAAAACGGTAATCGAAAAAGACGAATTGGCTATTTTGGAATTTCTGCTTACCAAAAAAGCCGAGTTCAAAAAATTAAAATAGTCTTTAAATCAAATATTTTCCTAGCCCAGATGGGAACGGCATCCTTTTATACCTGACAGGTTTTCTAAAACCTGTCAGGTATAAAAGATATAGTGGACAGCTGGAGATTGCTTCAAAAAATTCGCAATGACAGCTTCAAAAATTATCTAAAATGTTGATGGGAATTTCGGTTAAGATTCTTTAGCTTTGCAAACGTTTTCGTGAAATTAAAGATAATGAGATTGCTTCGCAAACTCGCAATGACAACTATATGAAACCAGATTTATTTCAAGCTCCAGATTATTATTTGTTAGATGATTTGCTAACGGAAGAACACAAATTAGTTCGTGATTCAGCTCGTGCGTGGGTGAAACGTGAAGTTTCTCCAATTATTGAAGACTATGCTCAACGTGCAGAATTTCCAAAACAAATCATTAAAGGTTTAGGAGAAATTGGTGGTTTTGGTCCGTACATTCCAGAAGAATATGGCGGTGCAGGCTTAGACCAAATTTCATATGGTTTAATCATGCAGGAAATTGAAAGAGGAGATTCTGGTGTTCGTTCAACATCATCAGTGCAATCTTCATTAGTAATGTATCCTATTTGGAAATTTGGAACCGAAGAACAACGTAAAAAATATTTGCCAAAATTAGCAACCGGAGAATTCATGGGTTGTTTTGGATTGACTGAGCCAGATCACGGTTCAAATCCGAGTGGCATGACAACCAACTTCAAAGATATGGGCGACCATTATTTGTTGAATGGTGCAAAAATGTGGATTTCGAATGCGCCTTTTGCAGATGTTGCCGTAGTTTGGGCAAAAAATGAAGAAGGTAGAATTCACGGATTAATTGTAGAAAGAGGCATGGCTGGATTTACAACTCCGGAAACACATAACAAATGGTCACTTCGTGCTTCGGCAACAGGTGAGTTAATTTTTGACAACGTAAAAGTGCCAAAAGAAAACCTTATGCCAGGAAAATCCGGATTGGGTGCGCCAATGCAATGTTTGGATTCGGCTCGTTATGGAATCGCGTGGGGCGCTATTGGTGCTGCAATGGATTGCTACGATACGGCTTTGCGTTATGCTAAAGAAAGAATTCAGTTTGATAAACCAATCGCTGGTTTTCAATTACAACAAAAGAAATTAGCCGAAATGATTACCGAAATCACCAAAGCACAATTATTAACATGGAGATTAGGTGTTTTAAGAAACGAAGGAAAAGCGACAACAGCTCAAATTTCGATGGCAAAAAGAAATAACGTTGACATGGCAATTCACATTGCTCGTGAAGCGCGTCAAATTCTTGGCGGAATGGGAATTACGGGCGAATATTCAATCATGCGTCACAGTATGAACTTGGAATCGGTAATTACTTATGAAGGAACACACGATATTCACTTGTTAATTACTGGTGCTGATATTACTGGCATTCCTGCTTTCAAATAAGATTGAACCATAAATAAAATTGATACAAAATGCTTTTCAGAAATGGAAAGCATTTTTACTTTTACATCGTTTAAAATCCTTTGGGTTTTATTACCCGTATATATTAAAAAAACTGCTATGAACATCTCAATCATAAATTCGAAAATACAATCACAAAAAGAAATATTGTTGCAACATCCGCTTTACGAAAAAGTAAAAACGATGGATAATTTGCACCAGTTTTTAGAAAGTCATGTTTATGCTGTTTGGGATTTCATGTCACTTCTAAAAGCTTTACAACAAAAACTAACCTGCACAACAACGCCTTGGTTTGCTTCTTCCAATCCGGAAACGCGTTATTTGATTAACGAAATTGTGTTGGCCGAAGAAAGTGATTTGACTTTAGATGGAAAGCGTTTGAGCCATTTTGAAATGTATGTCGAAGCGATGAAATCTTGTGGCGCACAAACATCAGAATTAGAGATTTTTTTGCAAAATGTGGTTGAAACCAAAAATGTTTTTATTGCAATAAAACAAAGCAATCTGCATCCAAAAATTAAAGAATTTCTCAACTTTACTTTCCGTGTTATTGAAGAAGGGAAAGCGCATAAAATTGCAGCTGCCTTTACTTTTGGAAGAGAAGATTTGATTCCGAATATGTTTACTGAAATTCTGAAAAGCTTTCAGCAAAACTTCCCTGAAACGGATTTGTCTCAACTGATTTATTATTTCGAAAGACATATTGAACTCGATGCAGATGAACATGGTCCAATGGCGATGCAGATGATTAACGAACTTTGTCAGGACGATAACCAAAAATGGGCAGATGTCGAAGAAATCTCGATTCTGGCGCTCGAAAAAAGAATCGGGCTTTGGGATGCCATCGAAGAAAAAATAGAGAAAAGTTTAGAATTGGCATAACCAGTTGCAAACCGAAACCGTCTTGCATTTCGTAAATGTTATCACTAAACAAAAGCAATATGAAATTCGTAAACCGTTTATTACTTCTTATAATTGCAATTTTGTCTCTACAAAGTTGTAGTACCGATAGTGCCGTTGTTACAACGCCGAAAACCTATAAATATTTAGCTCTTGGCGATAGTTACACTATTGGTCAAAGTGTTTGTGAAACCTGTCGTTTCCCAATTCAATTGAAAGACAGCATTTCCAACTATTTAAATACTAATGAGACTTTTGAGGTGAATATTATTGCTGTTACCGGCTGGACGACATCCAGTTTAAAAGTGGCAATTGCAACCGGAAACCCTTCCAATGATTATGATTTGGTAACGCTTTTAATTGGTGTGAATAATCAATATCAACATCAGCCGTTTAGTTTATACGAACAGGAATTCCCTGAACTGGTTGCTACGGCAATCCAAAAAGCAAAAGGCGACAAGAACAATGTAATAGTTATTTCTATTCCAGATTATGCTTTCACTCCTTTCGGACAAGGCTCATCCTCGATTTCTGATGGTATTTTTCAGTATAATGAATTTGCCAGAAATTATTGTTTGACCAACAATATTACTTATGTCTATATTACCGATATCACCCGACAGGGATTACTCGAACCTGAGTTAGTAGCTTCAGATGGTTTACATCCTTCAGCCATTGCTTATGCAAAATTTGTTGAGCGGATTTTACCTGAAGCCAGAGTCAAAATAGCTGATTAACCTACAAATAATCAGAGTTCATCGCATTGTTACTGTTCTGGAGCAATTTCTATCTCTAATCCTTCTATGGCAGAAGTTATTGAAATTTGACAACCCAAGCGGCTGTTTTCTTTGACATGATAAGCTTCCCAAAGCATCGCTTCTTCGTCGGGATTTCTTTCCAATGAAATGACATCGTTCAACACATAACATTGGCAAGAAGCACAAATTGCCATGCCACCACAAATACCTATAGTTCCTTCTTCTGCCAATTCATAGGCGCGAATTACTTCCATGATATTCATATTCATGTCGGTTGGCGCTTGTACTTCGTGAATAACGCCGTTTCGGTCGGTTATTTTTATGGTTACGTCTTGTGACATTTGCTATTTTTTACAATAATTACTGGATTCTTCTACAGGATATTTTTTATCTAAATCAATATTGTTAAATCCTTGTCCGGTTCCCCATGAAAATAGTTTTTCAAAAAACGGAAGCATCTTATTGTCTTTTATCACTTCCAGAAAATATACTTCGTGTTCTTTTTCCTTGATTCCCATTTCATAAAGAATCTGGTCGTATTTAGTAATTCCCAAATCATTGAAAAAATGTTTCATTCTGAAATATTCGCAAACATTCCCGCTTTCCAATCTGCCCGCGAAATAAAAAGGCATAAACCAGCCAATAACATAACAGCTGCCTGAGATTACTTTGCCAATAATATGAAATTTGATTTCGTACCATTTTGAAATTGGAATATCAAAATCGTTCATGATTTGTAAAACCTCAGCACGATGATTCCATTCGTCTAATTCGATTTGGTGAATCGCTGCTTTATGAATTGGATTTTTGACCGAACCTGCGTGTCCCTGATAAGCAAAAGAAGCTGCTTTCTCAGCAGAATAAGCTTTCTTTAATAAATCTACTAGTTCAGGATGATTAAGTTGCATTTAGTCTATCGATTTTACTACGGCTTTTTCCGCTTCTTTTCGTGTTCCGTCGAAACCGTCGACTCCGGAAACTGTCGTATATTTCAATACATATTTTTTCCCCGGATTGATTCTTTGATAAACGCTTTGGCACATTAAAGTCGCTTCATGAAAACCACACAAAATCAATTTTAATTTTCCCGGATAAATATTCACATCGCCAATGGCATAAATCCCATCAATGTTGGTTTGATAATCTAAAGCGTTATTGACTTTAATAGCATTCTTTTCTATTTCTAAACCCCAATTTGCGATGGCACCTAGTTTTGGTGTCAGTCCAAAAAGCGGAATAAAATAATCTGTTTTAAGCGTTCTGTGCGCACCATTTTCATCAATATCAATTGATTCCAAATGTTCAGCGCCATTTAGTCCGACAACTTCTGCTGGAGTTATTAAATGAACTCGTCCAGCTTTTTTGTATTCCTGTAATTTTTCTACTGAATCTAATGCGCCACGGAATTCATTTCTTCTGTGAATCAGCGTCACTTCTGAAGCGACATCTGCCAAAAAGATACTCCAATCCAAAGCCGAATCTCCACCGCCGGCAATTACGATTTTTTTATCACGGAACAATTCAGGATCTTTTACAAAATATTCTATGCCTTTATCTTCATAGAATGAAATATCGTCAATGATTGGTTTTCTTGGTTCAAAACTTCCCAAGCCACCGGCTATTGCTACTGCTTTGGCGTGATGTTTTGTCCCTTTATTGGTTGTTACGATAAAAGTTCCGTCATCTAATTTATTAATGGTTTCGGCATTTTCGTTTAGCGTAAATCCAGGTTGGAATTGTTTGATTTGTTCCATTAAATTGGAAACCAAATCTCCAGCTAAAACTTCGGGAAAACCCGGAATATCGTAGATAGGTTTCTTTGGATATAATTCGGAAAGCTGCCCGCCAATTTGTGGCAAAGCATCAATAATGTGGCATTTAAGTTTTAATAATCCTGCTTCAAAAACAGCAAAAAGTCCGGTTGGTCCGGCCCCGATTATTAGTATATCTGTTTCAATCATTTTTTTGAGTAGCTGAGCTACTGAGTTTCTGAGTAGCTAAGTTTAAAATTTATTCTGAGCGTTAGGGATTGCAGCAAGTACCTTGTACTGCGGAAAGCCCGACTCCCGATTTATCGGGAGAAACGCCCAAAGTATTATGCAATATTTACAACCGTTTCTATTTGTGGTGCATATTTCTTTATCGTAGTTTCCACGCCAGCTTTCATCGTACTCATACTCAGACTGCAACCTGTGCACGCGCCTTCAAGACGCACTTTGACATGCTTTTCGTCTTCAATGGAAACCAATTTGATATCACCACCATCCGAATTCAGAAAAGGTCTGATCTCGTCTAATGCTTTCTCGATGTTTAACGTTAATTCTTCTGTGTTCATTATCTAGACATTTTAGATTATTTAGATTGTTAGACATTTTAGACTATTAGATTTGTTCTAAGTAGTCTAACTTTCTAAGCAGTCTAAGGCGTTAGCCTCTATTTTTTATTCACGGCGGAACATCCAGCCATGGTTGTTATTTTGACAGCTTCAGTTGGTGGCAAACTTTGGTTTCTGTTTACCGTTTCCTGAACCACATTTCTTGTAATATCTTCAAAAACTTTTTCGATTACTGATGCGGTTTGCAAGGCTGCAGGGCGACCATAATCTCCGGCTTCGCGGATACTTTGCACCAATGGAACTTCTCCTAAAAATGGCACTTGTAAATCTGCTGCTAAGTTTTTGGCACCTCCGTTTCCGAAGATGTAATATTTGTTATTTGGCAGTTCTTCCGGTGTGAAATAGGCCATGTTTTCGATAATTCCTAAAACGGGAACATTGATGCTGTCTGATAAAAACATCGAAACTCCTTTTTTGGCATCCGCCAAAGCAACAGCTTGTGGTGTGCTCACGACAACGGCACCAGTAATTGGCAGCGATTGCATGATTGACAAATGAATATCACCTGTTCCCGGTGGTAAATCGATTAGCATGAAATCTAATTGTCCCCAATCGGCATCAAAAATCATTTGGTTCAAGGCTTTTGAAGCCATTGGTCCACGCCAAATAACGGCCTGACTTGGTGCTGTAAAGAATCCGATAGAAAGAATTTTTATCTCATAGCTTTCTACAGGTTTCATTTTTGATTTGCCGTCAACCTCAACCGAAATTGGTTTTTCGTTTTCAACATCAAACATGATTGGCATACTTGGTCCATAAATATCAGCATCTAAAACACCAACTTTGAAACCCATTTTTGCCAATGTCACCGCTAAATTTGCAGTAACCGTTGATTTTCCAACGCCGCCTTTTCCTGAAGCAACCGCAATAATATTGCTGATTCCCGGAATTGCTTTTCCTTTGATTTCGTTTGGATTTTGGGTTGGAGTTTCCACTTTGATATTTACTTTCACCACAGCATCGGGAGAAAATTTTTCGTGGATTAATTTTTTGATATCGTCTTCAGCACGCTTTTTAATGTGCATTGCCGGAGTTGCAATGACTAATTCCACAACTACTTCATTGCCAAAAGTCAGCACATTTTTTACTGCGCCACTTTCTACCATATTTTTCCCTTCACCAGCAATGGTAATAGTTTCCAATGCTAAAAGAATCTCTTTTCTATCTAATTTCATTTCTTAGTTTACTGTTTACAGTTAACGGTTTACAATCTTTTATTAAGACTGAATACAGATTGCAAAGATAATACGAATTGTTATGAAACTATCGTTAATGAAATGAAAAAATGACTTGAATCCTGACTATTTCTTATTTACGGAACCCGATGAACTTTTATCGGCAACAACTTGCGATGGATTTCCGTAGTAATTGATATCGGCGCTGGAGCTGGCTTTTGCGTTTAATGATTTTGAAGCATACACATTAATATCTGCAGAGCTGCTGGCGTTAGCAGTAACGTCTTCCGCAATCAGTTTATCGGCATTGCAGGATGATGAACTGCTTGATTTCACTTTCAGCGTATCCGTTTTTCCATTAAGATTAACATCGGCTGAACTACTGGTTTCTACTTCGGCAGATTTTGCATTAACCTTAGCGCTAAGTTTTCCGCTCGAAGATGCGTCAATATTGATTTCAGAACAATTAAATTCACCTGAAATACCAGCAGAAGAACTAACGGCAACATCTACATGATCTGCTGAATTCTGATTTTCAAATTTAATTTTTGACGATGAACTTGCTTTAACAGAAGTGAGTGAAGGTCCGGAAACATAAATGTTTAAAATTTTGAAACGCATTGCATGAACTTTTCCTTTTGCGGAGTCAACAAAAATATTGAGTGATCCGTTTTCGACTTCAGTCTTAATAAATTTCATTTTTTCGTTGTCATCCGTTTCTACTTTTACAGTTTTTGCATTAGAAACTGTATAATAAACATGTACGCTTGCGGATGTTTTCAATTTTGAGAAATCGGCTACTGTTCTGTTCTCTGAAACTTGAGAAAAAGCGGCTAAACTACTTAAGATTGCTGTTGCAGATACGATTATTTTTAGCATAATTTATTTTTTAAGATTAGTCTAAGATACAAAACATCATTTAATCTCCGGCTGCCAAAAGTGCTTTTCAAAATCGACTATTTGATTATCGACTACTTTTATACCTTCGTTTTCCAGTAATTGCTGCATCAGATTGGTGCCGTCAAAATGGTGTTTGCCTGAGAGCAATCCTTTTCTGTTGACAACTCTATGCGCCGGAACATCGTCCATATTGTGAGATGCATTCATTGCCCAGCCTACCATTCGTGCGGAACGAGCTGTTCCTAATGCTTTGGCAATCGCACCATAAGAAGTTACTTTTCCTTCCGGAATTTGTCGCGCGATAGCATAGACTTTTTCAAAAAAATTAGTTTCCATTATTTATACAGCAATTTAAAAAGTGTTACAACTGCCATAAATGTAGTCACCGAACCAATGATGGTATTGATATTTCTCATTAGAATTTCAGTCTTCTTTTCAATCTTTTTAAACGCTACGATATAGATATAAAAAACAGTAAACGAACCACAAACCACACCAACTACAAAAGAAGAAACCGGAATTTTATCAAAACTAAAATAGCCCGAAGCCGACAAACTCATACTTGCAAAAACATAGAACGGAATTGGCAATAAATTCAACATCGACAACAACATCCCCAAAAAGAAACGATTGGATTTTCCTTTGACTTTGCTATCCGTTTTGATTTTCTTTGGTTTTTCGGCAATCCAGAAAAAATAGATGCTTAACAGTGAAAAAACAAAAATGCCAATTTCCTGAAGTGTCGCAATAATTTCCTGATGAATGCTTATAAACCGGGCAAACATTACCGCAATAAAGGTTTGAAAAAATATGATTACCGATGCGCCGAGAGCAAAATTCAAAGCTTCATTTTTACCTTCCTGCAAACTGATTTTTGCTGCCGTCATGTTGATTAATCCCGGAAGAATAACCGCCAAAAAAGCAATGCAAAAACCTAAAACAAGTGGTAAAAAAAACAGCATTTATTTGATTTTGAAACGAATATACGTAATTGCTTTGTTGATTTCCAAATATTGATTTTCGTAAAATGTCTGAAT
>NZ_JBDSMB010000062.1:0-13382 GCF_039916025.1 Flavobacterium sp.
AGTATTTTAAATCGCTTTCATCTGAAGAGCTTTTAAAAGAAGAACACAAAGACTTTAAGGGATATATCCACTAGTAGCTTATGGTTGCACAACAAACAGGTAGATACTCAAAATATATAAGGCCGATTAATATACTTTTCGATCTAATTATAATTACATCATTGAGTTTATATTGTTTCAGAGAACTGAATCTTAATCAGTTTTACTACTTGTTGTACCAAACATTTACGTGGATTGTCATTGCAATACTTGTAAAATATTATGAAGTTTATCGATTTACAACTCCGGTTGAAATTATCACTAAATTAATAAAACAGTTTAGTGTTTTTTTATTGGTTGTCATTGCTTTTTTCCCGTTTGCAAAAACGACGATTTTTAGCGGAAAGGCAATTGCAATTTTTATGACTGCAAGTTTCCTAATCATTGTAACCTTTAAATATTTTTGGTTTTTTTACTTAAAAAAATACAGGATTGTAACAGGAAGTAATTTCAGGAATGCCGTTATCATTGGATTTACACCGGAAGCAATACGGCTAAAAGAAGTATTCGAAACCAGAAAAGATTACGGTTATAGATTCTTAGGATATTTTTCAGATAAAAAGCAAAACCCTGAAGTTAAGGGGAAAATAGATGATTTAAAAGAATTTGTAATCGACAATAAAGTAGACGAAATCTATTGCTCATTAAATGAAATCTCAAACGAAAAACTAAAAGAATTAGTTGAATTTGCCGATGATAATAAAAAGGCAATCAAATTCATTCCCGATACCAAAGAGATTTTCTCGAAAAACCTCAAAGTTGATTATTACGAATTATTTCCGGTATTATCTCTTCAAAAAACACAATTGCACAATCCGATTATCAAAGGTCTTAAGCGTGCTTTTGATGTATTCTTTTCATTATTTGTCATCATTTTTCTGTTATCCTGGTTGATTCCTGTGTTGGCCATTCTGATAAAATTGGAATCAAAAGGGCCAGTATTTTTTATGCAGGGAAGACCCGGAATGGATGAAGAAGAATTCTTCTGTTATAAATTCCGTTCAATGCAGGTTAATGGATTTACTGAAAAAGAAGCGTCAAAAAATGACCCAAGAGTTACCCGAATGGGGAAATTGATGAGAAAGACAAGCATGGATGAATTACCACAGTTTTTTAATGTTCTAATTGGAGAAATGTCGGTGGTTGGACCAAGACCGCACTTGTGGTCACAAAACAAAGCCTACGCCAGTAAAATAAAGAAATATATGGTTCGCCATTATGTAAAACCTGGCATTACAGGTTTAGCACAAGTAAAAGGTTTCAGAGGGGAAATTGAAACCGAAGAAGACATGGTAAACAGAATAAAGCTCGATGTTTTTTATATAGAAAACTGGTCGCTGATCATGGACATCAAAATCATTTTCCAAACTGTATTTAATATCTTCAGAGGAGAAGACAAAGCCTACTAAGATGGATAATTTGGTATCAATTATAACACCAACTTATAACTCTGAAAAATTCATTTCCGCTACAATTCATTCTGTTCAAAATCAAACCTACACAAATTGGGAATTGCTCATTATTGATGATTGTTCAACCGATAAAACAGTTGAAATTATTAATGATGCGATTAAACTAGACCCTAGAGTCAAATTGCATTCGTTACCAAAAAATGAAGGCACAGGCGTAGCAAGAAACCTTGGTGTGGCTAACTCAAAAGGGAATTATATTTCATTCCTGGATTCGGATGATTTATGGGCGCCTAATAAACTCGAAAGGCAATTGGGTTCCATGAAAGAAAATAATTTGGCCTTTACTTTTAGTTTCTATGAATGTATAGATGAAAAAGGGAATAAGTTGAATATCCGAAAGGAAGCACCACTATTTACTACTTATAAAAAGTTGTTTTTTTGCAACTATATTGGAAACTCTACAGCAATTTATAATGCAGGAATTCTAGGAAAAATTCCTATCAATAGAATAAGAAAAAGACAGGATTGGATGCTGTGGCTTACCATTGTAAAAAAGATAAAAACAGCCCAACCAGTTCCGGAAGTTCTGGCATATTACAGAATTAGGAAAAATTCGATTTCATCTTCCAAAATGGAATTGTTGAAGTACAATTTCAATGTGTATCATAAGTTTCATAAAATGAACTTTCTCGCTTCACTTGGATGCACTATGATGTTTGTCTTCACGCAACTTATTATTAAGCCAGGTTATAGTAAGAAGGCATAGAATAAAGACTTTCTATTTAACTAAAGAAACAAACTGTTTTAGCTTTCCGCTTTTGCTGCGTTCAAGTTTTTCTTTTCTGATAAATGAAAAAGTCAGGCCACTTTCTAAATACGTTGTAATAGCTTTTTCAATTTGTTGAATCTGGATTTCAGACAATTCAAATTCACTTACGTATTCAATGATGAAGGTGTCGGTTTTGGTTTGTTTAATGACAAATTCTTTCACATTTCCATCGTCTTCAATGATGCTTTTGGTAACATAATAAAAGGTTAATCCAGGCGATTTTTTTCCGCTGGGTAAAACGGCAACATCATTGGTTCGCCCAATCAATTTTTTAAGAATAGGCTTTTTAGAAGTGCTTTTTTCGTCTAGAATTCCAACATCGCCAATATCATATCGGATAAAAGGATGCGCTTTATTGTATAATGAAGTAATTACAATACGGCCTTGTTTTCCGTTAGGCAAAACATTATTGTCATCATCTAAAACCTCTACAAATAAAGTTTCGGAATTCACCTGCCATTCACCTGCGGGATTTTGAAATGCAATCAAATCCAATTCGGAAGCGCCATATTCATTAACAATCGGAACGCCAAATTGTTTTTCGAGCAAAATCTTATCATCATCAAAAAGCATTTCAGAAGTTACAACACAGAATTTTAATGTTGGGCAAACTGTCGTTAAAACAATATTTTTCTTTTGTAAAAATTTGGCAAATAAAACTATGGAAGAGGTATATCCATTGATATAATCAAACTTTTTATTTTGGAATTTGATTAAGACTTTTTCTAAGACTTCATCGGACAAATTGAATATTGTAAAACGATAGCGATGGCTCAGTAAGTCTTTTATGCGCTCTTTTTTATTACCGATAAAATCTAATGGAATTCCATAAAAGCGTGCTTGTAAAGACGAATTAAAATCGATGCCAAACCAACCAAAATGGCGAATATTATTAGCCCAGGTCAAAGCATGGCAAAATTTATCTTTGGCAAAAATGAAAGGATCACCGCTTGAACCGGAAGTTTTGTTTACATAGATTGTGGATGGAGTAAATCCTTCTGAAAGCCTTTCGGATAATGGCTTTTGAAATTCCTTTTTTGTCATTACAGGAAGTTTATTCCAATTGTCAGATGAGGTTTTCCCAACAAAGCCCTGATATGATTTGTTGTGTTTCAAATGATAATCAACAATCTCATTTTTCTTTTGATTGATATAATTGTCATAATCAATTTCTGAAATGGATAGAATCTTTTCCAATTCGGCAGAAGCTTCTTTTATAGGGAAACCATTTAAGCGGAGCGATAAATTGAAAAAGTTGAGCATAAGACAATAAAAAAGGGCTAACAAATGTCAGCCCTTAAAAATACTATTTTATTTGGAATTAATTTTTAAGAATTTTAACCACTTCTTTTTTGTTATCTGAACTTAATTCAAAGAAATAAGCACCAGCAGAAAGGCTAGAAATATCTACAGTATTTTCAATTCCGTTTAATGATTTAGTCATAACAACTTTACCTGATAAATCAGTTACTGATAATTTGGCAGCATCAACATCCGGAGTAGAAATTGTTACTACAGAAGTAGCAGGATTTGGATAAATCTTAAATTTACTAATAGTTGAATTCTCAAGACCTAATGGAGTAGTCAATTTAAAAATACCGGCAGTCCCTAAAGGATCACCATCTCCAAAACCAGCACTCCAACCAGTAGAACCTATAAATGCAGATGTTCCTCTTTGTGCAGCTGATTCAACATCTGTCCAGGTTACACCGTTATTGATACTAAGAGATGTTCCCACCGGAGCTATTTGAGAAGTAGCAACTATTGTAGTAGTTCCAGGAATGTAATTAAGAATTCTACGCGTACCTGTAAAAGTAGCAGCAGCAGTCCAGTTAACACCAGCATTTGAAGTGGTGTAATATTGATAAACAGGAACAGCAACTGTCCCAGATGTTTTTAATAAATAACCGTTGGTTGCATTACTAAAAATTGCAGTTCCACTATTTGCTGGCAAAGCAGCGCCAAAATCAGTTAAAGGAGCTTGAGCAGCTTGCCAAGTGGCTCCCATATCAGTAGTTCTGAATAATCTTCCTTTATTTGTTGGAAACCATAATACGCCTCCTGCAGCAATTGGTGTGCTGTTATATCCATATTCTCCACTTAAAGGATTGGCTATATTAGCACCAGTAATCTGGGTCCAGACAGTACCACCATCTGTTGTTCTCCAAATTTCAAATTCTCCTCCTGTTGGATCACCATAAGCAACACCAACGTTGGCATTCCAAAAATAAACTCCATTCAGGAAAGAAGAACCAGCAATTTGAAAACCAGCTTCGCATTGTGGAGCCCAAGTCGCTCCACCGTCATTAGTTTTGTAAATATACCCAACACCGTTATTTGCGTCTAAAGGAATATTGTTTATAGCAGAAACCCAAGCTGTAGTAGCACTAACAGGAGATATGTTATTTAACTCCCAAATCGGATTTCCCACATCAATAATTCCTGCAGTCCAAGTAGTACCGCTGTCAGTTGTTAAAGTAAATTCCTGAACATTAGCTCCGGAACCAGAACCGTCATAGGCTAAACCCCATACAGTATTAGCATCAACTATGCTAATTTGGCTTAAACCTCTACTTGCATCAGCAAAACCTGTACCCTGAGAAGTCCACTGAGCGTTAATTGTTGACGTTAAAGCGATTAAAGAAAAAGTAAGTAATAATTTTTTCATAGTTTTTTTAATTTTGATTAATTGATACAAAAATAACATTTTTATTTCAATCGCATAAATATTTAATAAATCTTTAATAGATAAAAGATTATTTTTGCAATCAAAATAAAAAAAAGATGGTCATCTTACTACTAGGTTCTGGCGGCAGAGAACATGCTTTAGCATTAAAAATGCTACAAAGTTCAAAATGCTCAGCACTTTTTGTTGCCCCTGGAAACGCAGGAACAGCGGAAATAGCAACAAATGTCCCTATCAGTCCAACCGATTTCAATGCGATAAAATCATTCGCAATTCAGGAAAAAGTTGAAATGGTTGTTGTTGGCCCTGAAGATCCATTAGTTTCAGGAATTTATGATTTCTTTAAAAATAATCCTGAATTAAATCATATTCCGGTTATCGGCCCATCAAAAGTTGGGGCTCAATTGGAAGGAAGTAAAGAATTTGCCAAAGAATTTCTGGTTAAGCATAACATACCAACAGCAGCTTACGATAGTTTTACTGCAGCAACTGTCGAAAAAGGATGCGAATTTTTAGAAACACTACAACCACCATATGTTTTAAAAGCAGATGGATTAGCTGCCGGAAAAGGTGTTCTAATTCTTAACGATTTAGAAGAAGCAAAATCAGAATTGCGAAATATGTTGGTTCATGCCAAATTTGGTAACGCAAGTGCGAAAGTAGTTATCGAAGAGTTTCTTGACGGAATTGAATTGAGCTGTTTTGTATTGACAGACGGTAAGAATTATAAAGTGCTGCCAACAGCCAAAGACTATAAACGAATTGGAGAAGGAGACACAGGTTTGAATACTGGTGGCATGGGAGCGGTTTCACCGGTTCCGTTTGCGGATGCTGTTTTACTTGAAAAAATAGAAACCCGAATTGTAAAACCAACGGTTGAAGGTTTGCAAAAAGACGGAATTGAATACAAAGGATTCGTTTTTATCGGATTGATCATCGTCAAAGGCGAACCAATAGTTATTGAATACAATGTTAGAATGGGTGATCCCGAAACGGAAGTTGTAATTCCAAGAATTAAATCCGATTTAGTAGAATTATTCCAAGCGGTAACTACTGGAAAATTAAACGAAGTTTCTTTAGAAATTGACGAAAGAAGCGCTACAACAGTAATGATGGTTTCCGGTGGATATCCTGAAGACTATGATAAAGGAAAAGAAATTTTTGGCTTAGACAAAGTTGAAGGCTCACTTGTTTTCCATGCAGGAACAAAGTTAGATAATGGGAAAGTGGTCTCTAATGGCGGAAGAGTTTTGGCAATCACTTCTTTTGGCAATGATTTCCAGGAAGCCATAAAAAAATCTTACCAAAATATAGACAAGCTAAATTTTGATAAGATGTATTTTAGAAAAGATATTGGCTTCGACTTACTTTAAGAAAGAATGAGCCGTTGTATCTTGGTTTTCTTCGTTGTTAGCACGGTGTATTACTAATTGTTTGCACCAGTAAACTATATAATAACCACAAATAATAATCATTACCCAGCTAATAATATTAGCCAACCACCAGCTGCTTAACTCTAAAGAGCGTAATAAATCAAATGGTTTGAATAAAAAATCTACAAATAAAGATTGAATGCCTTCAAAAAATGCTCTCATTTTATAAAATGTTATATTTACAGCACAAATGTATAAAATATCCTTATGATAACAAGCGTTTTTAAAAAATCTACTCTACTTAATAATGCTTTGGTGGTAGTTTCGTTGCTGCTTTTCTTTTTTATGTATCAGTCAAGCGATTTGTTAGCTACGATTTCTACCAATGGATTTTCAAAAACAGCAACACTTGTTTTGTTATTATTGGCTTGTTTTTCCCTGGTAAGCTTTACCGTAAAAAAGAACAACCTGACCAAAAACAGCACTTATACAATTCTTTTTTTCTTATTATTTCTACTCATTTTCCCATCCATTTTTAATAATTCCAATTTATTGTTCGCCAATTTTTTTCTGCTTTTGGCGATTCGAAGACTGATTTCACTGCAGACTTTAAAAGCACCAAAGGAAAAGATTTTCGATGCTTCGATGTGGATTTTTATTGCCAGCCTGTTTCATTTTTGGTGCATCCTTTTTATCATTTTGGTGTATGCTTCCATAATTTTCCACGTTTCAAGAGATTTTAGAAACTGGCTTTTACCTTTTGTGGCATTTTTTGCAACCGCGGTCATATTTTTAGTTGCAGCCTTGGTATTTGATATAACTTGGATTGCACATATTATAAATCAAACCCAAACTAATTTTGAACTCAATTATTTCACCAATAATTATCAGAATATTGCGCTTTCGTTTTTTGTTGTAATTGCACTGTATTTTCTGTTATCGCTGGTTCTTTCTTTAACAAATAAGCCTCTGATTTTGCAGGCTTCTTTTAAGAAAATGATTTTTGGGTTTTTAATCGGAGTTACGATTTTTTTGATTTCACCAGATAAAAACAATGAGATGCTGGTTTTTACATTTATGCCATTATCAGTGATGTGTACGACAAACATCGAATATTCCCAAAGCAAAATGTATCAGGAAATCGTGTTGTTACTACTGATTGTAGGATGTTTTTTTAGCTATTTCTCTCAGCTATAATTTGCTTCCATAAGCCAAATCGCCCGCATCTCCAAGACCTGGAACGATGTAGTTTTTCTCGTTAAGTTTTTCATCAATTGCAGCTATCCAAAGATGGCAACTGTCGGGAAGATTTTGTTTGAGATATTCAATGCCTTCCGGTGCCGCAATTACAACGGCAATATGAATTTCTTTTGGTTTTTGTTCCAGATGCAGTTTTTGCAAAACCGCCACCATTGATTGTCCAGTCGCAAGCATCGGATCAATCATAATCAGGTTTTTATTTTCAAAAGAAGGCGCCGCCTGATATTCTACTAAAATATCAAACTTATCATCGTTGTCATAATGATGTCGATAGGCGGAAACAAAACCGTTTTCGGCATTGTCAAAAACATTCATAAAACCCATGTGCAAAGCTAATCCGGCACGAAGAATAGAACACAAAACCACATGGTCTGCAATAGTTGTTGTGTGTTTAATGCCAAGCGGTGTCTGAACATCAACGCTTTTATATTCTAAAGTTTTGCTCAATTCATACGCCATAATTTCACCAATTCTTTCGATGTTTTTTCGAAAACGCATGCTGTCTTTTTGAATGTTTACGTCACGAATCTGTGCCAAAAAATGATTGAGAATGCTGTTGTTTTCCGAAATATTGTGAAGATGCATGAATGTGGGAATTTGTATGTTTAGGTAAATGTATAAAAAACTATCTTTGCACCCGAGACCTTTAGGTCGAATTGTATGAAATAAAATTAAATTTAAAAGTATGTTTTCAAAATTTGCCTATTCTATATTTGAACAAAGTATTAAGGATTATCATGTTCATGACAACGTAGACCAACCTGTTAACAATCCATATCCAAAAGAGAAGATCGAACATTTGCTGTATTTCAAAAACTGGATTGATACAGTTCAATGGCATTTTGAAGATATCATCCGCGACCCAAATATTGACCCGGTTGCCGCTTTGGTTTTGAAAAGAAGAATCGATGCTTCGAATCAGGAAAGAACGGATATGGTTGAATATATCGACAGCTATTTTCTTCAAAAATATAGCAATGTCAACGTAAAAGACAACGCCAAAATAAACTCTGAAAGTCCAGCTTGGACGATTGACAGATTATCAATTTTAGCTTTAAAAATTTATCACATGACAGAAGAAGCCAATCGTGCCGAAGCTTCACAGGAACACAGAGATAAATGTCAGGCAAAATTGAATGTGTTGTTAGAACAAAGAACCGATTTGTCAACAGCGATTGATGATTTAATCACAGATATTGAAAACGGCGACAAATTCATGAAAGTGTACAAACAGATGAAGATGTACAACGACGATGATTTGAATCCGGTTTTATATCAGAATAAGAAATAATAAATTACATTTCGAACCAGTAAGGTATTAAGAAAAAGTAAGACATCCTTAATTAAACTTAATACCTTAATGGTTTTAAAACAAATTAATTGTCAAACCAAATCAAACATATAGCTGTCATCCGAATGTCTGCCATGGGCGATGTTGCGATGACAGTTCCTGTTATCAGCGCTTTTGTTGAGCAGAATCCAAGCGCAAAAATCACAATCGTTTCCCGACCATTTTTCAAACCTTTTTTTGACGGAATTCCGAATGTAGATTTCTTTGCGGTTGATGTTAAAGGAAGACACAAAGGTTTTCCAGGATTGTTGAAATTATATTCCGATTTAAAGCAATTGCATATTGATGCTGTTGCCGATTTGCATAATGTTCTGCGTTCACAAGTCATCAGAACTCTTTTCGCTTTAAGTGGTAAAAAAGTAGCTTTTACAGATAAAGGACGAGCAGAAAAACGGGCCTTAACCCGTGCCGAAAATAAAATCTTCAAGCCAATCAAGTCAATGGTTGAAAGACATGTCGATACTTTTAAAAAGTTAGGTTTCAGTATTGATTTGTCTAATCCAAAGTTTCCGGAGAAAGCTATTTTATCCACAGAAATTATAAAAATCACAGGAGAAAAAGCAAATCAAAATTGGATTGGAATCGCACCATTTGCTCAATACGCCAGCAAAGTGTATCCGCAGGATTTGATGCATCAAGTTATAAATGAATTAGCATCTGATTCAAATAGTAAAATTTTCCTTTTTGGTGGCGGAAATAAAGAAATTGAAATTCTGAATTTGTTTGCCAACGGAAAAGAAAATGTGATAAACGTTGCCGGAAAACTTAAACTTCAACAGGAATTAGATTTGATTTCCAACTTGAATGTAATGCTTTCGATGGATTCGGGGAATGCACACATGGCTGCAATGCTGGGAATAAAAGTAATTACGCTTTGGGGTGCAACACATCCATTTGCAGGATTTGCACCTTTCAACCAACCTTTAGAAAACTGCCTGGTTTCCGACAGAGAAAAGTTCCCCAAATTGCCAACTTCGGTTTATGGCAATAAAAAAGTGGCAGGTTATCAAGATGCGATGCGAACGATTTCTGTGGAAAGTGTTGTTGAAAAATTAAACCATTAAGACTTAATGAAACTTAATATCTTAATGGTTAAAAATACAGTTACAAGTATATCTTATTATCTCTGCATTGAGCTAAAATATAACTTTTCAAATTAGCAATCGTTTCTTTATAGTTTGGCGCTTCATATCCAAAACGGTCATGTTCTCCTTGCTCTTTTTCAATCGCATTGCAACCTTTTACAACTTCTTTAATCATGTCGAGCATGATTAATTGTTTGTTTTTATCTTTTTCAAACTTCAAATCAATGAGTTCATCTTCCAATTTCTCGCAATAATCTAAAAGCTCTTGAACTTCTGGTTCATCCAACAGCTCTTGTGCCTTTTTAAATATTTCGAGTTTGTTTTTCAACGATTTGGAATTTGGTCCCTCGACTGCGCTCGGGATGACATTATTTTACCTACACATCATCATAATCTATATAAATCTCCGGAGAAGTTGGATGTGCCTGACAAGTTAAAATTAATCCTTCGGCAATTTCGCCATCGGTTAAAATAGTATTCTTTAGCATTTCGGCAGTTCCATTCGTAATTCGCGCCAGGCAGGAACTACAAATTCCACCCTGACAGGAATACGGCGCATCAATGCCTTGTTTCAAAGCCGCTTCGAGAACGGTTTGTTTTTGTGACATTTCAAAAGTCACTTCTTCGTCGTCAACCTTAATTGTAATTTTGGTATGACCGGTATGTTTTTCAGCGTTTGGATTATCATTGGTTGTCGGCGTAGAAAACAATTCGAATTTGATATCTTTCTCAGGAACATTGTGCTCTTTCAAAACATCTGAAACCAAATTAATCATCGCTTCCGGACCACATAAATAGAATTTATCAAACTCTTTTTCTTTGTGTTTGTTGTTCAACACAAAATTCACCGTTGACTTTTCAATTCGTCCAAAAAGTTCGCCATCAGATTTAGCCTGACTAAAAACATAATGCACAAAAAAGCGCCCGACATATTTCAATTGCAGTTCGTGTAGTTCGTTGTGGAAAATGGTTTCTTCGGGAGATTTGTTCCCGTAAACCAAAACAAAAGTGCTTTTTGGCTCGTTTTCTAAAACTGACTTTAGAATTGACATAACTGGTGTAATTCCACTTCCGGCAACAAAAGCCGCATAATTTTTAAGGTTTGAAAAAGAAGGTTCGAAAGTAAATTTTCCTTCCGGTTGACCAACTTCCAAAATATCTCCAACCTTTAAATTATCATTCGCGAATTTTGAAAAATGACCTTCTTTAACTGACTTTATGGCAATGCGAAGTTCATCACTATTAGGTGAAGAACAAACAGAATACGCACGACGAATTTCCTGTCCGTCTAAAGTTAATTTTAGGTTAACGTATTGACCTGCAGTGAATTGATAAGCAGATTTTAATTCGGCAGGTATGTTAAAAGCAACAGAAATGGCATTAGCAGTTTCGTGTTTTACTTCTTTAATTTGTAATTTATAAAAGGATGACATGGAAAATAATTTTTGCAAAGGTAAGAAACGATTAACTTTTGAAGAAATATAAATTTATTACATAAGAATATTATGTATATAGAAAACTTATGTATATTTGTTTTATAAAATGATGCTGCGATGAAAAATTCTCAATTGTATAAAGGAAGTTTAAACACGATTGTGATGAAACTTTTGGAAGAAAATGGTCGAATGTATGGTTATGAAATTACTCAAAAAGTAAAAGAAATGACCAAAGGCGAATTAAAAATCACTGAAGGCGCTTTGTATCCTGCGTTACACAAGTTAGAAGCAGAAGGTGTTCTTGAAGTTGAAATTGAAAATGTAGATAATCGGTTGCGGAAATACTATAAACTGACTGAAAAAGGAACTTCCGAAACCATAAACCGATTGGCAGAATTAGAAGATTTTATTAGAAATATGCAAAATTTAGTGCAACCGAAACTAACATAATATGAAATTAAGTAAACAAGAAATTCAATTTATTGACAACTATTTACAAAAGCATGATGTTGTTTTTGTTGACATTAGAGCCGAAATGATTGACCATATTGCCGCAGCTGTTGAGGATAAAATGGATAAAGAAGCGATTGATTTTTATGATGCTTTTAAAAGTTATATGATTATTAACAGAAAAGATATTTTAAAAGGTAATAAAGAGAATTGGGGTTTTGCTTTAAGTGAAATTAAAAAGTTTGCAATGTTTTTAGTAAAACCGCAAATGTTGCTGCTTTTAACTCTACTTTTTATAGTTTCAAAGGCTATTATGCCCAATAAAAATTTAGATTTTTTTATCGATAATTCACCACATTATTTTTTGTATTCAATGTTGTTTATATCAATAATTCAGCTAGTTTACTTTTATTTTATACTTAAAAAAAGGTTTTATTATATTGAAAAAAACGGTCAGCTTTTGGCGATTTTATATTGGTTAAATTTACTTTTTTTACAACCATTTGACGAGACTGACACAACATATTTTTATGGTATATTGATTTTCTGGTATTTGTTTTTGGGATATATATATTTTTCAATTACTCAAATCAGAAATTTTTTCAAACTAAAATTAAATACTTTGTAAATTGAAATGAAGCTTACAATAGAACAAATCCGAAACCTTCGTGAATTTACTTCCAAACATTATGTGGAATTTTACGATTTACAAACCGAGCTGGTCGACCATTTGGCAAATGGCATAGAAGAAAAATGGCATGAAAATCCTAAATTGACTTTTGAAGAAGTTCTGCAAATTGAGTTCAGGAAATTCGGGATTTTTGGTTTTATGGATGTGGTCGAAAAACGCCAATCAGCTTTAAATAAAAAATACAATAAACTTGTATGGCAATTACTGAAAACTTTTTTCACCATTCCGAAAATTATTGGAACTGTTTCCGTAATGGGAATTGTGTTTTATTTATTGAAATTTTTTCAGGAAGGCCCTGAAATTATACAATGGCTTTTTATTGGAATTATCTTGGTTTTCATCATAGGAATGACTTTAATTTCCAGAAAAAATAAAAAAGTAAATCTTCAAACTGGAAAAAAATGGCTCTTTAAAGAAATTATTTTTGGCTATAGTTCATTAGCTGGATTAATAAATATCCCAATACAACTTGCTTTGCATTTAAATGGGAAACATTATCAAGATTGGACATTATTAATGTTTAGTTTTATGCTAGTTGTTTTATGTTTAATCACATATATTGTTTTGGTTTTGATACCAATAAAAGCCGAAGATTATCTTAAATCAACATATCCTGAATATGAAATGGCTAATAATATGTAACAAATTTTTACATTTAGAAACTAATTCCAAAACCTAAACAAACAACTATGTTCAAACACTTCATTACACTTGAATGGAAAGCTTTTGTCCGTTCAGCATCTTTTGGGACCAATCTTGCTTTGAAAATT
>NZ_JBDSMB010000063.1:0-1558 GCF_039916025.1 Flavobacterium sp.
GCATCCTGAACGAACGGAAAACATAGTAAAAACAACACATCAGACTTATAAAATTTTTAATCTTTAGTATTGCTCAAATTTGTAATTTAGCCTAAAATTTAAAAGCATGCAATCAAAATTTATTTCCCTAGTATTATTGAGTTTTCTATTTATAAGCTGCCACGGACAAACATCCAAAGCTATTCATACTATTGATGCAAAATCATATGCTGAAAAGCTGAAAACAAATAAAAATCCACAATTATTAGATGTTAGAACTCCGGAAGAATATAGTTCCGGACATATTGGCGATGCAAAAAATGTGAATTGGAATGACGATAATTTTGTTACAGATGCCAGTAAATATGATAAATCAAAACCAATTTTTGTGTATTGCAAATTGGGCGGAAGAAGCGAAAAAGCCGCAGATAAATTAGCTGAATTGGGTTTCAAGGAAATCTATAATCTTGATGGCGGAATTATGAAATGGAACGCACAAGGCAACGCTAATGCTGAGCCAAGTACACGAATCATCGGAATGTGTGATCAGGAATATGGAGAATTAACTAAATCAAGCGATAGGGTTATGATTGATTTC
Source organism: Flavobacterium sp. (assembly GCF_039916025.1). Classification (GTDB taxonomy): domain Bacteria; phylum Bacteroidota; class Bacteroidia; order Flavobacteriales; family Flavobacteriaceae; genus Flavobacterium. The sequence continues at coordinate 578 of NZ_JBDSMB010000063.1, forward strand.
AACGCCAAATGGTGTACGCCTTGTCAAAAAATGAAGCCATATATTTTGAAGTTTCAAACAGAAATGAAAGATAGGATTAAAATTGTACAGTTGGATGCCGATGAAAACAAAACTATCGTAGAACAAATGAAATTAGATAGTCTGCCAACGATTATCGTTTATGAAAAAGGAAAAGAAGTTTGGCGAAACGTAGGCTATATTTCGGAAGAAGATTTAAAAAAGCATTTGTAATATGATAACCAAAGAAGCTGCCCAATTTCTTGCAGATTTAGTTGCCAATAACAATACCGAATGGATGCATGCCAACAAGAAAAGGTATGAAAACTACAAGAAAGATTATCACAATTATATTGCATTAATTTTGGCAGAGCTAAAGCCTTTGGACAAATCATTGGAGCCATTGGAAGTCAAAAACTGCACGTTTAGAATCAATCGTGATATTCGTTTTTCAAAAGACAAATCGCCATACAAAACCAATATTGGCTGTTGGTTTACCCAAAATAAATTCTCAAAAAACAGCCCTGGTTATTATATCCATTTCGAAAAAGGGAAATCCTTTATTGCTGGTGGAGTTTGGTGTCCGGAACCTCATGAATTAAAACGCATCCGAAAAGAAATTGCTTTTTTTTATGAAGATCTGGAAGCGATTGTCAATGATAAAAAATTCAAATCAGAATTTGGCGCATTGACCCGTGATGAAAATAATACGCTAAAAAAAGCACCTAAGGATTTTGAAGCAGATCATCCTGCTATTGAATTTTTGAAATTAAAAAGCTTCACTGCTTCTGAAAAAATCGATGACAAACTATTTTTAGATAAAGATTTTAGTAAAATCGTCGCGCAAAAATTGATTACGCTAAAACCAATGAATGATTTTTTAAACCGGGCGCTGGAAACGGAAGATTAAACAAATGTCTAAAAAACGAATTCTATTTCTTGGCGAAACTTATCGCGCTGATGCTATTACCTGGATGAATGGCC
>NZ_JBDSMB010000064.1:0-38186 GCF_039916025.1 Flavobacterium sp.
TGCTTATCTATAAACTGGAAGCGTTCAACTTATTCAGAAGCATGTTGGATGGTGTGAATAAAGAAGTGATTTCATTCTTGTTCAAAGGCGATTTGCCACAGCAAAACAACAGCATTCAGGAAGCGCGCCAGGTACGTGAAAAACAAAATTATACCGAAAGCAAAGACGAAATCCAAAGCAGCGAAAGTTCAAACCGCGAAGCTGGACAAGCTGCTTCTCAGCGTCCACAGGTAACTGAAACTATTGTTCGTGACCAGCCGAAAATCAACCGTAATGACAACGTTACAATCAAACATGTGATGAGCGGCAAAACGGAAGCCATGAAATACAAAAAAGCCGAAAGCATGATTGCTTCAGGTGAATGGGTTATCGTTCACGAATAAATTTTAAATATTTTTTTTTAAAATACAATCCTCAATGGTTCAAACTGTTGGGGTTTTTTTTATGAATTATATCAAATGCAGGTTTTATGACTTTTTTTTATTTTAACTAGATTAATTAATAGTTTTTTTTGCATTTTTACACTATATTATCAAACAATTTGACAATTGTTTAAGGTTTAAATTTTGCTAAAATTTATTAATTATTTTATTATTACTCTCAAATACTATGTTAATACCGCAAAAACATAAAAATGAAACAGAAAGACTAAAACTCTTGGAATCTTATTCCATTTTAGATACACTTCCAGAAACAGATTTTGATAATATAACTGCAATTGCATCACAAATATGCAATATTCCTATTTCACTTATTACGTTACTAGATAGTGATAGACAATGGTTTAAATCGCATCATGGTCTTGAGGTTACAGAAACGCCTCGAGAACACGCATTTTGTGCTCACGCTATACATGATACAGATACTGTGTTTATAATTGAAGATGCCCGAAATGATGAACGTTTTCATGACAATCCATTGGTAACGGGTTACCCTAATGTGATTTTTTATGCTGGCGTACCTTTGACAAACAATGCCGGTTTACCGCTTGGTACTTTGTGTGTTATTGATAACAAACCAAATGTTTTGAATGAAGCCCAGCTAAAAGCATTAAAATCATTGGCTAATCAGGTGATGAATTTATTGGAACTTCGAAGAAACAAAATCTATTTAGAACAAGCCATGTTGGAACTAGAATTAAGAAATCAAGAGTTGGAAAAATTCGCCTATGTAGCCGCACATGATTTGAAATCGCCGTTAAATAATATTTCGGCACTTACTAATTTATTAAAAGAAAATTATACTAAAGAGATTGATACTGAAGGCATCAACATCGTTGGATTAATACAAAGCTCCTCAAATCAACTTCGAGGTCTTATTGATGGATTATTGGACAATTATAAATTAACCAATATAATTCATAGCAGAAAGACAGAAATTAATTTAGAAAAATTAAAAGGTGACCTTGACATTCTTTTTTCTTTTGAAAGTAATTGTGTCATCAGGGTCAACTCCTATTTAGAACATATTTATGCCAATAAAACTGCCATTGACCAAATCTTGATTAATTTGGTTTCAAATGCAATTAAATACAATAACAAATATATTACTGAGATTGAATTAAAAGTAAGAGCAACTGATGACTTGCAATATGAAATTATTGTAGTGGATAATGGCCCCGGAATTGCTGAAGAACACCATGATAAAATATTTCAAATCTTTGAAACCTTATCAGATAAAGACCAATTTGGTAATCAAGGAAATGGGATTGGGTTAGCAACAGTAAAAAAAATAGTAGAAAATTTAGGTGGCAAAATTCATGTAGAGTCTGAGTTAGGAAAAGGCTCCAGTTTTGTATTTACCATTAACATATAACGTAACTGCTCATAAATACAATCCTCAACGGTTCAAACTGTTGGGGATTTTTTTATATTTGAACCTATATTAAAATGAAAATGAAAAATCAAATAACATTGTTCTTCCTTTTTCTCAGTATTGCTGCATTCTCTCAATCAACAGAAAGTTTGAAAGTGGCGACCGCGAAACTCTACGAAGCTAACTATCTGATGGACTTTGATGTCCTTGTATATCTGGCCTACCCAAAACTTACTGAATCTAAGACAGAAAAAGATACTACTTTAGATGAGTTGGATTTAGCCTATCAAAATGGAGACTACCGAATGCGGTTGCAATTGGAAAAAGTTTCGTTTCAATTTGGAACTATAAAAAAATTAGATGCAAAATCATTTTGTATCATTACGTTCAGAAACCCGATACGCTACTTTTTTGAAACAAAATTAACAGATAAAACTGTTGCCGAAACAAAAGCTTGGTTACAAGAAATTAACCATACCAAAGATGTTATTTTTGAACCTGGCCGAAATAGTTTTAATGTAAAAAAAACGACAACTTATGTAGCTGTGATGGATGATAACACCAACAAAGAATGGAAGTTTTTTAACTTTGATATTTCCACACAACAACAACTTTTTAAAATTTTATTTCCTAAAAACATCCAAAAAGCTTTGGGTTTATAAAAAAAATATTTGTTATCTTTACTCCTAACATTACTAAACTAATCAAAATATTTATACCATGGCAAAATCACAAGACGCAAAAAAAACCGAAAAAAAGGAACCTTTGAAAACGGCAAAAGAAAAGAAAGCTGAAAAACGCGATAAAAAAAATACTCCTAAACGAGATTAGTTTTTTAACCACAAAGCTCACAAAGATATTATTCCTTGTGAGCTTTGTGCCTTCTTAGTGAACTTAGTGGTTAAAGTTCATCCGGAAATATCTTGCCTGGATTGAGAATATTATTGTGGTCAAAAACACGCTTTATGCTTTCCATTAACTCCAAATGGGCTTTGGAAAAAGCAATATCCATATAGTTTTTTTGTACATAACCAATTCCGTGTTCACCGGAAATTGTTCCTTTTAATGAAACTGTCAGTTCAAATATTTTACGAATTCCAAGTGGCACTTGCGTTTCCCAATTATCATCCGTCATATCGCCTTTAATGATGTTTACATGCAGATTTCCATCACCGGCGTGACCATAACAAACAGATTTGAAACCATACTTCTCGCCTATTTTCTTGATTCCTGATAATAATTCAGGTAACATATATCTTGGCACAACGGTATCTTCTTCTTTATAAATTGAATTCGATTTTACTGCTTCAGCTACTGAACGCCGCATTTTCCACAAAGCGGCTTTTTGGTCTTCTGTATCAGCAAACAAAACTTCATCAATATCAAATTGTTCAACTACATTCATGATTTTTTCGGCTTCCAACATCAAAATTTCAGGGTAATTTCCATCTACTTCTATCAATAAATGTGCTTGGTGTTCGGGTTTCACATCAACACTAATGCCTTCTACCAATCGCAATGTCCAGTCAATCGCTTCGCGCTCCATAAACTCTAAAGCGCTTGGAACAATTCCGGCACGGAAAATAGCAGAAACGGCTTCACAGGCTTGGGCTGCATCAAAGAATGGAACCAACATTAGCACATTGTGATTGTTTTTTGGCAACAATTTCAAAACGGCTTTTGTAATAACTCCCAAAGTTCCTTCGCTGCCAACCATCAATTGTGTCAGATTGTAGCCTGTAGAATTTTTTAAGGTATTTGCTCCTGTCCAGATTATTTCACCATTTGGCAACACTACTTCTAAATTGAGTACATAATCTTTGGTTACTCCGTATTTCACTGCTCTTGCGCCACCGGCATTTTCGGCGATGTTACCACCAATCCAGCAACTTCCCATACTGCTTGGATCCACAGGATAGAATAATCCTTTTTCGGCTACGATTTCACGCAAAACCTGATTGATTACTGCTGGTTCAACAGTAACCTGTAGATTTTGCTCGTCAATTTCCAGAATTTTATCAAGACGTTCCATCGATAAACCAATGCCTTCATAAATTGACAAAGCACCACCACTCAAACCAGTTCTGGCTCCAATTGGCGTCGTTGGAATTTTATATTCGTTGGCGACTTTTAATATGGCTGAAATTTCCTGAGCGTTGGCTGGTTTTACAACTACGTTTGGCGGAAAAACATAATCTTCCGTTTCGTCATGACCATAATGATTTCGGGTTTCTTCGTCAGTGAATATAAAAGATTCACCAACTATATTGGATAATTTTTGAAGTATTTCGGGAGATAATGACATTTGTTCTAATTTGAAAGTAAAAGTAACAATAACAAAAGAAAAAGACAAATCCTTTTAGCCCCGATTGGAGTGAAAATCATCTTTGACAAAGTTTAGAACTTTGTCAAAGATATTGTAACGGAAAGCGGGAAAATGGACGACTGATAAGCCAAAACATTTGCTCCTATTTCTTTTTCAAATTGGGAAGAAAAAAACAAATAATACCTATCAAAGGTAGATAGGAACAAACATGATACACGTATTGTATGGAAGTATAATCCGCAAGTTTACCCAGCAAAGCCGAACCTAAAGCGCCCATTCCGAAAGCAAAACCATAGAACAATCCGGAAACCATTCCGAGTTTTTTTGGCACTAATTCCTGTGCGTAAACCAATATAGCCGGAAACGCTGATGACATTATTACACCAATAGTTATCATTAAAACATCTGTCCAAAACAAGTTTACATAAGGCAGCAATAACGCAAATGGAGTTGCTCCAAAAACTGAAAGCCAAATTACATGCTTTCTTCCAATTTTATCGCCTAATGGTCCGCCAAGTATGGTTCCGAGTGCGTAAGCAATCAGGTAAATAAACATGTGAAACTGCGCTTGCTTTATAGACAAGTGAAACTTATCCATGATGTAAAAAGTATAATACGTTGACAAACATGCGGTGTAAAAAAACTTAGAGAAAATGACAATCAACAATACTGCAATTGCCCATTTCACTTTGCTTTTTGACAAATTATGATAATTTATAAACACCGTTTTTTTATTCTTTTTTATAATCAAATGGTCGCGATACCAAAAAGCAATTTTGCTGATAATTCCCAATGCAATTACGGCAGCAATCACGAACCAAAGAATGTATTTCTGAGAATTTGGCACCACAATTAACGCCACCAAAAGTGGTCCAAGTGCTGTTCCGAAATTCCCGCCAACCTGAAATATAGATTGCGCTAAACCTCGTTTCCCACCTGATGCCATGTTCGAAATTCTGGCCGATTCAGGATGAAAAATGGACGAACCGATTCCGATTAAAACCACAGAAAGCAAAATCCAATAGAAATTATTGGCAAACGACAACGACACAATTCCGGCCATCGAAAATAACATTCCATAAATCTGTGAAAACGGTTTAGGATATTTGTCTGTGTAATAACCAACAAAAGGCTGAAGCAATGATGCTGATAATTGAAAAGCAAAAGTTATTAGTCCAATCTGTGAAAACGAAAGTTGATAATTTTCCTTTAAAATTGGGTAAACTGAAGGAATTATAGCCTGAATTAAATCATTCAGTAAATGGGCAAAACTTATCGAAAACAGTATCGAATAAACTGTTTTATGCAACAATTCTTTATTTTCTCCAGCTGTGTCAATTGTAGCTTCCATTTAAAAAGTGTTTATAATAAAATACCAAAAAGCCAGCGTCAGGAAAGACAACGGAATTCCGATGCCGACCATCATGCTGCTTAATTTTGGTTTCAATCCGTAATTTGAAGCTAAGATTGCTCCTGTAATCATTGGCGCCATGGCCGATTCCATCACAGAAACATCAACTGCTAAACCTTTGCCTCCTAATATAATTTTATAAAGCAAAAAGAAAATCGCAGGTGTAATAATCAATTTAAAAAACAATCCCAGCCGAAGGAATTTCCAATGTTGGCTGCGCCTGTCTATTTTTAATTGCAACCCTACTGCAACCAAAGCCACCGGCGTTACCGTCGCTCCCAGTTTTTGAAAAACAGTTTCAAAATGCTCATTAAAATCAACTTTTAAAACATTCATTACAACCGCAATAACAAAAGCAATAAATGGCGGAAAAAGCAAAATATTTTTAACGATATCACTTGTTTTTGGATCGCCTTTGGAAAATATTCCGGCCGTAATAATTCCGAGAGTTGCCATAACAACAAACGAACCCGGTTGGTCGACAATGATGGCAGTTTTTAAACCTTCTTCTCCATAAAGTGCCTGAATTATTGGAAAACCAACAAAGGAAGTATTTCCCAAACCAGCCGTAATTGTCAGACAACCAATTAATCTGTTTGGCCAGTTCAGCCTTTTTCCAATTATATAGAAAAAGATGAAAGACAATACAAATCCAATCCAGGCAATGCCTAACGGATATAATAAATCAGTAGAAATCGAAACTTTTGGAATATAGTACAAAGCCAGAGCCGGCAAAGCAATATAAATTATAAATTGGTTAAGTGCTAAGTGTCCGTTTTTTGGAAAAGCTGCGACTCGTTGCAATCCCAAACCCATTATCAGACAAAGAAAAACTAATAGAATGTTATCCATTCGAAGTAAAAAATTAGTACTGCAAAGGAACGGCAAAAAAATGGAAAAGGATTATTGGCAAACAATATTTTACTAAATTTACCCAAACGATTTTCCCTTGGACGAAAAGCAAAACAAAAAATCAGCGCTGCATGAAAAAGAAGGCATTCCGCAACCGGAAAGTTTCAGCGCTTCTTCATTGGAGAAAATTTCCAAAAGCAGAAAGCTACAACCGTCAGCAGCTGAATTGATTGCTGGCATTTTAGCGCATGATAAAGTGGCGTTGAGCCGTGGAATTACTTTGGTGGAAAGTACTAGTGTTACTCATTTGGTGAAAGCCAATGAAATAATCAATGGTTGTTTGCCTTATGCTAATAAATCGGTCCGAATTGGAATTACAGGTGTTCCCGGCGTGGGAAAATCAACTTTTATTGAAGCTTTTGGAAAATATCTGACATCGTTGGGCAAAAAAGTGGCAGTCTTAGCCATTGATCCGAGCAGTACTATTTCGCATGGAAGCATTTTGGGTGACAAAACCCGAATGGAAGAATTGGTAAAGGATGAAAACGCGTATATCCGACCATCAGCTTCGGGAGAAACTTTGGGCGGTGTTGCCCGTAAAACCCGCGAAACTATTATCCTTTGCGAAGCAGCAGGTTTTGATACGATTATTATTGAAACCGTTGGCGTTGGACAAAGCGAAACGGCAGTTCATTCGATGGTTGATTTCTTTTTATTGCTAAAAATTTCAGGTGCCGGTGATGAATTACAAGGCATCAAACGCGGTATTATGGAAATGGCAGATGCTGTTGTCATCAATAAAGCCGATGGCGATAATATCAATAAAGCCAAATTGACTAGAACCGAATTCAACCGTGCGCTGCATTTATTTCCTGCGAAAAAATCAGGTTGGATTCCAACTGTCGCGACTTGCAGTTCAATTACTAGAGATGGAATTGATGATGTTTGGGAAACGATTTCCAGTTATTTTGAGTTGGTCAGAGCCAATCATTATTTTGAAGAGAAACGCAAAGAACAAAATCAGTATTGGATGATGGAAACCATAAATGAGCAGTTGAAAAACAATTTCTATAATCACGCAGAAATTATCAAGCTATTGGAAATAAATAAAAAAGCAGTAGCCAATAATGAGATTTCACCTTTTGCTGCTGCTCAGATTTTGTTGAAGAAGTATTTTAAATAACCCTTATTTTCTTGCCAGAAATGATTCTACTTTGTTTGTCAGATATTCTTTTTTAGATAAAAGAATCAGCACTACGCAAAAGATGATTGTCCAGCTAATTCTACATTGAAGTCTGTCATAAACGTTTGCCAGCGAACCCGCTACAATTGCATTTACTAAAACTCCCAATAACAAGGTAATAACGATTAAGTGTGTATGAATGTCAATACTTTCTCTCTTTGATTTTGATGTAAAAATGAAAAACAAAAAGACTGAAGAAAGCACTAAAAGTATGTTATTGATATAATTGATAAAGGTAAAATCCAGTCCTTGATCCCATAAATTTCCATTTTGCCTGGATTGTTTGTATTGATTTAATTCAAAAGGGAAATGCTTTGAAATGGCACCATAAGGCGGACTTGTTGGATCTTTGTACCAAGTTGAGACAAGACCCGAACCAACATCGTTTTGAAATAACTGAATAATTGATGAAAATGTGGCGTTATAGGTAAATAAAGCTAAGTGTTTTGGACTTGTGAAAATGTCGCCAATTATTTTGTTGAAGGATTGTTGTGAACCTTCCCAGCCTCCATTTTTATACAGTGGGCTTTTCGGATCCCAAAGCAGTTCACGGCTTGTGTTTGGAAGCGAATCTTTACACTGACACAAAACATAATTTTCATCTTTACATTTGTCATCTAAAAATGATTTCAGCACACCGCTATCGAGCATTTTACCCATTAAGAAAACATGACTTCCCTGATTCATTTTAAATGTTCTGCCAACAGCATAGTTCACTAAAGAGCCTGTCAAAATAGAAACCGCTATGATAATAGTTGGCAACAAAAAGGACAACTCTTGCTTTGCCTTTGGAATAAATTTAGTTCTGCTGATTATAAAAAGTCCTAAAATTATCAAAACAACAATCAGGTAATTAGAGAAATGTGCGTTTATTGAAAAGATTAAAAACACAGAAAAAATTATTTTTTGATAAACTTTATAATCGCTTTTTAAAGCTAATAAGAACAAAGTACAGATAGCAGTTACTGTGAATATGTCGGGCATAATTTGGCTGGAATACCATCCTAAACCAGTAAAACCGGAGAATAATGCCATGATGACTAGAAACAATCTTTTGGAAATATTTTTATTGACTGCTTTTGTGATATGCCAAAGTACATAGGAAACCATTAGTGATTGCATGAAAACGACCAGCCATAAAGAAAAGCTCAAGCTAAAAAAGCGAATAAACAAACCATACATTATGGTTCTGTGTTCAGGAATGACTAAATCCATTCCGCTAAAAATATACGAACCGGTATCCGAATAAACCAGTGGATATCCGTTGTAAAACGCCGGAATCAGAAGTGTAAAAGCAGCTAACAGGTAGAACAGTATTTTTTTTAACAGCATATACGAAATTATTTTTTGATAAAAGTATTTGAAAATTTAGCCACGAATGCACGAATATTTTTAAAAACTGCTAACTGCGACTGCTAACTGAATACTATTCTCCGTAGCGTTCCATTTCACGGTCGTAGAATTCGCCAGCCAGAGTAATTAAATGTTCCATCTCGCTTTCTAATTCGGTTTCATCTTCGCCTTCTAAATCTTCAATAAACTCCACTTCATCATCTTTTAAGTTGATTATAAAACGAGGGAAATCAAGATGAATGACAAAAATATCGTCTTCCGGTAAATCAGTGTTGTCTGCTAGTAAAAATTTTGGTAATTCCATTTTATATGAATTATGAGTTATGAATTATGAGTTAGGAGTTTTTTTGTCAGATAGTGGAAACGAATATACAAAAATATTGCAGCAGCTGTTAGTCCGCCCAATAATCCAATCCAGACACCAACGGCTTTTAGTGAAGTATATTCTCCGAGATAAAATGAAATCGGAAACCCAACAATCCAATACGCTACGAAAGTGATGTACATTGGTATCTTGACATCCTGCAATCCGCGTAAAGCGCCTAAAACCACAACCTGGATTCCGTCAGAAATCTGAAAGACTGCCGCAACCAAAAGCAATTTGGACGCAATAGTAATCACTTCCTGATTGTCTAACATTTGAGATTGATTTTCCATATTTAAAAACAAATACGGCAAAATTTGATGCAATGCGACAAACATTATGGCAAACAAAATTTCAATAAGAATAGCCAGTAAAAATATGGAGCGCGCCACAATAACCAATTGCTTGTAGTCGTTCAGTCCTTTTTGATTGCTGATTCTGATCATAGAAACCACGCTCAAACCCATTGCAAACATAAAAGTCATTGAAGCCAAGCTCAATGCGATTTGATTGGCAGCCTGACTTGTTTTTCCAATGTTGCCACAAAGCCAGATTCCGGCAGTGAAAAGCACTACTTCAAAAAGCATTTGCATTGCTGATGGCAAACCAAGATTGACAATTTTTCTAATCATATCTTTCTTGATTTCATCAAAACTGAAATCGTGAAAGTATTGTTTTAGTTTCTCTTTACGCGATAAAATCATGTGCATAAAAACGACCATTGCAATCCTCGATAGCACTGTTCCTAAACCAGCGCCAAGAATTCCCATTTTTGGAAAAATCCAAACACCATAAATCAAGCAATAGTTAATGAATACGTGTAAAACATTCGCCATGACAATCGCATACATCGAAACTTTTGTCATCGACAAACCATCAGCAAACTGTTTGTATCCCTGATAAATGATAAGCGGCACTAACGAAAAAGCAACCCAGTCAACATAAGGTTTTGCAAGTGTGATTACTTCTTTTGGCTGATGCAACAATTCCATAAATGGCTTTGCCAAAACCACTAATCCAAAAAGTGAAAATCCTAAAATGATGCACAAAAACAAACCGTGATGAAAAGCTGAACGGATTTTGAAAGTATCATTTTCTGCATCAGCTTCGGCAACAATTGGAGTAATCGCGGTTGAAAACCCAAGACCAAGTGACATGGCTGCGAAAATCATACTGTTTCCCAAAGAAACGGCGGCTAACTCAGTGCTACCTAATTTTCCAACCATAATATTATCTACAATACCGATTAAAGTATGGCCGAGCATCCCGATGATGACAGGATATGCCAGTTGCAGGTTGGTTTTAAATTCTTTTGTATATACAGAGAGATTCATTTTTGCATTTTTCAGCTGCAAAGATAGCCGATTCAATGGCAATGGCAATGACAAAATTCATTGGCAATATCAATTAAAAAAACTGACAATTGATATTGAAATTGATATCGATTTTTGAATCATCCTTTCAATTGTTCTTTGTATTGTTCAATATTGGCTTTTACTTTTGGGTCTAAATCGGGTTCTTTAATATCGGTAAGTTTTTGCATTTCTTCCCAAATAATTTTGGCTACAATAACACGTGCCATTTGTTTATCATCGGCCGGAATTACAAACCAGGGCGCGTGTTCCTTAGACGTTTTGTTGATTGCTGCTTCGTAGCATCTGATATAATCATCCCAAAGCTCGCGTTCTTTTAAATCGCCAGTCGAAAACTTCCAGTTGTCTTCGGGATTTTCTAATCGTTTTAGCAATCTTTTGCGTTGTTCTTCTTTACTCATGTGCAAATAAAACTTCAGAACGACAGTTCCATTTTGGGTTATATGTTTTTCGAAATTATTGATTTGCTCCATTCTGTTTTCCCAGAATTTTGGCGTAATGTCTTCTACTTTTTCAATGCCCGGAATATTTTCAAACATGATATATTCGGGGTGCACACGTGTTACCAATACATTTTCATAGTGCGTTCTGTTGAACACAGCAAACTTTCCTTTTTCAGGCAAAGCCAAATAATGACGCCACAAATAATCGTGCTCTAGTTCGGCAGAATTAGGTGTTTTAAAACTATGAACTACCACACCACGTGAATTGAATTCCTTAAAAACTTCCCGAATCAAACTGTCTTTTCCGCTGGTATCCATGCCTTGTAAACAAATCAAAACACTATAACGATTGTGGGCATACATCATATCCTGTCGTTTGCTGAGCTTTTTTTGGATTTTTATTAATTCCGCTTCTTTTTCATCATCATCAATATCAATATTTAACTCAGTAGGAGTTTTTGACAATTCTATTTTATCTGTAACTCTAAAATCTTCGGGATTAATGCTTTTCATCATTCAAGTGTTTATATTTGTAAAACTATGGAAAAATTTCAACTTTCGCTACTCTTCAAAATCGTCGGAATTGGTTCTGCTTCTGGATTGCTTTACCATAATAATTTGCTTTATATTATTTCTGACGACAGTAATTATCTCTATGAATACAATATTGAAGCAGAAAAATTAAACAAAATTGCTCTGACAGACAATGCTCAGGAAAACATTGCCAAAAAAGACAAACCCGATTTTGAGGCGATTACCTATGACAAAGATAAGATTGTGTTACTTGGTTCTGGTTCAACAAAAAAGCGCAATCTTTCGTTTTTATATGATTGTGAAACTGACACAGTAATACAAAACGATATCACCGATCTCTATAAAAAAATTAAGCACCAACTCAATTTTACTGACGATGAACTCAATATTGAAGGGTTTATAATAAATAAAAGAAACGTGTTTTTGTTTCAAAGAGGTAACGGAACTGAAAATAAAAATGGAATAATTACCGTTTTTAATAGCCGAATGCAATCAGAAATAGGATTTACAATATTTGATTTGCCAAAGATCAAAAATGTACCAGCTACTTTCACTGATGCTATTTTGGTTGATGATACAGTTTATTTTTTGGCTGCAGCCGAAGATTCTGCTTCAACCTATTTAGATGGTGAAGTTATGGGAAGCATCATTGGAGCCATTGATTTGAAAACGATGAAGCTGACAAGTTCTGTTCAAATAAGTGACAAACATAAATTTGAAGGTTTAACTTTATATAACAAAACAGCCACTCAAATCGAATTTTTGCTTTGTGAAGACACTGATTCTGAAATACAAGAATCAAATATTTATAAATTAGTTCTGAATAAATCCCAGTAAAATTGGCCGTTTAGAAAAAAGTTTTAATTTTTTTTTACTTCGTCCCAACCTTTTTGTAAAATAAGTTCTCTTTAGCTATAAAGACATTCATTGTGATAAACGAAACTCATATATCTGCCTGTAAAAAAATGCAACGTGATGCCCAGCGTCATGTGTATGAGCATATGTCGCCTAAGTTATATCGCACTTGTAAACGGTATTTGAAAAAAGAAGAAGAAATTGAAGAAGTATTGGCAGATGCATTTTATACCATCTTTACCAAAATGGATCAATTAAAAGAAAATGGTGCCTTTGAAGCATGGACAAGAAAAATAACGGTAAATCATTGCTTATATCAATTGAAGCGAAATGTGAATTTTAATCTTTATTTAGAAGACACCAAATTTCATATTCAACCTGAAAGTCCAGAGAAAACACCATTAGAAGAAGAAGATTTATTGAAACTGCTTGAACGGATTCCTGAAGGTTGCAAAACGATTTTTAATCTGTTTGTTATTGAAGGTTATGGTCATAAAGAAATAGCAGTGATGCTCAATATTACGGAAGGCACATCCAAATCACAATTGAATGCCGCCAAAACTAAACTGAAAGATCTAGTAAATCAGTTGTATTATCAAAAAGCAAAATAGTACTGAAATAAATTCAGCATAAATCATGGAAAATAACGAATCTTTGTTTAACGAAATCAAATCAGCGGCTGAAAATGCTGAGACCAAAGACTTCCCCGGAATGGAAAAAGTCTGGAATCGTGTAGAAGAAAAACTCGATAATAAAGAAGATAAAAAAGCAATTTGGCGCTGGAAAAAAATCGCTGTTGCTGCTTCGGTTTTATTAGTAACAACATTAGGATATCAGTTTTTTAAAAATAACAACAATGAGATTAAAACAAATCAGGTAATAACAGCTACCGATTCTATTAAAAAAACAACCCCAACAACAAATGCCATAGTAACGGCAAAGCCAGTAAATCCGGCAATAAAATCAGATGCTGAGCAAATTCTGAAAAGACAAATCACCACTGCACCTGTCGTAGCTATGCACACTACATCAGCTTCTGACGAAAAAGAAACAATTTTTAAAACTGATTCGCTATCAAAATCTAAAGCTTCGATGTACAATTCGGTCTCTATCACTAATGGTGGTTTTTTAAGAGATGATTCTAAGTATGAATATAAAAAAGCAAATACGAAAGATGTTGAAGTGTTTATGGATAAAAGCAATCAGGTTTCTAATGTTCATAAAGAAGAACCTTTGGTCGTGATTGATAACAAAGTAGAAAAGAAAAGTATAAGAGAACTTGAATTCAATGATGTTGATTCCTTAGTAGTTTTAAAAGAACCTTTATATATCATCAATGGTGTTGAATATACAGAAAAAGAAGTTTTTGGCCCCAATCCTACCAGCCCGTATACTCCGCTAAACAAACAGGAAATCGAAACCATTTTCATATTGCAGGATGAAAAAGCGATTGAAATTTATGGTAAAAAAGGTAGTAAAGGTGTTGTCATTATTACCACCAAAAACGGAAAACCTATGACCGTTTCTAAGAAAGCAAAATAATATTTCAACTTTTAGATTTCAAAGCCATGAAAAGTCAAAGACTTAATTCATTAGTAATTATTATGCTCTTTAGTATCATATCATTCGCTCAGACAGATACTATTAAAAGGCATGGATCTCCACAACCGATTTATATAAGACACTTGGATTCAATAGATAAAAAATACCAGGCTTTATATGTTCTTGATGGAAAAATTATTGATGATACCGAGTTTAAAAAAATAAATCCTGAAACTATTGAATCAGTAACTATCTTAAAAGATTCCCTTTCAAAAACTCTTTTTAATGGTCAAGCCAGAAATGGAATTATTTTAATCAAAAGTAAAAAACTCTCAAAAAAAGAACTTAGAAAAATGAAAAAGAAAAAAACGTAATGAAGTTGGGTGTTGATGATGAAGAAACCCTGTTCGATTGCACACGGACAGGGTTTCTGATTAATATTAAAAATGAAGGCTTACCAAGGTTCCTTTTTGCGGCTGGCTTTGTATCGTAATATAGGCATTGATCTTTTCCGCCAAATTCTGTATCAATTGCATTCCTATTCCCATACCAATTTCGTTATTCGTCCCTCTATTTGAAATGTATTGATGATTTAAAATAGAATTTATCATAGTTTCCGACATCCCAACTCCATTATCAGAAACGGTTAAAACATTGTTGTCAAAACCTATATTTATTTCCCCATTTTGTGGTGTAAATTTAATCGAATTAGTAATCATGTTTCGGGCAATAATTGTTACAATTTCCGAATCAGATTTCAATTTTGCTTTATCAAACGAAGTCTTTACGATGATATTTTTAGCCTCATAATCATTTCTGTAAATATTCAAAATTTCCTGAATATTATTCTCTATATCAATATTAACCTTACTTATCGTAATAGCATTAAAATTGGCTCTTGACCAATTTAAAGTTGTATCAAGCATGTCTAAAACGCTGGCAGTCTGCTTGTTTATCCTTTCAGCAAAAATGTTGAAATCATCCTGAGATAAATCATAGTCCAGAGCCATTGAAGAAATTTCTCTTAAGTTAATGAGAGGTGCTCTCAGATCGTGACCTAATACCGATAACATTCGGTCATTATTACTATTGATATTCTTTAGTTTCTCCTGCAGTGTAATTTCTTTATCTAAATCAACGAAAGAAACAACGTGAAGTTTATCAATTACAGAAGCCTTTATCTGATACCATTTTTTCATTCCGTTTTTGCAGGTAACCAGGGATTTCTTTCTGACGAACACTTTTCCTTCCTGTTTCGAATTTCCTTCTTCTTCTTCGTCCCAGGCACGAATTACTCCATCCCTGTAAGTATGGTCTGGATAAGCATAATTGTACCATGCCTCAATAGTGGGAATTTCTTCTAGTGTATATCCGATTTCCTCGGAAAATTTTTCGTTTAAAAAGGTGTTGTAATGAATACCATTAATTACCTCCGCAATAATAAATGGATAAGGTAAAAAATCAGCTACTTTATGAAGCTCAAATCTGGAGATCTGTAATTCATTCTTATTTTCTGTTGTCATACGATTTGGGATTATATGAATGCACAAGATAAGAATTACTTTTCTATTTCCTTAAGGCTTTCCATTTTTTTGTGCGCTAAGAAACCTTTGATATCTTCAAAATGTTCTTTGACACGTTTGTTCCCAAATTCGAAAACTTTAGTCGCTAATCCGTCAAGGAAATCCCTGTCGTGAGAAACTAAAATTAGCGTTCCGTCAAAGTCTTTTAAAGCTTCTTTAATAATGTCTTTTGTCTTCATGTCCAAATGGTTAGAAGGCTCATCCAGAATCAATAAGTTGACTGGTTCCAACAATAATTTTATCATGGCCAGGCGCGTTTTTTCTCCGCCAGAAAGTACTTTTACTTTCTTTTGAATATCATCTCCATGAAACATAAATGCTCCCAAAATGTTTTTGATTTGTGTACGAACATCACCAACGGCAATATTGTCAATCGTTTCAAAAATGGTTGCATTTCCGTCTAATAAAGACGCTTGGTTTTGGGCAAAATAACCAATTTGGGAATTGTGTCCAACCTCAACGTTTCCGCTGTTGATTTCGATTTCTTTCATGATGGCTTTAATCATCGTCGATTTTCCTTCTCCGTTTTTACCAACGAAAGCAACCTTTTGACCACGCTCAATTACCATATTGGTATCTTTAAAAATCAAATGATTTCCATAGGATTTCTCCAAATCACGAACAATAACAGGATATTGCCCGGAACGAACTGATGGCGGGAATTTCAACTTCAAAGCCGAATTATCGATTTCATCAACCTCAACAGGAACAATCTTTTCTAACATTCTAACGCGGGATTGAACAGCATCGGTTTTAGAAAAAGTACCACGAAATCTATCAATAAATGCCTGATTATCGGCAATGAATTTTTGTTGCTCATCATACGCTTTTTGCTGATGAACTCTTCTGTCTTTTCGCAATTCCAAATAATGAGAATATTTGGCTTTATAATCGTAGATTCTTCCCATCGTAACTTCTATCGTACGATTGGTAATATTATCTACAAAAGTTCTGTCGTGGGAAATTACCATTACCGCTTTCGCCTGATTAATCAGGAAATCCTCCAACCACTGAATACTATCCATGTCCAGGTGATTTGTCGGCTCATCAAGCAAAATCAAATCGGGTTGTTTTAAAAGGATTTTTGCCAATTCAATACGCATTCTCCAGCCACCTGAAAACTCAGAAGTTGGTCTGTCAAAATCTTCGCGTACAAATCCCAATCCTTTCAACACCTTCTCTACTTCGGCTTCATAATTAACTTCTTCAATTGAATAATATTTCTCACTCAATTCAGAAACGCGCTCAATCAGCTTCATGTATTCATCACTTTCATAATCGGTACGAATCGTCAACTGCTCATTGATTTCTTCAATTTCATCTCTCATTTTGAAAACTTCAGCAAAAGCTTTTGAAGCTTCTTCCATAACCGTACAATTATCTGCGGCAAGCAAATGCTGTGGCAAATAGGCAATCACCGCTTCTTTTGGAGCAGAAATTGCACCTCGTGAAGGTTTGTTTTCTCCGGCTACAATTTTAAGCAAGGTTGATTTTCCCGCGCCATTTTTACCCATAAGGGCAATTTTATCGGTTTCATTGATGGCGAAAGTAACGTCGCTAAAAAGTGTGGTGCCGCCAAATTCAACGGCTATGTCATTAACAGTAATCATATTTGTGGATTCGGTTATTTGGTTATTTTACAACCAAAAAAATTAAAGGTGCAAAGATAGATTAATTTGAAGATTGGGCAATTTGAAAATTTGAAAATGATTGGGAACAAAAGCGTTTTTCTATTTAATTTCAGAAACAATTTAATAACAATAACGTTGTAATTCGTTTATAAAATTTACAAAGCTTTCTTTTAATAAATCAATTGGTTAATTTTAGGGTTCAATTGCAAATCATGCCTTTAATAGATTATAGTTTTTTATCCAAGATTCTGCCAAAAGCCAAGATTAAAAAAGGTTTTAGAAAGGCAAAGAAATCTTATTTAAACCGCGTTCGTTTGGCTACTTCATTGTTCTTTTTCGGAATGGGATTTTGTTTTGCGACTTGGGCAAGCCGAATTCCGGATATCAAATCAATGCTGCAATTAAGTGAAGCCGGATTGGGAACATTACTTTTTGCATTACCTATTGGGCAACTTGTTGGTATGCCGATTTCGGGAAAAATCGTAACCAAATATGGAAGTCGCAACATTTCAATTCTCGGGCTTTTGCTTTATGCTTTTTTCCTTACTTTATTGGGATTGGCAACCGTAAAATGGGAATTAGCGATTGGTTTATTCTTGTTTGGTTTCTTTGGGAATTTCTGCAACATCGCTGTCAATACACAAGGCGTATATACACAGCAATTATTTGAGAAACCCATTATTGGTTCATTTCATGGTTCATGGAGTTTGGCTGGCTTTTTTGGGGCATTACTAAGTTTATTAATTATTGCATTAGAAATGAGTCCGGTGCAGCATTTTCTGGTTGCTTTTCTTTTAATCGTATTGATTGTAGTATTCAACTATAAATTTATTGTCAAAACCAAAGTAAAACAGCAGCAAGAACAAGCCAGTTATTCATTTTTCAAAAACCCGGATTCGACTTTGATTTGGCTTGGAATTATTTGCTTTTGTTGTATGGCTAGTGAAGGAATTATGTTTGACTGGAGCGGCGTTTACTTCAAAGAAATCGTAAAAGCACCTGGCGCTTTGGTTGTTTTAGGATACACAACTTTTATGATTAGTATGGCTTCCGGACGATTTTTAAGCGATATTCTGGTACACAAATACGGAATCAAAAAAGTATTACTCATTAGTGGAATTGTTATATCAGCTGGATTATATAGTGCTGTTCTGTTTCCTTATTTAATTCCGTGCACGATTGCTTTTATGGTTGTTGGTTTTGGCGTTTCGAATGTTGTTCCGATTATTTTTAACGTTGCCGGAAACAACGAAAAAGTTCCGACAGGAATTGCGCTGACAATTGTCTCGAGTATTAGTTTCTTAGGGTTTTTAATTGGTCCGCCTTTGATTGGCTTTATTGCAGAGATGACGAATTTGAAATATTCATTTGCAATTATTGGCGTTTTTGGAATATTTATTACAGTGTTGGTTAGCAGATTGAAGATATTTAAGTAGCAACAAACGCATCATCTGCATTTTGATTCGGAATGATATAAATTCTTTGCCACTCGTCGCCTTCAATGATTTCCCACGAATGACCTTCACCATGAATATCTTTTGCGACCAAAATGATTCCAGGCTCTAAAATGAATTGCTTTTCATCAGAAGTTGTGAATCTGAGCTTGCCTTTTAAAGTTACCACATATTGAAACCGTGGCGCAGGATGCTGATACTTTTGGTAAGCCGCTATTTTGGTTTCAATAACAAAGCGTTCACTTGCTATACTGAAATATTCGGGTAGCGTTCCTTCTTCAAAATAGGAATTTCCCAAGCTGTCATTCTGAATTCTAAAGGCGCGCATGCTAAATACTCAACCTAAATTCCTCAATCACAGGATGTGCTTTACCAAAATCGATTTCCTGAATGAATAATTCAACAGCTTTTGCCGTTTGAATGCTTGGCAAAACATTTGCCTGATTGTTATTTCTAACGACAACATTGATATCTGATTCTTCCAGTTTTTCCTTTAAGGTAACCGCCAGAATTTCTTCTCCTGAAAATATTTTTATTAAGCCCATTTTAATTAATTACGAATTATAAATTATGAATTATGATTTGTTCTCTTAACTGAATACTGCGACTGCCAACTGAACACTATTCCTCATCGTCCATTTCGAAGAAAACTGGTTCAATCATGATTTTATCAGCCAGCGATTCTACTCTTTCTGTGATTTGTGAGCAAAAGAACAAGCGTTGTGTTTTTTCAATACTGTTTGACAAACGAAGAACAACGGCATCCATTCTGCTTCTGAATAATACTTCTGCATCATCAACAATCAGCAACTTAATCGTATTGCTGTTAAATCCTGCCGAAGCAAACATAGCATTGATTTTATTGGGTGTTCCGATTAAAATATCCAATCCCATGGAAACAACATTCTTATCATAATCGATGTCGCCTTTGTCATGAACGCCCAAAATGCTCAAATCGGTATACGTTCCATACTTTAGAAATAGCTCTTCCATTTCTATAACTTTTTCCTTGTTTTCAACAATGATTAAAGCTCTGGTGCTTTCGTCTAAGGTTTTTTCTAATTTCTGAATTACGTTTAAAACAATTGTGGTTGTTTTTCCTGTTCCACCAGCCGATTGAATAACGGCATCCGCACCACTTTTTATAGTAGAAAACGTTTCCTGTTGCATTTCATTGGCTTCGGTTAAACCGTTTTCAATGAGTGCTTTTTGGAGATTTGGGTTTATTTTTTTTAAGTTCATTTTTTTTATAGTAATTAGTAATGAGTGATGAGTAATTAGCAGTTTTTTTGACTATTCACTAATTACTATTCACTTATTTAGACGCAAACAATGTCACATCGGTTTCTGAAATTTCGCTTCCGCCAAGGATTATCAAACGTTCTACTACATTTCGAAGTTCACGGATGTTTCCCGTCCAATCATATTCCTGCAATAATTTAACGGCTTCTTTTGAAAACGATTTTGGAGAATTTCCCTGTTCCTCAGCAATCTTTGAAGCAAAATGCTCTATCAATAACGGAATATCATCACGTCTGTCATTCAACGACGGAACTTTGATTAAAATCACAGCCAAACGATGGTATAAATCTTCTCTGAATCTTCCTTCAGCGATTTCTTTTTTCAAATCTTTATTGGTTGCAGCAATAACCCGCACGTTGATTTTGATGTCTTTGTCGGCACCAACTCTTTGTATCAAACTTTCTTGCAAAGCACGTAACACTTTGGCTTGCGCCGAAAGACTCATATCGCCAATTTCATCCAGAAAAATCGTTCCGCCATCGGCAGCTTCAAATTTTCCGGCTCTGTCTTTTACAGCAGAAGTAAACGCACCTTTTACGTGTCCGAATAATTCACTTTCTATCAGTTCAGATGGAATCGCAGCACAATTCACTTCAATCATTGGAGCTTCTGCTCTTTCGCTTTTTTCGTGTAATTGATGTGCAACTAATTCCTTTCCTGTTCCGTTTGGTCCCGTAATCAAAACTCTGGCATCGGTTAAAGCAACTTTTTCAATCATCTGGTTGATTTGCTTGATTGGTTCGCTTTCGCCAATGATTTCGTAGTTTTTGGAAACTTTTTTCTTCAGAATTTTATTTTCAACTACCAATTGCTTTTTGTCCAGAGCATTTCGAACCGTATTCAAAAGTCTATTCAAATCAGGTGGCTTCGATATATAATCAAATGCGCCAAGACGCATCGTATTTACAGCAGTTTCCAAATCACCGTGGCCGGAAATCATCACCATCGGAATTTCGGGCTTGATTTTTTTTACAGCCTCAAGCAATTCTTCACCGTTCATTTTTGGCATTTTGATGTCGCAAAGTACCAAATCGTAGTCTTCATTTTTGATTTTTTCAAAACCAGTTTTTCCGTCTTCGGCTTCGTCTAAGATATAAGTGTCGCTTTCTTCAGAAAGTATTTTGATCAATACTCTTCGGATAGATGCTTCGTCTTCAATGATTAATATTTTGGACATTTAGATGATTTTATAAGATTGCAAAGTTAATCATCAAAAGCATTTGAGCATCATATAAAAGTAAGAATCAAATAATTTACTTAAATAAAATTATTACGACATCAGTAACGATTGAAATGTAAAGTCATCACCGGTTTGTTCCTGAGCAACTGGTCGGAATAAAAACCAAAGAAGGAAATCAAATAAATAACCTTCTTGCTTTTGATTGGATTCTATTTCGATTATAATTTTACCATTGTTTGATTTTAAACCATAGCTCAATAATTCTTTTTCATTTTGAAGAAGTACAATTCCCGCCAAAGGATTGTTTCTAACTTTTAACTGAAATTGAATGTTGTTGTATACCACTTTTGTTTTATTGGAAAACCAATTTTCGGGAGTTGCCATTAAAATACAATTTTCTTTAGCATCAAGAATCCGCAATTTATTCTTCCAAAATCCTATTTGCTCAATACTGAATAGCTCACCATTGATATTCAAAAGAGCGGTTCTTTTTAATCTTTTAAAAGAAAGATCTAATTCACCTACTTTCTTTTCACCTACAGAGAAAATATATTTTTTCTCGTTTACCTTTTGCCAATTTCTAGTTGTTTCCATGATTTTTGATTTTTTACGATAAGTACAACTTGAAATCAAATAGTTACAGCTTTGATAACCTACACTTAATGATTTAACAATAATTTTACAATTCCTTTTTATTACCTTTACTTTTTTAAAAACAAAGCAATGTCTACAGCAAAAAAAGATTACAAAAGAATTACCACAAAGTCATTATTTGACATGAAGGCCAATGGCGAAAAAATATCAATGCTTACGGCTTATGATTTTAGTATGGCAAAAATTGTAGATTCTGCAGGTGTTGATGTAATTTTGGTAGGTGATTCTGCCAGTAATGTTATGGCGGGACACGAAACAACATTGCCAATTACGTTAGATCAAATGATTTACCATGCTTCGGGCGTTGTCCGCGCTGTTGAACGTGCCTTGGTTGTGGTTGATTTACCTTTCGGAAGTTACCAATCTGACCCAAAAGAAGCGCTGCGTTCTTCCATCAGAATTATGAAAGAAAGCGGCGGACATGCGGTGAAAATGGAAGGTGGTGGTGAAATTAAAGAAAGCATCAAACGTATTCTGAATGCCGGAATTCCGGTAATGGGACATTTGGGTTTGACTCCACAATCTATATACAAATTCGGAACTTATACTGTTCGCGCCAAAGAAGAAGCGGAAGCGGAACAACTAATTGAAGATGCTAAATTGTTGGAGAAATTAGGATGCTTCGCTTTGGTTTTGGAAAAAATTCCAGCCAGTTTAGCAGAGAAAGTAGCCAAAACAATTTCTATTCCTGTAATCGGAATTGGTGCTGGTGGTGGCGTTGACGGACAGGTTTTGGTTATTCACGATATGCTTGGAATGAATAATGAATTCAGCCCAAGATTTTTGCGGCGTTATTTAGACTTATACGAACAAATGACAAAGGCAATCGGGAATTATGTTACTGATGTGAAATCAAAAGACTTCCCGAATAAAAACGAACAATATTAAGCTCCATTTGATGCGAAAAAGTATTGTTATATTTCTCATTCTGGTTTTGGTTTCATGCCAAAAAAAAGAAACAGAACCTGTTGCAAAGCCTGCTGAAGATTTCTTAGAAACAGCTGATTTATATTCGAAAGTCTATTACATTTCTCCAGAATTAAATACCGAAGATTGCACTACTTATAGCGATGGTTGTGACTGTTGTGATGGCAAAATTTTATTCTTAAAAAACGGAACTTTCATTAGTAACTTTTACTGTATTCCCGACGAAAGCTATAATACTGGTACTTTCAAAATTGAAAACAAAAAACTCATTTTAGATTACAGTTACAAAGAAGCAGTCTATGGTCCTTCGAAAGAAGATTATTCAGATGAAGAAGAAAGCATTTTAAGATTAGATAGTGTGAATTGTAGAAAAGTAAGTTTGGAAATTATCCGTTGCAAAAATCATTATGTTTTCAAAAGTGAAACTGATTATTATGGAGAAGATAAAAAAACTTCATTTCAATTGGCAATAAACCAATACAAAAGAGATGGCGTATGGGAATTGTTAGATATTAAAGAATAATTATGTCAAAAACATCTAAAACATACCGCAAAGGCGCCATTGGAGCTTTAACAGATGAATATGAAAAAGCGTTAGACGAGTTAAAAATTGTTTTACTGGCTATCGACGATTCCCAATTTATTAAAATCAATGACAGCAATGTGGATGAGGATTTTCAGTCGGTTAGGAATATTGTTTTGCATATGGTTCGCTCAGGTTATGCGTATGCTAATTATATCCGAAAAAGTTTTAATGAAGAACGCGTCATTCCTGAAATTAAATTCCAAACCGTAAAAGATGCTATTTATAATCTCGACAAAATGTTTGGCTACACGATTGAAACTTTTGAAAACAAATGGCTGATGACCGATGACGAAATGATGGCAACCATTATCAAAACATCGTGGACGACTTATGACCTTGAAGCCATTATCGAACATGCCATTGTTCATATTTTACGACACCGTTTACAAATCCAAAAAGCCATCGCTAAATTTTAAGTATTGAAAACACTTTCCACCAAAGATAATCTCCAAATTCTTCACGAAGACAATCACATTATTGTGGTTAACAAGCGTGTTGGTGATATTGTTCAGGGCGATAAAACCGGAGACAAACCTTTGTCAGAAGTTGTCAAAGAATACATCAAAGAGAAATACAACAAACCCGGAGAAGTCTTTCTTGGCGTCGTTCACAGACTAGATCGACCAACAACTGGAATAGTAGTTTTTGCCCGGACTTCTAAAGCATTAACCCGCTTAAATGAATTATTCGCCAATCGGGAAACACAAAAAACCTATTGGGCAATCGTCAAAAACAAACCGGAAAAAGAACAGGATACTTTACTTCATTATCTTAAAAGAAACGAGAAAAACAATACTTCCAAAGCGCATATCAAAGAAGTTCCTGAAAGCAAAAAAGCCAGTTTGGATTATAAAATCATAAAAATACTGGATAATTATTTTGCGCTTGAAATCAATCTACATACTGGAAGGCATCACCAAATCAGAGCACAACTTGCTGTTATTGGCTCTCCAATCAAAGGCGATTTAAAATATGGCTTTGACCGAAGCAATCCAGATGGCGGTATTCATCTTCACGCCCGCAAGCTTGTTTTTATCCATCCTGTTTCTAAAGAAACCCTGGAAATCGTTGCTCCAACACCAAAGGATGCGATTTGGAATTCTATAACAGATTAAAATCAAAGAACTTTTTTTATTAAGATTGAAAGAGTCTTTATGGTAAAAAATTATATATTTACTCTCAAGTTTTAAACCCCTAAAGTAAAAATACCTACTATGAAAAAAATTGTTTTAACCTTTAGTTTGCTTTTTGGCTTAAGCCTATTTGCACAAGACCATTTTTCCGGAATCAGCACTTCCAATCGCGTTGGAATTTTAAACGGGACCGAAAACCCTGCTGAATTTTCTAATCTTTCGAAAAGATTCGAAATCAATATTTACGGCCTGAGTTTTAATGTAGCCAATAACAAAATTGGATTCAGCGACATCAACTCAGATGCCAATTTTGAAGATTTGCTTTTTCAGGGAACCGAACCTGTAGATATGCGTTTTGACGCACAGATATTAGGCCCTGGTTTTGCCATGAGATGGATGAAATGGGGATTTGGCATTACCACCAAAGCACACGCAAATTTTAATATTATTGATATTGACCCTGCCATTGGAAATGCTATTGCCAATGATAATTTGATACTCAACACTACATTACTTAACAGTAATAATAACCAACGTTTGAATGGCGTTGCCTATGGCGAAGTCGGGCTATCTGCGGCCAGAACTGTATTTGAAAATGACAACCACAGTTTTAGCGCCGGTATCACATTAAAATTTTTATTCCCCGGTTCGTATTCTAATTTTGGTTTGAAAAACCTAAATGGAGAAATTACCGAGAATGTAGGAACTGCTTATCTGACAACAAACTCTCCTGCCACTTTGAATATTGCTTATTCCGGTAATTTGGCAGACAGTTTTACCAATTTTAGTGATTATGGAAAATCTATTTTTGGTGGTTTGAATGGTACTGCTTTTGACATCGGTTTTAATTACCAATGGAAAGGCGGAAGTAAAGAATATAAAATCAAAGCCGGTTTAGCTTTAAAAAATATGGGCAGCATGACTTTCAAAGACAGTAATAATCAATCGACTAATTATTCTTTTGATACCAATGGACATCCTCCACTAGATTTGAGCCAATTTGAAGATGCTGACAATTTGAGAGATGTTGAAGATATTTTGCTTAGTGGCGGCTATTTGACTGAAACATCAGGTCAAAAAGACTTTAAAGTAAAATTACCTGCCATGGTTAATCTATATGCTGATTTTAAAATTATACCTAAAATCTATATTTCCGGGTTTTTACAGCAAAAATTAAAAAGCGATGATGGTAACGATCAAATTACTTCAATCAATACATTTACCGTTACACCGCGATTTAATATCGGTATTTTTGAAGCGTTTTTACCAATAAACAACAATGAAGTTTCAGGTACGAATGTCGGTGTCGGATTCCGGTTCAGAGGTTTCTATCTTGGCTCAGGCTCTATAGTCACAGCTCTTGTCAACGATAGTAAACAAGCTGATATCTATACTGGATTTCGTTGGGCATTTTTATAAAAATAAAATTGAAATTTGATTGTTAAAAACGTAACTTGCTAAACAAATCTGTTCAGGTTATGAATTTTAAAACCGATATAAGTTACCGAAAACAATCATTAATAAAACTGTTGAATTGTGTTCATCTGCATGAAGAAGAAATCATAAAAGCACTGCATGATGATTTCAAAAAACCAGCTTTTGAAGCAGTTTTAAGTGAAACTGGTTATATCATAGCTGAACTTAATCATACTATTAAAAACATACATAAATGGGCAAAACCACAACTGGTTTTGCCTTCTCTTTTAAATTTTCCCTCAACAGATTATATCTATAAAGAACCTTACGGGAAAGTATTGATTATTGCCCCATGGAATTATCCCTATCAACTGGCTTTATGCCCATTGATTGCAGCCGTTGCCGCAGGAAATCAAGTGGTTGTAAAACCTTCTGAATTAACACCAAACACATCCGGAATTGTTGCCAAAATAATAAGCAAAGCTTTCGACGAAAGTCATGTTAAATGCATTGAAGGCGGCGTTGAAATTACACAGCAATTATTAGCGCAACGCTGGAATTATATTTTCTTTACCGGTAGCATTGCCGTTGGAAAAATCGTTGCCAAGGCTGCAGCTGAAAACCTGACTCCGGTAACACTGGAACTTGGCGGAAAAAATCCATGTATTATTGATGAAACGGCGAATATAAAACTAGCAGCCAAAAGAATCGTTTGGGGCAAATTCCTAAATGCGGGTCAAACCTGCATTGCACCTGATTATTTATTGGTTTCAAATAAAATAAAAACAGCTTTTATCGAATCTTTAAAGAAAGAAATCACTGATGCTTATGGAGAAAACCCTGAAACATCACCCGATTTCCCACGGATTATAAATAAAAAAAACTGGGACAGATTAACCGCAATGTTAGAAAATGAAACCTTGCTTGCCGGCGGAAAAACCAATAGTAAGGATTTTTACCTCGCTCCTACTTTATTAGATGAACCAGGCTTGGATAGTTTGGTGATGAAAGAAGAAATCTTCGGCCCAATTCTTCCTATTTTATCATTCGGAAATGAGGCTGATTTAACTTCTATAATTTCGAGATACGAAAAGCCATTGTCACTTTATATCTTTAGTAATGACAAAGCTTTTGCCAAAAAAATAATTCAGAATTATTCTTTTGGTGGTGGTTGCATCAATGATACTGTTGTTTATTTTTCTAACAAAAAATTACCTTTTGGAGGTGTTGGCCAAAGCGGTATTGGAGCCTATCACGGCAAATTAAGCTTTGATAGTTTTACGCATCGCAAAGCCATTGTAAAAAAAGGAAATTGGTTGGATATTCCGATTCGGTATGCTCCGTATAAAGGAAAATTAAATAATTTAAGGAGAATACTAAAATGGCTCGGGTAAAATTATTTATTTTTGAGTTTCCCAAAACATAATACCACCATAAAACCTGAATTAATTTGAACGACTTTTTTACTTTTTCAAATACCAATAGTTTAATAATAATAGCCATATTGCTATTGCTGCTCTATACTGCTTATTTTGCGACGAGCACTTCTTTAAAAAAGAAATTAAACCTGCGTAATCATTCAGAATTTGAGCCAAAAGGTCAGCAATATGAACTCTACCTGCTCTTTTTTGGGATTACAATTCCGTTAGTAGAATCTATATTGGAGATTTTTCATGTACGCGCTACCAGTTTTCTGATTCCCGATGTCCTGATTGGGATAGGTTTACTGTTTTTTTATCTGCTTTGTACCCGAAACAAGTTTTTTGCAAAACATATTAATGCGGTTTTTTTATGCTGCTATTTTGGATATTTTGGACTCATAGTGACCTATGTCTTTTTCCAGGATTTTGAATTAATATGTTACGTTAGCCTTATCCTTATTTACTTCCTTTCCTACTTTGTCTTAAAGAATATTTTACACTACTGGCTATTTGTCATTACCTGTTTGTTACTCCTGATTAGTTCGTATGGTTTTGAATTGATACCGCATAGTTATACCATCATTCTTATCTGTTCATTTATATTAACCACAACTATCCATATGGCCAGGCATTTGGCATTGATGGAAACAAAAAATAAATTTCTTTTTACAAATCTGATTGTAAACAAAGGAAACTCATTGATTATGACTACCAATAAAAAAGGAGAAGTGTCATTTTGCAGCGAATCTATTGAAAATATTTTAGGATATAGTGCCGATGAAGTAATGGGAATGGGTTTTTGGAATTTGACTGAAGATCCTGAATTTGTTGGTGAAGGCTATCATGAAAATTATATTGATGAACGATTGTATATCCGAAAACTGAAATGCAAAAATGGCGATTACAAATACATTCAGTGGAAAGACAAAAAATATTCGGAAGATGTCGTTATCGGAATTGGTCAGGATGTAACAGAACAAATCAATATAGAAAACCAGTATAGAAGCCTGATTGAATCGGCCGCGGATTTGATTTATGAAATTGATTTGAAAGGAACTATCACTTATGTCAATCAATTCACTGAAAAAACACTTGGTTATTCTAAAGACGAAATCATAGATAAGGTATTTTATAAATTTATCAGGAACGATTATTTGGACTTTGTAGTTGACTTCTATAAAGATATTCCAAAAGAAAGCAATCAATATGCTGACCTTGTTTTTCCGTTACTTAAAAAGGATGAAGACACGATTTGGGTTTCGCAAAAAGTAGCGATGAAGAAAAACCAAAACAATGAAATTGTTGGTTTTTCAGCTATTGCCAGAGATATTACCCTTGTGAAAAATCTTGAAATAGAACATTATAACAGAAGTAAAAAAGTCAGAGTACACAACGAAACATTAAAAAAATTAACTTCTCAAAGCTATTCCAACAAAGATACTTTCAATGGAATTCTAAAAAACATTCTCAAAGTTGCCAGTACAAACTGCAGTCTCGACCGCGTAAGTTATTGGTCATACACTCCTGATGGCATTCGTTGTGAAAGCATGTATTATTTAGAGAGCGACCGCTACGAAAAAAACTTTTTTATAGATAAAGCAGCACATCCAATATACTTTGCTACTATAGAAACCGGAATGCAAATTGTAGCCTCAAATGTGTATGACAATAACATTACACAGGAACTTTGCTATATCTATTTTCCAAAGTATAACATAAAATCGTTGTTGGATACCCCAATTGTAATTAACGGTAAAATCATTGGAATCCTGTGCTTTGAAAAAGTAGAAAAACCAGTAGACTGGGATAGTGAAGATATAAACTTTTCACGTTCTGTTGCCGATTTGATTGCTATTGCCATAGAATCTCAGTTGCTTTTAGAGTCGGATAAAAAGCTGTCCTATAAAAGTGAAATCCTGACGGTTATTAATAAAAACACACAAAAGTTTTTGATGGCAAAAAACACTGATGAAATTTTCAACGGAATTTTAGGAACCATCGGAAATGTCATGCAGGTTGACCGCTTATCTTTTTTTGAAAGCGATGCGTTAAATAAAAAATTAATTCAAAAATACCGATGGTCAGGAGAAACAAAATCCATGGCTGAATTGAATCCAATAATTATGGAAGTTCCGTATGCAAAAGTTGCAGACGTAATGGAAAACATGATCCAGGATAAACCTTATTACGCGATAACCCGAAAAATCAAAAACGAAGTTACCCGCGATTTCTTTGCGACATTGATTACCAAATCAATACTGTTTCTGCCAATTTTTGTCAATAAAGAACTATACGGCCTAATCGTATTTGTTGCCACTCAAACTGAAAGGGAATGGACAATCGATGAAATCGGAACGCTTCAAATATTGGCAAACAACATTTCTTATGCAATTGAACGAAATCTGAACGAATCGAAAATTAAGGAAAGTGAAGAAAAATTCCAGCTTTTGGCAAATAATATTCCAGGCTCAGTTCACCTTTCTAAATATAATGAACAATGGACTAAAATATATTTGAATGACGAAATTGAAAAGTTAACAGGTTATCCAAAAGAAGAATTTCTGCAAAATAAAATTCTATACATCAATTTGGTTCATCCGGATGATTTGAAAATAATAAGTGCAAAAGCCGAAGAATTAGTCAAAGAGAAAAAGAAAATCCATTTAATCTATAGAATTGTTCGCAAAGATGGCCATTTTGTATGGGTAGAAGAGTTTGGTGAGCCAATTTTTAAAGATGGGAAAATAGAATTTATCGTTGGTATCTTCATTGATATTACCCAGCGAATGGAAGCTGAAGAAGCCATCAAAGAAAAAAATTATGCTCAGGCTGCCAACAAAGCGAAATCGGAATTCCTGGCCAATATGAGTCATGAAATCAGAACGCCATTAAACGGTATCATTGGATTCACTGAGCTTTTGATGAATTCAAACTTAGAAGATATCCAAAAGAAATACATGGATACCATTAATCAATCGGCCAATTCGTTGATGGATGTTATCAATAAAGTTCTGGATTTTTCAAAAATAGAGTCCGGGAAATTAGAACTCAATATTGAAAAAGTTGCTCTGTTAGAAATCGCGAATCAGGTTGTTGATTTAGTAAAATATGAAGCTAACCTAAAAAATCTCGCTATTAATTTAGAGATTGACCAAAATGTACCGAAATATATCTTCGTAGATTATATCAGATTAAAACAAGTTTTAATAAATTTGTTAAGCAATGCCGTAAAATTCACAGAAAAAGGAGCAGTTGATTTATCAGTTTCTGTTTTTGAGTATATGAGTGAGAGTAAAATCAGATTGGAATTCTCGGTGAAAGATACCGGAATTGGTATCAAAAAGAAAAACCAATTGCGGATTTTTGAAGCGTTTTCTCAAGAGGACAATTCAACAACCAAACGATTTGGAGGAACCGGTTTGGGGCTTTCTATCTCAAACCAACTTCTGAATTTGATGGATAGCCAATTGGAACTTGGAAGTAAATTCGGCGAAGGAAGTGAATTTACTTTTGTGATTGACGTAGATTATTCAAACCAGCAACCAACTGATAAAAATTTAAAAAACATTTCAAAAAAACCATTGTCAGACACAATAGTTACAAACGATGAAAAAATAATATTTATAGTTGAAGACAATAAAATAAACATGCTTCTGGCAAGGACTTTAATAAAACAGATTTTGCCAAATGCTCAAATTTTTGAATTAGAAAACGGAGAAGAATCGATTGAAAAGATACAAACTGTTATTCCTGATTTAATTTTAATGGACATACAAATGCCTGTAATGAATGGCTATGATGCAGCAGTAGAAATCAGGAAAATCCCAAAAGCCAAAAAAATTCCAATAATTGCCCTAACCGCCGGAACCATAGTTGGTGAAAAAGAAAAATGCATACAATTTGGAATGAACGACTATATTCCAAAACCAATAGATAAAGAATTTTTGATTAAAATCATAAGTCAGTGGATAACTATTAACTAAAAATTGCAATTATGAAATGGATAGGAAATCGTCAAAGTGACAACGTAGAAGACAGAAGAGGAATGTCTGGTGGTGGAAAATTAGCAGCTGGCGGAGGCGTCATTGCAATCGCATTCTTTTTGATAAAGGCATTTTTCCCGGAAGCCGCACCTTTTGTAGATTCAATACAAAATCAGCAGGGTCAACAATCTGAACCAACAGAGCAAAGAGATTTAACTCCGGAAGAAATAGAATCCGGCAAGTTTATAAAAACAATTTTTGCTTATACCGAAGATACCTGGGGACAAATATTTCAGGAAAACGGTATGGATTATGAACAGCCACGAATGGTCTTATTTTCAGATGCTGTAGAAACCGCTTGCGGTGGAGCAACTTCTGCTTCCGGACCGTTTTATTGTCCCGGTGATAAAAAAGTTTACATGGATTTAGAGTTTATGAAAGAACTTAAAACCCGTTTTGGTGCCGAAGGTGGCGATTTTGCCACAGCGTACGTAATTGCCCATGAAGTTGGACACCATGTTCAGAAACTAATGGGAACTTCAGATAAAGTTCGCCAGTTACAATCAGAAAGAAGTGAAACCGAAGCCAACAAACTTTCTGTTTGTTTGGAACTACAAGCCGATTTTTATGCCGGAGTTTGGGCGCATTACAATCAAAAGTACCTTGAAGCAGGCGATATTGAAGAAGCACTGAGTGCCGCCAATGCTGTTGGTGACGATGCCATTCAAAGCAAAACGAGTGGTCAGGTACAACCCGATACGTTCACACATGGAACTTCTGAACAGCGTATGTATTGGTTCAAAAAAGGATACAATTCGGGCGATATCAAACAAGGTGATACTTTTTCGGCGTTGATGGATTAATAAAGTAAAAAAGGATAGCCATTACAGCTATCCTTTTCTAAACTAATCTTTAAAATGAAAATATCTTGAAATATATTTACAGCTTAAAGTTACATGGGATTTTTATAAGTATCTGATTTTTAACATTGTTTCCGACAAACTGTATAATTCGTTAGTCAACCTTCATAATCCGTCTTTAAAAACAAAACCATGATAAGAATCTTCTATATTATATCATTCCTTTTTACGCAAATTCTCTTCTCTCAAACTGATTCAAAACTATATGAAATCATTGATGGAGTCTCTGCAAAAAGAATTGAAAAGGATGTCATCATATTAGCAAATTTTAGAACCCGAAATACTTTTAGCGATACACTATCAGCTACTGAAGGTATTGGTGCAGCCAGGCGATGGATCAAATCAGAATTTGAATCTATTTCAAAAGACTGCAAAAGCTGTCTGACTGTATTTTATCAAAAAGATTTTGTGACAACCAAAGACGGTGAACGCATTCCAAAAGATGCATGGATCGTAAATGTTGCAGCAGTGCAAAAAGGAACTAAATATCCAAATCGCTATATAATTATGACCGGAGACATTGATAGCAGGAATTCTGATACGATGAATTATACCGACGATGCTCCCGGTGCCAATGATAATGCTAGTGGAATGGCCGGTACAATTGAGGCCGCCAGAGTTTTATCTAAATATAAATTCGAAAATAGTATTGTTTATTTAGGCCTTTCCGGAGAAGAGCAAGGATTGTTTGGAGGAAAGGGTTTCGCCGAATACGCCAAAAAAAACAACTGGGAAATAATTGGTGTTTTAAACAATGACATGATTGGAAATATTGACGGAGTTGATGGTGTAATTGATAACCGAACCTTTCGAATTTTCTCAGAACCAACACCTGTTACCGAAACAGAAAAGGAAAGAAAAATGAGGCGCGCTTATGGTGGCGAAGTTGATGGCAATTCACGTCAATTGGCGCGTTACATCCACAATGTTGTTTCAACTTATATGCCTGAAATGAATCCGATGATGGTGTACCGATTGGATCGTTTTGGTCGTGGCGGGCATCATCGTCCGTTTAATGATTTGGGTTATGCTGCAGTTCGGGTTATGGAAGCACATGAAAATTATAACCGTCAGCATCAAAACATCAGAACCGAAAATGGCATCCAGTATGGTGATGTAATTCATGGGGTGAATTTCGAATATGCAAAGAAGCTGACCGCTGTAAATGCGATTGTTTTAGCTAGTTTTGGTTGGTCACCAAAGGAACCTCAAAATGTTTTAATTGGCGGAATTGTAGCGCCAAATACCATATTAAAATGGGATAAATCTGATGATGATTCAATAATTGGTTATAAGATTTATTGGCGATTGACAACTTCACCACAATGGGAAAACAGTCGCTTTGTTGGTAATGTAAATACCTTCGAATTAAAAGGAATTGTAATTGACAACTACTATTTTGGTGTAGCAAGTGTATCCAAAAATGGTCATGAAAGTGTGGTAGTTTTTCCAAAAGATATTATTAGACAATAATTAATATTAGCCCAACCAACCATCTCTATCCAAACTTCTCTATCGAATTGCTTTCGAGTGTTAAATTATATATATATTTGATTTATTATTAATCTATTCCTTACTTATGAATACAATCATTCCAAAGCAAGCTGTCAGTCAATTAAAGAAATCATTAGATAATTTTAAACTTAACGATGCAATAGAATTGTGTTCAAATGAAGCACAAACCAGAAAATTTCTTATTGAGCCTTTTTTCTTAATGTTGAATTATGAATCTAATAATTTAATTCCTGAATATAATGCTGATTTTGGTGAAAGAGTAAGTCAAAAAATTGATTATGCTATTCTTTTGAATAAAAAAGAAACAATTCTTGTTGAAGCTAAAAAGCATAGTACTAAACTAACGGATAAAGAAGCTGGTCAATTAAATGGATACTTTGGTAATACTAAAAATTCAAAGATTGCTGTATTAACCAATGGTGTTGAATATAGATTTTATTCTGATGTTATAGAGCCTAATATAATTGACAGTAAACCTTTCTTTTGTTTTAATATTAGTAATTATTGTGAGAGTGATATTGAATCATTAATACGATTTGACAAACGTTACATTAACGTGTTAAACATAGTTAAATCGGCACAGGAAATTGTGTTTGCTGATAGCTTTGAAAATGCTTTCTTTAAAGAATTGGTTGCTCCATCAAAAGATCTTTTGAAAATCATTCACAGAAATATGACTTTCACTTCAAAATTTAATGAAGAAACACAAGGCAAAATGATTAATCAAATCAATTCTTCATTACTAAAATGCATGTATGATAAAAAATTGCAACTTGAAGCAATGTCAAATTCACAAGGTGTAATTACAACTGAATTAGAAATTCAAGCATATCATATAATAAGAACTTTATTAATTCAAAATAAAAAAATTCCAAAAGAGAGAATTGGGTTTAAAGATTTTAAAAGTTTCTTTAATATAAGTGTAGACGATTCTACAAAGAAAGTTATTTGCAAACTTGTATTTAGTGATTCTAAAATGAAAATCACAATTGAAAATAATGAATATCTATTAGAAAATATTGATGATTTGATGAAGTACAAAAACGAACTAACAAATAGAGCATTAGCTTTAGTATCATAAATTCCATAAAACTGCAAAATTCTCCTCTTACAATCGACGCTCCGGAATCAGATTATTTATATATTGAAACTTCTCAATTATCAAATGCTGGTAAAGGTTTGTTTACAGCAATAAAAATTTATAAACATGAAATTATTTCTGTTTTTAAAGGTGAAATCTTAACAGAAATTGAAGCTGATATTCGCATTAAAAATAATCTGGACAAATATTTCATCAACATGATTGACGGTACGATTATGGATTCTATGAACACTGATTGTTTTGCAAAATATGCTAATGATACAGAAGCTTTCCAAAATTTTCAATTTCAAAACAATGCAAAAATCGCATTAGATGATGAAAATAATGTTTGCATAATTGCCACAAGAAACATCAAATCTGGCAACGAAATATTTTGCAGCTACGGTAAAAGATATTGGAAAAAGCACCGATGAATTCCCTCCAACTTTAGTTGGAGGATAATCATAAAAACCAAATTGGCTTTAGCCAAAAATTATTTAAAAATTTGAATATTATATTTCTCAATAATTTCATCATATTCATTTTGAAATGTTTTCTTTTTATGATGCTCTTCTTGATTTTTGATATAATTTCTAACTTTATTCAATATTGACTCTGAAACCGATAGTGCAAAATATTCATCTTGCCATTCAAATTTTCTGCGTTTCATGTTTGGAAATAAATGGTTGTTTTTATTAATCCAAAAAGAAGATTCGCCTTTGATTAACTGCATAATTTTATCAATGGATTGATTAATTCCCAGTGAAATTAGACAATGGCAATGATCTTCAAAACCATTCACAAAATCAATATAAATATCTTTTTTAATCGCATTTTCTCTGATGTGATTCCATACCAATTTCCTGGATTCTATTGTGTTCAAAAAAGGTTCTCTGTTTTTGGTACACCAAACAAAATGAATATAGATTTTTAAATATGGCATATGATGGTAATTTTGGCTAAAGCCTAATTGTCATTTTTATTATTGCTCCGGCTAAAGCCGGAGCCAAGTCAATTACCTCCATCTTCAGATGGAGGATCACCCCAACCATCCATCTCTATCCAGACTTCTATATTGAATAGCTTCCGCAATGTGATTGGAATTTACAACCGCTGTATTTTCTAAATCAGCAATAGTTCTCGACACTTTCAAAATTCTGTCAAAAGCTCGTGCCGAAAGATTTAAGCGTTCCATGGCAGTTTTTAAAAGTTGCAATGAGGTTTCATCCAAAGGGCAAAACTCCCGGATTTGCTTCGTACTCATTTGTGCATTGTAATGAATGTTATCAAACGCTGCAAACCGCGCTGACTGAATTTCTCTGGCAGATGTTACGCGCTTCCTAATCTCAATGCTGCTTTCGCCTTTACGGGTTTCGGTAAGTTTGTCAAAAGGAACAGGCGTGACTTCAATATGAATGTCAATTCGGTCTAATAATGGTCCGGAAATTTTACTCAGATAACGCTGCATTTCTGCTGGCGACGAACTTAACGGCGAATCACTATCATTAAAAAACCCACTCGGACTCGGATTCATACTCGCCACTAACATAAACGATGATGGATAGGTAATCGTGAATTTGGCTCTCGAAATCGTGACTTCACGATCTTCCAGCGGTTGACGCATTACTTCAAGAACTTCTCGTTTAAATTCTGGTAATTCATCCAAAAACAAAACGCCATTGTGTGCCAATGAAATTTCTCCCGGTTGCGGATAACTCCCGCCGCCAACTAAGGAAACCGAAGATGCCGTGTGATGTGGACTCCGAAATGGTCGTTGGTTCATCAAGCCGGAATCTTTTACTTTTCCGGCAACGCTGTGGATTTTGGTAGTTTCCAATGCTTCGTTCATCGTCATTGGTGGCAAAATACTCGGCAATCGTTTGGCAAGCATTGTTTTCCCTGAACCTGGCGGACCAATCAGAATAATATTATGCCCACCCGCTGCGGCAATTTCCATGCAACGCTTAATGCTTTCCTGACCTTTGACATCCGAAAAATCAAATTCCGGGAAATCTAAAGTTTTATTGAATTCTTCTTTTGTATCTATGATTGTCGGTTCCAAAGTGCCGTTTCCTTCAAAAAAATCTATAACCTGCACAACATTTTCAACACCATAAACATCCAAACCTACAACTATTGCGGCTTCCTTTACATTTTGCATTGGAAGAAAGAAACCTTTAAAACCTTCTTCTTTCGCTTTGATTGCAATGGAAAGCGCGCCTTTTATAGGTTGCAAACCGCCATCGAGAGACATTTCGCCCATGATCAAATATTGGTCAACTTCATCAGCTTTTATTTGCGCCGAAGCGGCTAGAATTCCGATTGCTAAAGTCAAATCATAGGCAGAACCTTCTTTGCGTAAATCGGCTGGCGCCATGTTTATTGTGATTTTCTTTCCCGGCAAACTATAGCCGTTATTTTTCAAAGCAGCGGCAATGCGATAACTGCTTTCTTTGATGGCATTATCGGGCAAACCAACCAAATGATATCCAACTCCTTTATCAATATTTACTTCTACGGTAATTGTCGTGGCTTCAACTCCGAAAACTGCACTTCCAAAAACTTTGATTAGCATTTACATTATTTACAAATAAAAATAATATAAAATTGAAAAAGAAAAGTAGGCAAAAAGTGTACATTTTTAATTACTGCACATTATCACTCATCGTTTCGCTTTTGTTTTTAGCGTATTGATAGCCTTCTTCCCACCATTTTTTCATTTTAACTTTATCAAAAATCAATGCATTGTTGGTCAGATGCGTTGGTGTGTAGTATAAATTGAGTTTTACATTTTTATTGTTTGCAGCTAATTTTCCAATGGTGATATCATGTTTTTCTACTTGATTTAAAAGTATCTGAAACAAATCAATCATCAATGAAAATGGATTTTTGCCAATGCTTTTTGGTGTAAGCTGCACTTCGGTTTCTAAAATCACCACATCTATTTCGGTCGCGCCACGATTAATCGCTTCCCTGATAGGAACCAAACTTGAAAATCCTCCATCGCCATATTCGCAATTGTCTTTGTTTGCCAAACTCATAAACGGGATATAATTGCAGGAAATCCAAATCCAATCGCAAAACTCATTGTATTCAAAATCTTTAATCGACTTGTATTCCACATCGTTTTTAGACAAATTGGTTACAGTAACAACTATATCGCAACTGGCAGCTTTTAATTGGGTAAACTCCTTTAAAGTGAAGTTTCTTTTGATATATTTTCGCAGTTTAGCACTTTCACCAAAAGTTCTTTTTCGCTTTAAAAACTGCAACAGCACATTAAAATGGT
>NZ_JBDSMB010000065.1:0-68651 GCF_039916025.1 Flavobacterium sp.
TATAAGTAAACACACCTGATGCTGCAGTAGAAACCGGAAGTGTATAGGTGTTTCCTGTACTTGCCGGAGTTGTTACCGTAGTTGTTCCTCCATCTGTACTATAGGTAAAAGTATATGGTGCTGTTCCATTTGCTCCAGTAAAGGTAATATTTGGACTAGGTGCATTTTTACAAACCGTTGTGGTTCCTGTTATTGTCGCGGTAGGCAAAGCTCTAATGGTTACCGTTGCTGAACCAGTTATAGTTCGTGAACAAGTAGTTGTCGGATTCAAAACACTTACTAAAGTATAAACAGAATTAATTGTAAGGTTTGGAGTCGTTACAGTAGCTGTTCCTGAAGCATTTAAAAAGGCTTGGGCAGGGTTTCCATCAACAGTATAATTAACTGTTGCACCAGGTGTTCCAGTAAAAGTTATAACTGTATTAGTACCCGAACAAATAGTTGTTGTACCGGCAATAGTAGCCGAAGGTAATGGATTGACAATAAGATCAAAATCTGTTGTATAGTAT
Source organism: Flavobacterium sp. (assembly GCF_039916025.1). Taxonomy (GTDB): domain Bacteria; phylum Bacteroidota; class Bacteroidia; order Flavobacteriales; family Flavobacteriaceae; genus Flavobacterium. The sequence goes on from NZ_JBDSMB010000065.1 coordinate 510, forward strand.
GTCCCTGGAGTAATGGTACTCTCCATTCTGATATATATGGTTTGATTTGTTCCAACAAAATTATTTATCGGGCTTATCTCTGTACCTGGTACTCCGGCATTAGCGAGTGCTTGAGATGTATAATAGGTTATTGTATAATCCGCGGGGCTTTCACTTCCTAAGGCAATTGCCGTTTGAGGAGTTAAATTAAAGGATGCGGTTCCACTTCCAAATGAACTCTCACAGCGCGTCAGATCTGGAACCGGTGATATATTTCCGCAGGAAATTATTAAGTCAAAAGGTTTTACAACGGTACATCCATAGGCATTCACATAAATTGCCATATATATGGTTTGTCCTGAACTCACAAAAGCTGTTGGATTTGTAATCGGACTGGTTATAGTAGCTGCATCAGCAGCAGTGAGATGGTATGAAATATCGTAATCTGTAGGATTTAATGCTCCTAAAACAACACTTGCGTTTGATGTTAAATTAAAAGTATTAATACATTGAGTTATATCTACCGGCGAATTTGTTAAATCCGGATTAACATTTAATGTTACAGAAGTAGTAGCAGTTTGTGGCACACCACATACATTATAAACTGCATTTGCCGTGTAAGTTGTAGTTGCAGTTGGGCAAACAGTAATATTTGGTCCTGTACCAATTGGTGTTGAACCTTGTAACCAATTTATAATAACTGAAACAGGTGGTCCTGTTGGTGTAAAACGCCAAGCCTCTGGAATAGTTGTCACCGACCAGCTTCCTGTATCTCTTCCTGGAGCTGCTACCCATTGAGCTGACGAACCTCCAATCAAACCTATAGCTCCTGAACCAGCCCAAGGCGATCCGGCAACTCTTCTTTGTACAAAAACTTCAATGATATTTGAAACCTCATACAAAACAATTTGTGATGTTTGAAGTCCCGGACTAGTTGCAACAGAATTCCATTGACCCAAGTTATAGAAATTCACAATAAGTTTTCTACATGGATAAGTTCCCTGAAGAACCCAATTGACCTGACGGTCAGCTGCAGAAGGTGGTACACCCATATCTGTATCTTGGTATACTCCGAAAATTGACTGTGATTGGTTTTGCCCTGATATTGGCACACTTGTCGCCGGCCATGGGCAGAAAGAACCCGGTGTCTTAGGCACAAAGGTTAGCAAACCATTAGTCCCCGCATTACATGAGGTATAATTTTGTCCGTAGAAACAGAAGTTAAATGGCAAATTAATTACATCTGACCAAAAATCATCTCCACCTGTAATTGGAACAACATTATAACTCGGATCAATAAAAGGGTAAGGACAATATGGTATCGAAGTCGCTGCATAAGTTGAAGTAGACGGAACATCAGAGATATTCGCTTGTATATTTCTACATTCTCCCGTAGTACATAAAGTCAAATCTAATGGCAAACTAGTTGGTCCCGGAATAGTTCCAACAGTAGCACAACCATTTGGAACAACAGTAATAGTAACAGTAATCCCTGTATAATTTCTTTGACAAAATGTAGCGAAATTTTTAATACTAACTAGAGTATATACAGTAGTTACATTTAAAATAGGAGTTGTAAATGTACCTGTTCCACCAGCACCTACAAATGGAGCATAAGTATGTCCGAAATTATCCGTTAAGGTTACGCTGGAACTTGGAGTTCCTGTGATACTAATGACTGCCGTATTTCCTGGACATATTGTTCTATTCCCTGTAATATTAGCTACAGGTAAAGGATTTACAGTAACAGTGAGTGATCTTGTAACTGTACATGCGCCAATTGTAGAAGAAGCAGTATAGACAGTTGTACCTGCCGGAGATACTGTTGGGTTAGGAATATTAGGTGTTGTTAAACTTGGATCTGCCGGAGCAGCTGTCCATGTATATGGATTGGGACTTCCTGTAACAGAAAGTGTGGTTGAACTTCCTGCACAAACAGGAACATTGCCGCTTGTTGTTAAAAAAGGGCCAACAACAACATTTCCTATCGTTGCCGTGGCAGCAGTCGGAAGTGCGCTATCTGTAACAGAAACGGTATATATTCCGGGAGGCACTCCGACAAAAACACCAGTAGCATTATTCAGAGTTACCGGACCGGTAATATTATAATTTATATAAGGCAATGTACCTCCAATACCACTAACAGTTATTGAACCGTCACTAGCTGTAGCACATAATGCATTAGTAACATTATAGGTAACCATAAGGTCATCAGTAAGCATAAAATCATCTACAGCAAAATCATTTCCGACTGCACTTGTATTTGCATTCCATAATTCAATAGTTGCTGTGGTAGCTGCGGCTGTGAAAGAATAAACGACATGCTTCCATCCTAATGAAGGCAGCGGTGCCAATGTTGTACCTGCCACTAAGGTTAGTCCACTTCCTCCTGTTAACTGTATATTAATATCCGCTTGTGATGCCGGACCTGTAACCAAACTCGAAACTGATTTAATCCAATAACTAAATCTGTAAGTAGTTCCTATCGTTAACGTTGTGATTCCAGCTCCTGTATTTCCGGCTTTCCAAAACCTGGGATTTCCGGCAGTTGTATTACCATCAATAATCAACATTCTACCATTCCCGGATGTGTGATCCGAACTTGGAATAAAATTAGCGGTATTTATGATGTTGGGGTTTGTGGTGAACGCAAAGTTTCCTGTTGTAGTTGTGCCGGAATAAGGACTGTTTAAAAGCGTGTATCCAGCGCCATTGGTAACAAAACCAATCCCGGATCCTCCGAGTTCAAAGCCTGGATTAACAATTAAATTTTGTGAAAACAGAGAATTTGCAAATAAAAAAACAAGTAGTAGTAGTGTTGATTTTTTTTTCATATTTGGGAACAATTTTTTTTAGCAGCGAAATTTAAGTAATTTTAAGAAATAATTATCTTAAAATTTCTAAAATTTTTAATTAACAAAACTATTCCCAACAGATTAATTATAATTATTTATCTTTGTGTTTTAAATTTCAAAACCCGAATTAACAAAGAATTTGATGATAGATAGTGACCAATTTAATGAAGAATTAGGCGAAAATCATATTGCAACAAGTGCACAGAATCCTGTAAGAAATGATGCGTTTACTTTATCCGATGAACAAAAAATTGAACAAATAAAAAAAGATGTTGAAAATATCCTGCACACACTGGGAATGGATTTAACAGATGATAGCATAAAAGGAACACCAAATCGTGTTGCTAAAATGTTTGTCAAAGAAATTTTCGGAGGATTAAATCCAAATAAAAAACCAAAAGCTTCCACTTTTGCCAATAACTACAAATATGGTGAAATGCTGGTCGAAAAAAACATCACCCTCTACTCTACTTGTGAGCATCATTTATTACCAATAATCGGTAGAGCGCACGTTGCCTATATCTCTAACGGAACGGTTGTAGGACTTTCTAAAATGAACAGAATTGTAGATTATTACGCCAAAAGACCTCAGGTTCAGGAGCGTTTAACGATGCAAATTGTTCAGGAATTACAACAAGTTTTAGGAACTGAAGATGTGGCTTGCGTCATTGATGCCAAACACCTTTGCGTAAATTCACGCGGAATTCGTGATGTTGAAAGCAGCACGGTGACTTCTGAATATGGAGGAAAATTCAATGACGAACAAACCCGCAGAGAATTCCTGGATTACATCAAATTAGACACCGAATTTTAATAGCCCAGATTGACGCGACATCCTTTATTTTTAGGATTGGCCTTTGTGCCAACAAAGGCCAATCCTAAAAATAAAGATATAGCAGAAAGCTGGAAATAGCTCCTAATAAAATGCAATTATATAAAAACCATCAACTAAAAATATACAACTCTCTTTCGGGAGAAAAAGAAGTTTTCAAACCTGTGCATGCAGGAAATATTGGCATGTATGTGTGCGGACCAACCGTGTACAGCAACGTGCACCTTGGAAATGTTCGGACTTTCATGTCGTTTGATATGATTTTCAGATACTTTTTACATTTAGAATACAAAGTCCGCTACGTGAGAAACATCACCGATGTTGGCCATATTGTGGATGATGTGGATGATGGCGAAGATAAAATTGCCAAAAAAGCACGTGTCGAGCAACTCGAACCAATGGAAATTGTACAGCGTTATACTGTCGATTTTCACGATGTTCTGAATCAGTTTAATTTTCTTCCGCCAAGTATTGAACCAACCGCAACCGGGCATATCATTGAGCAGATTGAAATCGTAAATCAGATTATTGAAAAAGGATTTGGTTACGAAAAGAATGGCTCTGTTTATTTTGATGTGGTGAAGTTTAACATAAACAATCATTACGGAAAACTAAGTGGCAGAAACATTGACGATATGCTTGCCAATACCCGCGACACCGACGGTCAAAGCGACAAGAAAAACCCACAGGATTTTGCGCTTTGGAAAAGAGCCGAACCGGAACATATCATGCGTTGGCCTTCGCCCTGGGGCGTTGGTTTTCCTGGCTGGCATCTAGAATGTACTGCTATGAGCACCAAATACCTTGGTGAAACTTTTGATATTCACGGTGGCGGAATGGATTTGAAATTCCCGCATCACGAATGTGAAATTGCTCAGAATGAAGCCTGCACAGGACATAGTCCGGTGAATTATTGGATGCACGCCAACATGCTGAATCTGAATGGTAAAAAAATGTCAAAATCGACAGGGAACAATCTGCTCCCTGGTGAAATATATTCGGGTGGAAGTCCGTTTTTGAGCAAGCCTTTTTCTGCTAATGTGGCTCGTTTCTTTATGATGCAGGCACATTACCGAAGCATTCTCGACTTTACTAACGACGGAATTGTAGCTGCCGAAAAAGGATTTAACCGATTGATAGAAGGCATTGATATTCTGAAAGAATTAGAGCCAAGCGCTGCTTCTACTCTTGATATTGCTGCCTGGAAACAGAATTGCTATGAAGCAATGAATGACGATTTCAATACGCCAATTTTGATTGCAAACTTATTTGAAGGAATTCGATTTGTCAATTTGATAAACGATGGAAAAGAAACTCTTAATGCAGCCGATTTAAAAACACTTTCGGAAACCTTAAATACGTTCACTTTTGATGTTATCGGAATCAGAGATGAAAAATGTGCTGCCGATAATTCAGAAAAATTAGATGGTGTTGTTGAAATGCTGATTGGTATGAGAAATGAAGCCAGAGCGAATAAAAACTTTGCGTTGTCTGACCAGATTCGTGACCAGTTGTTAGTACTTGGAATCCAGTTAAAAGACGGAAAAGACGGTACAACTTTTACAGCTTAATATCAAATATGTTGAAGAAAATTGCCATAGCGCCATTACTTGTACTTATTTATTTTTACAAAATTGTATTGTCTCCGTTATTGCCCTCAAGTTGTCGATTTCAGCCAACATGCTCTACATATTTTATCGAAGCGTTAAAAATTCATGGTCCATTTAGAGGAACTTATTTGGGCATTAAAAGAATTGCAAGCTGTCACCCTTGGGGAAAAAGCGGCTATGATCCAGTTCCTGAAAAAAAATGTGCGCATTAAAGTTTCCTTAATTTGATAGACTTTTTAGAACAAATTACTATTTTTACATCCACACCTAACCCAAAATAACATGATCTGGAATCCATCAGAAGGAATTAATATTGGTTTTTTTACTATCCGTTTTTACAGCTTAATGTTTGTCATTGCATTTGGGCTTGGATGGTACATAATGAAACATATTTTTATTAGAGAAAAAGAGTCGCTTGAAAAATTAGACACGCTTTTTATTTGGACCGTTATTGCCACTTTACTTGGTGCACGTTTGGGTCACGTTTTTTTCTACGATTGGGAATATTACAGAAATAATCTATTAGAAATTTTACTTCCGTTTAGATTTAATCCACAGTTTGAATTTACCGGTTTTCAAGGTTTAGCAAGTCATGGAGCTGCAGCTGCCATTATTATTTTTATGTATTACTATAGCAAAAAAGTAATAAAAAGACCTTTGCTTTGGGTTTTGGACAGAGTAGTAATTCCTGTAGCTTGTGGTGCTATTTTTGTTCGGATTGGAAATTTCTTCAACTCCGAAATTGTTGGTAAAATAACTAATTCTCCATTTGGTGTTCGCTTTATAAGAGATTATTATTCTCCGAAAGAAGTGGTTAACTTCACTAAAATTTCAAATGTAAACGATGCCTATCACGCGCTTGTAAACGATCCAAAATATGCCGCACTTTTAGAAAAAGTTCCGGCAAAACATCCTGCACAATTGTATGAAGCTTTTGCTTATGTATTTGTATTTTTTATTCTCTTTTTCTTGTATTGGAAAACCAAAACAGCCGAAAAGCATGGTTTATTGTTTGGTTATTTCCTAATCCTACTTTGGTCAGTTCGATTTGTAGTTGAATATGTAAAAGAAAGCCAAGGTGGAATTGAAGAAACTTTCGGATTGCTTTCAACCGGGCAATGGCTGAGTATTCCTTTTATTTTAGTCGGAATCTATTACTTATTCGTTGCCGAAAAACCAGTAGAATAATTTGTCGTAATTTTCTTTTTAAATTAAAATATAATATTACTTTAGCCCACTCAATAAAAACCTAAAATACTATTATGAAAAAAAGAATCTCTATTACTGCTTTGTTATTATCGATGACAATTGTATTAAATAGCTGTGGTGTAATGTTTGGCGGAAGCAAATACCAAGGAACTATCATCGCAAAAGACCATCCTAATGCTGAAATCTATGCAAATGGAAAAAAATTAGGAAACGGACAGGCAACTGCACTTTTTCCAAGAGATAAAGAATTGACAGTTGAAATAAAAGAACCAGGCTGCGAAACAAAAACACAAACATTTGCTAAAGCATTCCGTACCGGAAACTTTATCTTAAGTGTTGTAAGCTGGGGATTACTAGGCTTAGCTGTTGACTTAGGAACTGGAGCGTCATACAAACCAGATCATAAACACAATCCTGCAATTCAAAAAGTTACTGATAAAGAATATACTTTTACTGTAGATGCTCCGGCCTGTAATAAATAATTCTATTTATATTCAATAAAAAGCCCTGATTTTATCAGGGCTTTTTTTATTCTTCTTCGTTTGCATTTGACTTAGCGTAATTGCGCCATTTCTCGATACAATCTGTCATATCTTGTGGCAATTCGGTGTCAAACCGCATAAATTCTTTGGTAACAGGATGTACAAATCCCAATGTTTTTGCATGTAATGCCTGTCTTGGCAACGTCTTAAAACAATTGTCTATAAACTGTTTGTATTTGGTAAAAGTGGTTCCTTTCAAAATCAAATCACCGCCATAACGTTCGTCATTGAATAAAGTATGCCCAATATATTTCATGTGCACACGAATCTGATGCGTTCTTCCGGTTTCCAATTTGCAGGAAACCAACGTAACATAACCAAAACGCTCCAAAACTTTATAATGTGTAACTGCATGTTTTCCAATATCGCCTTCAGGAAAAACAGCCATTTGCATTCTGTCTTTCACGTGACGCGCAATATTGCCTTCTACGGTTCCTGACTCTTGTTTTACATTTCCCCAGACCAACGCAATATATTCACGTTCCGAAGTTTTGTCTTCGAATTGTTTTGCCAGATGCGTCATCGCCTGCTCTGTTTTGGCAACGACCATAAGTCCGGAAGTGTTTTTGTCAATTCGGTGAACCAATCCTGGTCTGTCGCTTGAATTCTTTGGCAGGTTTTCAAAATGAAAAGCCAGAGCGTTTACTAATGTTCCTGTATAATTTCCGTGTCCGGGATGAACAACCAATCCTGGTGGTTTATTGATAACCAAAAGCGATTCATCTTCATAAACAATATCAAGTGGAATATTTTCGGGAAGTATCAGGTTTTCAAATGGCGGATGTGACAACATCACACGCACCACATCAAAAGGCTTAACGCGATAATTTGACTTTACCGGAATATCGTTCACCCAAATGTTTCCATCTTCGGCAGCTTTCTGAATTTTATTTCGGGTTGAATTAGCAACCAATTGCATCAGGAATTTATCGACACGCAACAACGATTGTCCTTTGTCAGCAACATGTCGGTGGTGTTCAAATAATTCCTCTTCTTCTAATTCAGGCGTATCGTTATTATTGAGCATCTACTTCGGGCATTTTTGTGGTATCAACTTCGGTAGTATCAACAGTTTCTTCATAAGTGATTTTTCCATCACCAAGAACCAAGTCAATTTTGGATGATTTCAGGATTTTATCACCAGCTTTTAGTTTCTTTCCGTTCTGGCGCAATTCAAGAACCATATCTTTTCCTAAATAAGGCTTATAGGTAATCTCTCCTTCTAACAAACCTACAGCTTCAAGTGTTGGAACTGCCTGACGATAGGTTTTCTCAATCAAATCAGGTAAGCTGACCATCGTATATTTTGAAGCGTTTATTTTGATATAAATCTTTCTTCCTTCTTTTACTTTTGCACCAGCTTTTGGCTCTTGATCAACTATAGTCAACTTTGGAAAATCAGGTCTGAAATCAACAGTGTCAAGGATTATATAATCTAAATCGATAGCGCTTAATTTTTCTTCAGCCTGTTCTGCAGAAAGTCGGGCCAAATCAGGAACTGTAATTTCCTGTCCGTGATGTGTGGTATAAGTTATCCAATGAAAAAATAAATATGCGATAGCGGCAAAAATTGCCATAGCGGCAAGAATTTGGGCAAAAAAAACTCGACTTGTTAAATACGCACGTAAACTCATAAAGAAATTTAATTTGCACAAAGATATAAAAAACATAAAGGTATTTGGTTTCAAAAAAATTGATAATTTTGTTTAAACTAAAACTTACCTAAATGAACGTAGCAGTAGTAATGGGTGGATATTCAGATGAATCTGTAATATCATTACGAAGTGGTCAATTAATCCTAAATCATCTTGACAAAACAAAATACCAACCTTTTGAAGTCCACGTACTTAAAGACGAATGGTATTGCGTAATCGATTCGGTAAAATATCCTGTCAACAAAGGTGATTTTACTTTTACCAAAGACAATCAGACCGTAAAATTTGACGTTGCCGTAAATACCGTTCACGGAACTCCGGGCGAAGACGGGCATTTACAAGCTTATTGGGAACTTATTGATTTGCCTTATTCGGGTTGCAATTACTATCAATCGAGTTTGACTTTTAATAAAAGAGATACACTTTCTGTGTTATCAAAATTTAATATACCAAAAGCAAAATCCATTTATATAACCAAAGGCGAAGCCATTGACGGAAAGAAAATTGAAGCCGAATTAGGTTTGCCATTCTTTGTTAAACCCAATCAATCCGGAAGCAGTTTGGGTGTTTCGATGGTCAGCACTTTAGAAGATTTACCTAAAGCTTTAGATTTTGCTTTCGCGGAAGACAATGATATTCTGATTGAATCCTATCTAAACGGAACCGAAGTTTCTGTCGGAGTTTTGAATTATAAAGGAGAAACCACAGTTTTGGGCATTACCGAAATTCTTTCTCAAAACGCATTCTTTGATTATGAAGCTAAATATTTAGGAAAATCAGAAGAAATTACGCCAGCCAGAATATCAGCAGAATTAGAAAAATTGGTCGTAGAAACCGCCAAAAAAGTATATGAAGCCTTAGGAATGAGTGGTTTTTCAAGAACTGATTTCATCATCATGAATGGCATTCCACATTTTATCGAAATCAATACCAATCCTGGTTTGTCGCCACAAAGTATTTTTCCGCAACAGGCAGCGTATGCAAATATTCCATTCAGCGATTTGTTGGATAACGAAATTAAATTAGCTTTACAAAGGAAACCTATCTGGAAAAAGTAAAATATGTTCTTCTACGGCGTAAAATCAAAATCACTAAAAAAAGGAATGTTAACCAGCATTCATTGTGATTATTGCGATGAAGACAGCGAAATGGAATATAATTTTCTTCAGAAATATTTCCATTTGTATTGGATTCCGCTTTTCCCTTTAAAAAAGAAAACAGAAGTTAGCTGTGAAAATTGTGGCCACCTATTTCAAAATAAGGAAATTACAAAAGACATCACTCAAAAATTAAATCGGGTAAAAGACCGCTACCCTACCCGAACTCCGGTTTGGGCATTCTCGGGAATAATCATTTTAGTATTATTCTTCACTTGGGCATTTTGGCAATCCGGAAGACACGAGGTTGTTGAAGGCGATTACATTAAAAATCCAAAAAAAGGCGATATCTATTTTTTAAATTTTACACCAGGTAATTACACGACGCTGCGGATTGATAAAGTAGATAAAACCAATGTTTACTACACACTGAATGATACTTCGGTTTATAAATACACCAAAGTCTTTTTTATAGAAGATGATAAATATTACACCAACAAAAAAGGGATTTATACACGTCAAAAAATTGAGGATTTTTACAAAAAAGACAGCATCATTTCGATAAAACGAAAATAAGAGTAACGGAAATATTGCGTTCAGCGATTTGCCTGATAACAAAATAACCTTAGCTTTACAAAGGAAACCAATTTGGAAGAAATAAAATTGCTGTCAGTTCTCAGTTTTCTGTAAAACTGACAACAGATAACTCACAACAGATAACTGAAAACTACAATGAAAAAAGCAGTATTCCCAGGTTCGTTTGACCCAATAACCAATGGTCATTATGATATTATTAAAAGAGGCGTTTCGCTTTTTGACGAAGTGATTGTTGCGATTGGAATCAATGCCGATAAAAAATACATGTTTTCGCTTGAAGACAGAAAAAGATTCATCGAGGAAACTTTTAAAAATGAACCAAAAGTAAAAGTGATTACTTATGAAGGCCTGACGATTGATTTGTGCCGAAAAATGGAAGCTAAGTTTATTCTCCGTGGTTTGCGGAATCCGGCCGATTTTGAATTTGAAAAAGCCATCGCTCATACCAATAGAAAATTGTCCAAAATTGAGACGGTGTTTCTGTTGACTGCTTCAAATACTTCTTATATTTCCTCAAGTATTGTTCGTGATGTAATCAGGAATAATGGCGATTACACGGTTTTGGTTCCGGAAAGTGTTATAGTTAAGAAATGAAAATTTTAGACATCTTTAAACCAAAAAGAATAGTTAAAACTGTTACTGTTTATATTTCAAATAAACATTCCGAGATAATAATAGCTCCTATTTCAACAGAAAAAAATAGACCTGGATATTATTTTGAACAAGAGACTTGTGAAGTAATTGATTTAAAAAGTTCGCCTGAAATTATTGGTGAAGCTATAAAACGTAATTTCAACAAGTTTCGCATTGCCAAAAATAACAATTCGGGAAAGGTAACTGATTGGCCAGGTTTAAAAACAAGCAAAGAAAAAACTAAAGTTGGTTTTGAAAAAAATTATACTAGAATATCAGTTACAGGTTGTAACGAATACAATATCAGTTTTGAAATCGAAACAATATTAAATTATCAATCAGAAATTGATTTGATTACTACAATTTCAGCATATGGTGATAACTCCAAATTAGGAACCAGAATCTTGAAAATTTACAATTCAGATATTTGTGAGCGAAAATTTTAAACTGAACACTACTCCTCCACTTTCTTAATCACTTTACGCGCAACTTCAATCTTGAATTTCTTGCCTTTCATTTTTTCGTCCCTAATGGCATTTAGTAAATCTTTTACTTTTTTGGATTTTACTGCTGCAAACGAAATGAAATCTTTGACTTCAATCAAACCCAAATCACCTTTTTCAAGTTTCCCTTTTTGCGAAAAGAAACCAACGATGTCAATCTTGTTTAGTTTATTCTTCTTTCCACCGCTGATATAAATTGTTTGGAATTCCGGTGGTTTTGGCAATGAATTGGAATTGTCAACATTTAAAACTTTCATGCCGTAGTTGATATAATCCATTTTTTTCTCACTTTCGTGATTAATGATATAAGCCGTTCCTGTTGTTAACATTCTCGCGGTTCTTCCGTTTCGATGCGTGAATTCATCTTCTTTTGATGGCAGATGATAATGAATTACATGTTTCATTTCAGGAATATCCAAACCACGTGCGGCCAAATCGGTGGTAACCAAATAACTCACACTTCAATTTCTAAACTGGATTAAAGCGCGCTCTCTTTCATCCTGATCCATTCCGCCGTGATAATACGTAGCATAAATTCCTTTTTCGTTTAACGTATCGCTAATGCGTTCGGCAGCATCACGATGATTACAGAATATAATCGCTGATTCTGATTTCAATGAACAAATCAAATTGAAAAGCGAATTGATTTTGTCTTTATCTTTAGAAACAACCATCTTCATATCCAGATTGCTGTTCTCTTCATTATTCGGAATAAAATCCAAAACGGTCGGATTGACAACTTTGGTATATCTCGGAATTTCAACATCCGAAGTTGCCGAAACCAAAATACGTTTGTTGACTTTGGTCAATCTCGAAATGATAAACGACATCTGTTCGTGAAAACCAAGCTGTAATGATTTATCAAATTCATCCAAAACCAAGGTTTCGATATAATCCGTTTTGAAAGTTCCTCTGTCGATATGATCCATAATCCTTCCCGGCGTTCCAATTAAAACCGCTGGTGGATTTGACAGATTCTTGATTTCTGTTTCGATAGAATGTCCGCCATAACAAACATTTACTTTGTAATTAGTTCCCATTTTTTTCCAAACCTGCTCAATCTGCAATCCCAATTCGCGTGACGGAACCAAAATCAGGCATTGAACCCTGGTGTTGATATCTTCGTTCAGCATTTCAAAAATTGGAAGTAAAAAAGCAAGCGTTTTTCCCGAACCTGTTGGCGAAAGCAATAAAACATTAGCATCATTCAGAATGGCTTCCGAAGCTGTTTCCTGCATTTCGTTTAGCCTTTCAATACCTAAATTCAGAAGTAAATTGTTGGAATGTGGATTTTTATACATGCAGCAAAGGTAAAGCCAATTACGAATTATGAATTATGAATTACAAAATAAAATTTGAAATCTCGCCAAACGCCTCTTGTTTGAATGTATTATATAATTTATTTACTTAGCAACCGTCTTTGCTAGGTGGCCTTTTATAAATCATTTTACTATCTCGTTCTACATAATCGCCCGACACTATTGGATATAAATACTTGGGCGCGTGCGATACGCTATGGCTTTTTATAATTATTTTGTTGTTAACTTTCAGGCTATGCAATTGCTCAAATTCATTGTTAAAATTCAAAATATTCTTTCCAGAATTTTCTGTACCAAAAGCAAGAATATAATCGTCACCATTAATCCTTACCATTACTCCGAAACCTAACCTTGAGCCTGGCGGAAGAGAAAGAGAGGTTATAACAGCCTCCATATTGGTATAATCTTTAATGTGATTGCTTATTTTAGCTTCAGCGGCATGCACTTTTTTACCTGCGGGAGACGCTTCCCATTTTTTGTAAATTATACCATCAGGAGTAGCCTCCCATTTTTTCAGTTCGGCTTCTCTTTCAGCAGCAGAAAATGGCTTTAAGGTTAACCTTTTAGAAGTTTCATTTTTAATTTCGCTATTAGCAAATACCAGTCCGCTTACCACAACCAGCGATAAGATCAGCACATAAATAACTTTTTTCATAATTTTTGGGTTTATTAAATAACATAAAGATTCTTTTGATTAATCAGATTACATAGAAATTTTTTTATTTTTCATATCCTTTCAAATTGATTCAACAAAATTACTTTGATATCTTAAGACATAAAGTATTTGGATTGTAAATAAAAATGTAAACTTTGTAAATAATAACTTGACACTATGCATCTTATTCAAAATTTCATCTCAGGAAAACGCAAATACCTGTTTGGGTTGATATTCCTTTCGTTTGTGTGTATGATCTGTGCGGCTTTCACTATGGAAGATAGTGACGGATTTGACTTTGCCAAAAGGGAAGTTTTAATCCGCAGCATCGGACACGAACTACTTTTACAGTCGGGCGATAGCACATCAAGAGTGCTTCCGGTAAAAAAGATTGCAGCCAATGAATATCAAATCAGCTTTGAGAATGAGCTTACTTTTCAACCGAAATTGCTAATGAATACAACAAGGCGTTTGTTGTCCAAAGACCCGCTCGCACGAGATTATGTTGTTAACGTTCTGAACTGTGATGACTCAAGTATAGCCTATGGATATGCCGTATCCAAAAATAAAAAAGATGATGTTGTAACCTGTATAGGAAGAAGACAACCCAAAGCCTGTTACATAATTAACATTAAATTCAAACCGACAGGAACAACTACAGCAAAAAATGGATATCTTTTGGGCAGCCTCTCATTTTTAGCATTTGCCGGTTTTATTTTTTTGAGATCTGCTAAGCCGCGAAAAACTTTACCTGACGGTCAACATACTAATATGTTCACTTGGGGATCGGTGTTGTTTGATGCGAAGAATCGTAAACTCATCATAAATGGAGAGACAATAGACCTGACCGGAACAGAAGCACGTGTATTGCTCATTTTCGCATTGTCTCCCAATGTTACCATAGAGAGAAGCCGACTGCAAAAAGAGATTTGGGAAGATGAGGGTGTTATTGTGGGACGAAGTCTGGATATGTTCATATCTAAACTTAGAAAAAAATTAGAAGTAAATCCCAATATCAAAATTGTTGTGATACGCGGAAAAGGATACAAACTTGAAATTACACCCGTACAGGCAATTACGAATTAAAAATTACGAATTACGAATTAGGAATTAAATTGAAAACGCTGTTAGTAGATTGGCTTTTTTATGCTTCTATTTCAAAAATTTTTATAAAATCATTTTCAAGTTTCTTTTTTTTCCACTTTACAGAAAAATGTAGAAATAGCGCCAAACCAGCTATAATTGAGTTCATTATTAAAACTATTTCAAAAGATTCCGATACACTATAAAAAGTCAAATTAAACATAACAAAAGCAATCAGCGGAAAGTATTTGAGCCAATAATAGCCGAATCCAATTGGTTTTAGTTCGTAATTTATTTCTGTTTGGTTATTTTTTTTTGATTTGAATTCTCCTGAAATTATAAATGGAGTCGCATAAATAATAGTATTTTTAGTTAATTCAAATTTTGTTTTATTGTATGTGCCAAAGAATATTTTCTCAGACTCTCCAAACGCATAAAAGACAGAAAATGGAGTTCCTAATATCCTTGGACTTCCATACTTGGTGTTTTTATTTAAACGTTCGCTAAATTCTGCAGGGTTTATTTTTGAAATCATTTCTGGTTTTTACTATCAGGAAACAATTCCTGCGTACGTTTTTCCATTTCACAGGCAATTATTTCTCCGTCGCCACCTTGTTCTGTAAGTTTTGCTTTGATGTTTTTGTAGCTTTCGGCATCTCTGTCCTGACTCAATTTAAAAACATGTTCTAATGATGTTACTTCGATTTCAAATGCGACAATCAACTTCATGAGTTTTTGTTTAAACGCTTCATCAACATTGTCAAAATAGGTAGATGATTGTTTGTTATAGCCTTCAAAATGAAGCGTGGTTTTTCTAAGTATGTCAATCAGCGCTTCATCATCTAAAAACTTGATTAAACCTTTGGCGTGGACCGACATATAATTCCATGTAGAAGCCATATGTGGATTGCTGTACCAGGTCGCGCTGACATAAGTATGATGTCCGGTAAAAACCACCAATACATTAGGATTGTGCAAAAACGTCAAATGGTGATCGGTGTTTTTCATGATATGTCCACGCAATATTTTCTTTCCGTTTTCTTCTTCAATAAATACCGGAATTTGTGTAGCAATTGGTTTGTTGTCTTTATCGCAACCTGAAATAAACGCAAACGGATTATCGTTTATAAACTGTTTGATTACTTCATCGTTTTTTTCTTTATAGTCTGGAAGATCGTACATGGTGATTTTTGTTACGAGTAAAAATTGTAATGAGTTATTGGACAAACTGCTGTTGTGCTTTGGCTTTGTGTGTTTTAAATTTCTAACTTATGTTATTTTTATGTTATTGTTGATTTCCAATATTTTATTTATAAAAATGTCATTCGTTTCTGGACTAATATAAATTACTTCAAATTTTCTATATTTTAAAATTAATCCATTTCTTGCAGTTGCTGGTTTTAAACCTGACCAAAGGGTTTTGGCTTTCATGATTTCTGTAATTTCTTCGATTTTTATTTTCCCTCTTATTGGACCACTTTTATATTTTAATTCTGTTTCAGACAATTCATATTCAGTTCCGAAATACAACCAAAATAATAGACCAATCAACATTACCATTAAAATAGCTGTGAATATAAATTCAAATTTTTCTCTTTGAAAAAATATTTGAATTAGAATAATTGCGATAAACAATCCACTTAGTCCTAATACAAAAAATTTAAAAAAATTATCTTTTCTACTTTTGAATTTCATCTCTATTTTTTTAGGTTGCACACAACGTTCAAGCGCTTGGCAAGGTTGCAAATTTCGGAACAAATTATTTTCTGTTAAAGATAAAAAATCTTGATAAACGTGACGTGAACTTACCGCAAAATTCGCATTCTTGCCAAACGGCCGTTGGTGGCAGTTTTTTATTGTATTGCTTTAATGAATTTTTTCATTTCGTCCATTTTACCAACTGTAATCCTTGTCCATTTACCTTGCTCTTCATAAATTCTTCCCCCTTGAATAGTATTGTTTTCTAATTGCTTGAAATAGTCCTTGCTATATTTTGCAAGTGAAAAATAGATAAAATTTGTATTAGAAGAAATGCACTCACAATTTAATTTTTTGAGTTCGCTGATAGTATATTGTCTTACATTTTCATTTAGCAAGTAGCAATTTGAAACAAATTTATCATCTTTCAACGAAGCTATGGCAGCAAGTTTTGATAATACACTAACGCTATTATTTGTATTGGATTGCAAATTTGCCAAATTATCAATTATTGTTTTGTTCGCAATTGCATACCCAATCCGTGCTCCAGCCAAACCATATATTTTGGAAAATGTTTTGGCGATAATAATATTTTTGTGGTCATTTACGATATTGCTAAGGGATTGCTGTTTAGTAAAGTCCAAATATGCCTCATCAATTAATACAATTGTATTTTGTGAAATCTTGGTTACAAATTCTACCAATGCTTCTCTTTCACAAATTGTTCCTGTTGGGTTATTTGGATTACAGATATAAACAAGTTTTGTATCTTGGTTTACAACTTCCAACATAGCTTGCAAATTAATTTTCTTGTCTGCAGTAAGTGGTACATTATTTTTCTTTAAACCTAAATTATCTAATGTAACTGTCCAATAATCATAGCTTGGGTCTGCGATTACATAATTTCCTTTGTCAAGTGATACAAATTTTGCAACCAAATCTAAAATTTCAGTTGAACCAGCTCCCAACAATATGTTTTCATCTTTAACACTATTTCTTTTTGCAAGGTCAGAAATCAGTTGTGTCGCAACATCCCAATTATATCGGTTACTAATATTCGCATTGTCTACAAATGCTTTCCTTGCTAATGGAGATGGACCATAGGGGTTTTCATTTGAGCGTAAAAAAATTAAGTTATCATGATTTTCTAAATTCTCAAAAAAGTCTTCTGAGATAACAGGAGATGCATAAGATTTTACATTTGTCAATCCAATGCCTGCAATTCCTAATCCAATTTGTTTTAACCAAAGTCTTCTGCTATTTTCCATATTTCCTTTTTTTTAATTTGACTTTAAAAAAATAGTTTGTTACAACCGCAGAGTGTTAAAATTGCCACCAACGTTCCGACGCTACAAGAAGTGGCGAACTTCGGAACTGCATATTTTCCACTAAGATAATTTTTCTTGCGAAAGAAAAATATGAATTTAGCAGATTTCTCGCCATTTCTTGAAACCGCTGTTAGCGGTTCGTGCTTTTATTGTTTATTTTTCATTACAATTTCTTTCACGCCTCCTTTTGTCAAAATTATAGAATTGTAGATGCCTGATTTATCCTTTATAAGTTCTATTGTTCTGTCATTATTGTTGGCTTTAAAAAATTTCGTTTGTGATTCGGGCAAAAGTTCTGTTTCTGAATTGTTATAATATAGTTTTTCTCCAATTTTGATTATTTCAATTTCTCCATACTTGCCTATGTATTTATCATAAATTGAATTGTCTATTTTAGTTTGATAATGTTTGTATGGAAGTTCTATCGGCATTTGTAAGGCAATTGCAGAAAGCCCATAAGCAATTATGTACGAAAATGATTCATTGTTAGAAAGTACTGTTACAAAAAGACTATCATCTGTAAATCGGTTGAGTGAAGTCATTGCTCCAAAAAAACCACCGTCATGAGAAATAAGTTGATGCCCATGATTATAAAATGGATTAATAATAAAACCATATCCCCAATTTTCTTTGCTATAAGGCGTAAACATTAGTTTTTTCATTTTCTCTGACAAAATTGTTGTTCCATAAAGTGCTTTATCCCATAGGGCTAAATCTTCAACGGTAGAATAAACTCCATCATGTCCAATATTGATTTTCCAATTTATATAAGGGTTGTTTGTGTATTTATTATCTTCTAAAATATAATTTTTAGCCTTTTTAGGAATCAAGATTTCGTTGGTAATCACTCCAGAGTTTTTCATTCCCACTTTTTCAAATATATGTTTGTTTAAATAATCGGCGTATTTTTCTCCTGAAACTTTTTCTATAATTTTTGCTAATAAATAATAACCAATATTGCTGTATGCCGTTTTTGTGCCAGGCGAAAATTCATAAGGCATTTTTTTAATTTCATTGTATGCAGAATCTGCAGACATACTACTTGTTGCTATTTCTTTAAAACCCATTGCAAGGCCTGAAGAATGAGATAATAACATGTGAATTGTGACGCTATCTGCTTTAGGATAATCTGGGAAGAACTGACTAAGTTTATCATTAAGCGAGAGTTTTCCTTTTTCTACTAATTGAAGAATTGCAGCCGCTGTAAATTGTTTAGTGACCGAAGCCAATTGATATTTTGTATCAATTGTATTTTTAATATTCCATTCATAATCTGCTAAACCATAAGCTTTTTTTAGTAAAATTGAACCGTTTTTTGTAACAATAACTGTTCCGCTGAAATTATTTATTTCGACTTGAGCTTGCATATATTTTGCAAGATTAGTTGATATGTTTTTTTGTCCAAAAATTATTGTTGGAAGAAGAATTAAAATTAAAGCGATTCCTAATTTTGCGGTTTTACGTATTTTTTTCATTAAAGTTTGAAATTATTTTAGTTAGTATTTTGTCAATTAATTCAACTCATTTTCTAATAATCTTTTAAGAATTGCATGTTTTTTATGTTTATGATAAGAGTTAATAATTCAATTGCTTTTTGAAGTACAAAGTTTAGAAGTGACTAAAATTTTCTACAATTGTGATTCTAATTTTAAAATGCGTGCTTTAATTTCATCAGCAGTTAATTCCATTTTAGTATTTGTTTTCAATAAATTTTCAAGTGCAATAATTTGAGCTTTTATTAACGCTTTTTCAGAACTTATTTTTATATCAGTATCAATACCGATATGTTCCCAATTAGTATTTGTGATTGAGCTTTTTTCAATTGAAACTGGTATAAATAAATGATATTTGTTGCCAATAAAAAACACTTTTACTGGATTTGCCGCACCATATGTTTTATCTCCAATTATTTTTGCAATTTTATTTTGTTGTAAATCATATGCTAAAGCTTCAGCAGCAGAAATAGTTTTGTTATTTACCAGAATAAATACGGGTTTACCTATATACTTTTGACCGTTCACTTTTTTCGCCGTGTAAGCTTTTGTGGTTTTATGATTATACCTTGTATAAGCCTCGCTTAATTTTATTTTATTTTCAAAAAAGTAACTTAAAAAAAGTCTTACCATTTTGCTATCTCCACCTCGATTGTTTCTTAAATCTATAATCAAAGCGTTTGTATTTGAAACAAAATTCATTGTAGCATCTAAAATTTGTTGAGCAGGTTTATTTCCTTCGGGAAATCCGGTATATTCAATGTAACCAATATTCCCATCTAATCTCATTACTTTTTCAAAGCCATAATTCCATTGTTTATTAATAGCATCATATTCTTTTAGCATTTCCTTTTCATTAACTACTTTTTCTTCTTCTTCATTTGGACGGTATAACACATTGAAATGCAAATCATTTCCGTTTTTGGTTAAATAGTTGGAAAGCGATTTTGCAAATTCTTTATCAGTAAGATTATCAAAAGTTTTAAGTTCTATTTCTGATTTTAATTTTTTAGAAAGTTGATTTGCCACATCTTCGAAAATGTAGTATTCATTAATGTTATCGGCTATTTCAATTATTTGTTTATTTCGTTCAGTCAAATCCTGAGCATTTGTTTTTAAGTAGAAACTGCTAACAAGGCTAAGTAATAATAGATTAAATACTATTTTCATTTTTTTAGATTTTACAATTAGTAATTATTTTATTTAAAGTTTTATTGAGTAAATCAATTTCTTCCAATGACAACCCATTTAGTGCTGTTTTTCTGTTTGTTTGGATAATTGGCGACAATAATTCAATTGTTTTTTGTCCTTTTTCTGTGATTTCAAGGTTAAATTTTCTTCTGTCTAATTCGTTTATTTTTCTTGTCAGATACTCTTTTTTCACCATTAGTTCAATAATTCTAGTAATTGAAGTATTGTCTTTAAAAATCAATTCAGCTATTTCCTTTTGAGAATAATTAGGATTTTTATTAAGCACAATTAATAATAGACATTGGTCAACTGTTATATCATTTACAATTCTCCCTATGTTTTTCTGTGAAATTTTTCTATACTCTTTTATTGTTTGTTCAATTGTATAGAGGACTGTTCCTGTTGGATTGCTTTTTTTCATATTAAATTAGTTGATGTAAATATAATTGATGCAAATATAGTTGTTGTATCAACTAAATAAAAATAATTTAACAAATTATTTTTATTTTTTAAAAAAATTGTAGTTTTTTAAATGAGATTTCTGGTGAGGTAGCATGACCGCTAACATTATATATGCGCTATTAATTTGTTTCTTCTCTTTCAAATATAATCATTAACTATTACACACGAGCAAAGCGACTGCCGAAGGAAATCATCAAACAGTTTTGTGTGAAAAATTTTTAAAAATCAAAACTCACACACAAATAAGTTGGCACTTCGACAGGCTCAGTGTGACAGTTAAGTGCGATTGTGTTTTCCAGTATTACAATTAAAAAGATAAATGTCAGTCTGAGCCTGTCGAAGACTTTCTTTAATAAAAAGAAACTACTATTTCAGCAGCCTTTCTTCTTCAAATAATAATTTGATATTTTCATACGAGTTTTTCAACGCTTCTTTTATTTGCTCGGGGTTGAGCCAAACCGCTTTTTCTATGCCTTCATTCGCCTGCGGAAATGGAATCCCATCAAATTTAGTCTGCATTTCAAACCAATGCGTGACTTTCAGTTTATACTTTCCGTTGCGTTTAAAAACATGGTAGG
The DNA here is from genome assembly GCF_039916025.1 of Flavobacterium sp. Lineage (GTDB taxonomy): Bacteria > Bacteroidota > Bacteroidia > Flavobacteriales > Flavobacteriaceae > Flavobacterium. The sequence goes on from NZ_JBDSMB010000065.1 coordinate 21,829, forward strand.
TTTTTTGAAGTTTTCGGGTAATGGCTAATTTGTCGACACCTGTTTCCTCTTCCACTTCGCGCATAGCAGTATCTTCAATTTCTTCTCCTCTTTCGATTCCGCCTTTTGGTAAATCCCATTTTCCGTTTCTGAAAATGAACAAAACTTCGCCTTTTTTATTAAAAACCAATCCACCTCCGGCTTTGCAAACCGGAATTTTTTCTTTCAGTTTTTTCAGAATCGCTTTTTCATCGGGATAATACAAATAAGCTTTCTGAATTTTGTTCTGAAACATTTTGATGATGACTTGCTCAAAATCAATGCTTTCCAACAAAAACAACTGAAAATCGGTCTCTTTGGCGATCTCGTTGGTTAAAAAAAGTGGTTTATCGTTGACAAAAACTTTATACATTTGTACTTATGATTATTAATAAAGACACAGCCGAAAAAACAGCCGAATTGCTTTTACAAATAAATGCAATTAAATTGAATCCAAAAAATCCTTTTACGTGGGCATCGGGTTGGAATTCTCCAATTTACTGCGACAACCGACTCATACTGTCTTTCCCGGCGATAAGAAATTTTGTACGCGAAGAATTTTCTAAACGTATTGAGAAAGAATTTGGAAAACCCGACGTTATAGCAGGCGTTGCAACTGGAGCAATTGGCATCGGAATGCTCGTTGCCGAATACATGGGATTGCCTTTTGTATATGTTCGCCCGGAACCAAAAAAACATGGTAGACAAAACCAGGTGGAAGGCTTTTTGCAAAAAGGGCAAAACGTAGTTGTTGTCGAAGATTTAATCAGTACCGGAAACAGTAGTCTGATAGCTGTTGAAGCCCTGAAAGAAGCCGGAGCACATGTTAAAGGAATGGTAGCGATTTTTACTTATGGCTTTGATGTTGCTATAGAGAATTTCAAAAAAGCGAATGTTGATTTGCATACATTAGCCGATTACAATAATTTATTAGAATTGGCTGTTGCCAAAAATTACATTACTGAAAAAGAACTCAAAACATTGCAGGAATGGCGTGAAAGTCCATCGACATGGAGTGTGTAAAAAAAGAACATAGAATATAGAACAAAGAACATAGAAGAAAAAGTAAGTATTAATAACTTATCTATTTTCTATATTCTATTCTCTATTTTCTCTAAAACAAAAACTATGAATTTAGAAAGCCCGAAAGTTACCATAGAAAAATCAGCACAACACATCTTTGATTCATTGTCTGATGTAAAAAACTTTGAAAAACTAATGCCTGAGAATATTGCCAAATTTGAAGTTTTGGGTGATGATATTTTCAACTTTGGTTTAAAAGGAATGCCGGAAATCAAATTGAAGATGAAAGACAAAACTCCAAATTCCAAAGTGGTTTTAGCTGCTGCAAGCGATAAATTACCATTTACTTTAACAGCAAACATTGATTCAGTTTCTGATTCGTCAAGCGCAGTGCAATTGCATTTTGAAGGCGATTTCAATCCAATGATGGCAATGATGATAAAAGGGCCAATCTCAAAATTCATAGAGACGTTGGCGGAGAATATGCATAAGTTGTAAAATTCGTAATTCGTAATTATAAATAAAAAAGCTACTGAGAAGTAGCTTTTTTATTTATTTAACGGTCGTCAATCGCTTGTCAATAACGCGTTCCATATAATCCTGGACAAACGCTTTGCAGCGTAACTCAAGTGAATTCATTTCTGCGTTTCGTTGTGAAATTAGATTATGCTCCATTCCTTTATCATCTGCAGCATAAAACCCAATTGCTTTCTTCCCATCAAAAGTGCAGATATAATTGCCGCTCATAAACTGGTACATATTAGAACCATATTTTATCACAAATGGCGCTACTTTCTTTTCGCTAATTAAGCTTCTACCCCAACTTCTGAAAGGCTTTTGATACCCAATCATATCCAAAAGCGTTGGGAAAATATCGATTTGTTGTGCCCAGTCATTGTTAACACCAACATATTTTTCATCAGGAGAAAAGAACAGAATGGGCACTGTGTTTTTATTGAATTCCTTTTTGTATTCATCATAAGCAATTGTGTTTCCGTGATCTGCTACGAGAACAAAAATGGTGTTTTTGTACCAAGGTTCTTTTTTGGCTGCAGCGAAAAATTTCTTCAGCGCCATATCTGTGTAACCTATGCATTGATTGATATTGACTTTGCCTTTTGGAAATTTGCCTTCATACTTCTCCGGAACTTTATACGGCTCGTGAGATGAAACCGTGAATATCGTTCCCATAAAAGGTTGCTTTTTCTGTGACAACGTTTTATTGAAAAACTGGAAGAAAGGTTCATCCCAAATTCCCCAAACGCCATCAAAATCAGCATCGTTACTATACTCTGTTTTGCCATAATAATGGTCGTAACCCAATATATTTCCGAACCCTAAAAATCCCATCGAACCATTTGGCGCACCATGAAAAAACGAAGTGTCATAACCTTCACTTTTTAAAGTAGAAACCAGCGATTCTATTTTTTGCTTTGGATATGGTGAAGAAGTAAACGCATTCTGAAACGACGGAATTCCGGCAATAACAGACGACATTCCGTGAATCGATTTCCAGCCATTGGCATACGCATTGGTAAAAATTAAACTTTGCTGCGCCAACGAATCTACGAATGGTGTATAGCCTTCATAATCCGGAATTTTTGTTCCTTTATTAAAAGCACCGCTATATTCTCTGGCAAAGCTTTCTATAATAAAAATGACAATATTTGGTTTAGTTGGCGGATTGTTTTTGTATTGTTTTATCGGCATCAATAAACTATCAACCTGCGCTTTGGAAACAAGATTTACTTTCTTAAATGTATTGGTATTCCAGGTTCTGATTATCGCAAATGGTGTGTTCAAAACCACATCGGCCTGACCGGAACTTTTAGTATAACGGCTGGCATCTAAAATATTAATTGGCCGTGTACTTTTCTTAAAATCACCTCGAATTCCTCCAATGCAAAGAGTTGTAATCAACAGGAAACTTACCACCGAAAAGAAGAAATATTTAATGCTCGGTCTTTCTGTATTATCAACTATTTTAATCTTTTTATAAATCCAAATCCAAAGTAATGCCAACACAAAAAACAGCAAAAACACGTGCCAATAGTTTTTCAAAAAATCAAAAAACAAAAGCGCTTTATTGCTCTCATTTTCAAGTGTATCAAGCGAGGCTCTTGTACTTCTGCTAAAAGTATATCGATAATAAATAAAGTCAATGAAATTAGCTGAGTAAGCCAAGAAATTGGTAACAAAATAGATGTAGAATAATACCTTTTGATATGCCTTTTTTGTATTGACAACTGCAGGAAAAATGGAAACTAAAATGAATAAGCTGTTTACATACAAGATGGTTGTGGTGTCGAAAACCAATCCGTGATAAGACAATTTCAGAAAATCAATGAGGCCGTCAACTTTAATCAAAGAACTGTTATAAACATAAAATAAAACTCGGGCTATGGAGTAAAAAACGTAAGCTAATAAAATTCTAAAAACGAGTATTTTGTATTCGTCAAAACGCGGGTATCTTTTCATAAATAGTAAAAAAAGGAACAGAGCAAAACTACATATTTCAGTGGTAAATGCTGCATATTTTAAATTAATATTGTGCATCACGCTACTTTTATTTAATTTGCACTAAAATATCAGCATAATGACTCAAATCTCAAGACTTTTTGACTTCCCATACCATCAGCTTGAAAAGTATAATCTTCAGGACGCATTAGTTACAAAACAAAACGGACAATGGATTAAAACTTCAACAAAGGAATATCTTGAAAAAGCCAACACGATTTCGAGAGCATTATTGGGAATGGGAATTCAGAAAAATGACAAGATTGCCATCATTTCTTCCAACAACAGAACCGAGTGGCATATCATGGATATTGGCGTTTTGCAGACCGGTGCGCAGACAGTGCCAATCTATCCAACCATTTCAGAAATCGATTATGAATATATTTTAAATCATTCTGAAGCGATGTATTGCATCGTATCTGACGAAGAAGTTTTGGGGAAAGTGAATCAGATTAAAGCCAATGTTCCAAAACTTAAAGAAGTGTATTCATTCAATGAAATTCCAGGTTGTAAAAACTGGTCTGAATTACTGGAATTGGGAAAAGACGAAAGCAATCAGAATGAAGTTGAAGAACGAAAAAATAACGTTAAGCCACTTGAATTAGCAACGATAATTTATACTTCGGGAACAACCGGAAGACCAAAAGGCGTAATGCTTTCGCACAACAATATTGTTTCAAATGTTTTGGACAGTGCCGACAGAATTCCGTTTAATCCAGGTGAGAGTCGTGCGTTGAGCTTCCTTCCTATTTGCCATATTTATGAACGGATGGTAACTTATATATATCAGTTTTATGGTTGTTCGATTTACTTTGGAGAATCCATTGAAAAGATTTCAGATAATATAAAAGAAGTCAATCCAACCGTAATGACGGGCGTTCCAAGGCTTATTGAAAAAGTTTACGAAAAGATTATTGCCAAAGGTTCTGAACTTACCGGAATAAAAAAGAAGTTGTTTTTCTGGGCGATTGATATCGGATTGAAATATGAGCCTTATGGAGCCAATGGTTTTTGGTATGAATTACAGTTAAAAGTTGCCCAAAAACTTATTTTCAGCAAATGGAAAGCTGGTTTGGGCGGAAGATTAGATTTGATTGTAAACGGAAGTGCAGCATTACAGCCACGCTTAGCTCGAATATTTGCGGCTGCAGAAATCTATGTTATGGAAGGTTATGGTTTATCTGAAACTTCACCTGTAATATCTGTAAACGACATGCGAAACAGAGGTTTCAGAATTGGAACTGCCGGAAGAATTATCAATAATGTAGAAGTTAAAATCGCTGCCGATGGTGAAATACTTTGTAAAGGTCCAAATGTGATGATGGGTTATTACAAAGACGAAGCGCTGACCAAAGAAGCAATCGTTGACGGTTATTTTCATACAGGCGATATTGGTGAAATTGATGCCGATGGTTTCCTCAAAATTACCGACCGGAAAAAAGAAATGTTCAAAACATCAGGCGGAAAATACATTGCGCCACAGTTATTGGAAAATGCTATGAAGCAATCTCGTTTTATTGAGCAGATTATGGTTATTGGCGACGGACAGAAAATGCCTGCTGCCTTCATTCAGCCCAATTTCGAATTTGTAAAAGAATGGGCAAAGTTGCATAAAATAAATATTGGAACAACCAACGAAGAAATTATACAAAATCCTGAAGTCATCAAACGCATCCTCCAGGAAGTTGACACGGTGAATGAGAAATTCGGTAACTGGGAAAAAATCAAAAAGTTTGAATTAACTCCGGATTTGTGGACAGTTCCAGCCGGACATTTAACGCCGACAATGAAACTAAAACGCAAAATTGTAATGGAAAAATACATTAATCTGTTTCACAAAATTTACGATTCCAACTAACCTTTAACTCTTTAAACTATGAAAATAAAACAAATTCTAATCACATTGATAACGGTAACTTTATTTTCTGGCTGCAAAGAAAATAAATCGGAAACTACTAAAGCACAAAATTCTACAAGTGACAGCATAAAAGCCAACTATTTGGATTACTCTAAAAGTGATGATCAGGCAACTGGCGGCATCAAAATGATTCCGATCAAAACTCCAAAAGGCACTTTTAATGTCTGGACAAAACGGGTCGGAAACAATCCTACTATAAAAGTCCTTTTATTGCATGGTGGCCCTGGCGGAACTCATGAGTTTTTTGAGAGCTATGACGGTTATTTCCCAAATGAAAGTATTGAGTACATTTACTATGACCAGCTGGGTTCTTATTATAGTGACCAGCCAAGTGATAAAAGCTTGTGGACTATTGACCGTTTTGTTGAAGAAGTGGAACAAGTCCGCATAGCTTTAAAATTGGACAATTCTAATTTCTATTTATTAGGTCAGTCCTGGGGCGGCATATTGGCTATGGAATATGCTTTGAAATATCAAAAAAATTTAAAAGGATTGGTCATTTCAAATATGATGGCGAGTGCGCCAGCGTATAACAAATATGCTGAAGATGTTCTTGGTCCGAAACTTCCAAAAGAAGTTTTTAATCAAATAAAGGAATTTGAAAAAAACAAAGACTATCAGAATCCAAAATATGCTGAATTGCTATTCAAATATTATTATACGGAACATATACTTAGAATGCCAATCGATAAATGGCCTGAGTCAATCAACAGAGCCTTCAAGCATTTGAATCCTGAGGTGTATATTTATATGCAAGGGCCAAGTGAATTCGGAATTACGGGCGATGCCACTTTAAAAAACTGGGATATCACTTCAAAGTTAAAAACACTTACGATTCCGACACTCGTAATTGGCTCACAATATGACACTATGGATCCAAAACATATGGAATGGATTTCCAAAGAAGTCCAAAACGGACGGTTTTTATATTGTCCAAACGGAAGTCATTGTTCTCAATTTGATGATCAGGAACATTATTTTCCTGGTGTAATTAAGTTTTTAAGAGATGTTGAGGCCGGTAATTTTAAAAAGTCTTAACCATCAATAATCCCATTCAGAGTAAAGCTTCTTAAAAAATTAAGAAGCTTTTTTTACATCAAATCCATAACGATAATTCATAATGTTTTGTCATTTAGGTTATTAACATTATTGATTTTTAAATAGTTAATAATTAATTATGTTAATTTTTAACAATAGTTCAATTATCAATACTTTTATTCTACTAACCATTTAATTTTTTAATTATGAATGTAAAAAACTTTTTAATCGGTGGAATTGTTGGAGGAATTGTTGACTTCTTATTAGGATGGCTTGTTTATGGCATGCTATTGAAAAACATGATGCCTCCACCAGAAGGTTCTGGACCAGAAAATATGTTGTACATTTTCCTAGGCTGCATGTCTTTTGGTTTTTTAATTTCCTGGGTATTTGCACAAGGAGAAGGAATTTCTAACGTTACTGCCGGAATTAAAATGGCAATCGGTATATCGATATTTATGTCGCTATGCACTCATTTCTTCCAAAACATGTATAGTGACAGTGTAGATGTTAAGATGGTTGCTATTGATATTGTAGCAGGATTGGTTTTGGCTACTGGTGTCGGAGCTGTCGTTGCAATGGTCAATGGCAAGATGAAATAAAGTATTACAATTTTCATAGTGAAAAGCGCCTGGGGATTCGTTTCTGGGCGCTTTTGTTATTTAGCATAACTTCCTTAGCGCCAATAATGTGAATTATGCAATTTTAAAGAATTATTTTGTAAGGCATATAACAAAACAAAGAACCAACTTTGTTCAACCAATAAATGGAAAAACAAAACAAATCCTAAAAGTTGGCTTATCAACCTAAAAAATAAAAATTATGAATTTAAAAAGAATCTTCGGAGCTGTACTAACCGTTTTAGGAATTGCCAGTTTAATATATGCTGCGCAAATGTTCCTTAGCGGAAACGATGGAAATAGACAAATCAGAGAGCTTATAGTATTTACTGTTCTCGGGTTAATTTTTTTCGTGACCGGAATCAGTTTGGTCCGAACTACAAAAGACGAAGCATAAATGAAATAAATATACACTAACATTTAAAATTAATAATTATGAAAACAATCACAAAACTCAGAATGTTGATGATTATCTTATCATTAGCCATAACTGCTCCAGCGTTTGCTACAATTGACCCGGCAACGGAAGCAGCCGTTAATAATGCAACGACTGATAAAGCTAAAACCGAAATTTTCGAAAACAGGATTAAAGAAATCAGAGATATGGATAGAACTGATATGACCCGTGCTGAAAGAAAAGAACTTAGAAAAGAAGTTAAAGAAATAAAAACTTCGATGAAAGCTCTTAGTGGTGGTGTTTATATTTCAGTAGGAGCCATTATCATCATTTTGTTATTGATTTTAATATTATAATCTAAAGAAAGTATTTATACTTACTCTTTTACGTCCTATACCCTAAATTCTCTGGAATTTCTTTCAGGGAATTTTAGTTAACTCTAGTTTCATCAACAGAAATTTCTATTCACTCTTATTATTAAGCTATTGATATATGATTACTGCTATAAAGAATATGTTTACCAATACTGGAGATATTTCCTTATTTACCGCAAGGTTTTTTAAAGAAGCATTTCTACCTCCGTTTCAAATCAATGAATTTTTCAGACAATGTTATACTGTTGGCTGTAAATCATTGCCTTTGGTGTCATTAACTGGCTTTATTATGGGTGTAGTGCTCACGATACAATCCCGCCCAACAATGGTGAAGTTTGGTGCAGAAACCTGGCTGCCAAGTATGGTGTCACTTTCACTTATCAGAGAAATTGCACCGGTAATAACCGCTTTAATATGTGCCGGAAAAATAGCATCGAGCATGGGAGCCGAGTTAGGTTCGATGAAAGTAACTGAACAGATAGATGCTATGGAAGTATCAGCTATAAATCCATTTAAATATTTGGTGGTTACCCGTGTTTTAGCCACTACTTTAATGATTCCGCTTTTAGTTCTTTATGCTGATTTCATTGGTATTGCTGGAGGTTATATCGGATATAACATTCATGGTTCTATGAGTTTACAACGTTATCTTGCTGGTGTTTTTGATCATTTGGAATTTATGGATATTGTTCCGGCAACCATTAAAACTTTTTTCTTTGGATTCTTTATCGGGATGATAGGTTGTTATAAAGGCTTTACCGCTTCCAATGGAACTGCCAGTGTGGGAGTAGCGGCAAATTCAGCCGTTGTAACTGCTTCGCTATCCATTTTTATCATTGACATGTTGGCTGTTCAATTAACCGATTTATTTCTTTAACCCATGGAAAAAAATACGCCAGCAATAGAAATCAAAAATCTTCATAAAACTTTTGGAGATAAAACTGTACTTGATGGGATTGATGTTACAGTAAATAAAGGCGAAGATGTTGTCATTCTGGGGCGTTCGGGTGCCGGAAAATCAGTAACCATTAAATGCATAGTTGGATTAGTGAAGCCAGATAAAGGTGCAGTAAAAGTTTTCGGGACAGATGTAACCAAATTAAACGCCAAAGAACTTAACGAAATCAGAACCCGAATTGGATTTATGTTTCAAAATGGTGCTCTTTATGATTCTATGTCGGTCAGACAAAATCTCGCGTTTACTTTAAAACATCATAATAAGAATATTAGTAAAGAAGAAACTGAAGAAAAAATAACCGAAGCGCTTGACAATGTAGGGTTACTGGAGGCCATAGACAAAATGCCTTCAGAACTTTCAGGAGGTATGCAAAAACGAATTGGGATGGCGCGGACATTAATCGTTAAACCCGAAATAATTTTGTATGACGAACCTACTTCGGGACTTGATACCATAACATCGCGCGAAATAAGCGAATTAATGGTGGCCATACAAAAAAAGAATAAAACAGCGTCTATAATTATTACTCATGACTTGGCTTGCGCCAAATTAACCGCTGATAGAATTATAGTTTTACAAGACGGAGTTATAGCCGAAGAAGGTACCTATGCACAACTCGAAAAAAGCAAAAATCCTTCAGTACAAGCATTTTTTAAATAATTAAAAAAACAAAAACCATGGTAAAAAATACAGGAAATATATGGAAATTAGGGGCGTTTGTAATCTTAGGAATCTTACTCTTTATGGTAGCTGTTTATCTGATTGGGCAAAACAAAAATTTGTTTACTGAAACCTTTCAGGTAAAAGCCACTTTCAGCAATGTGAGCGGACTGACACCAGGGAATAATGTCCGGTTTGGAGGTATCAACATTGGAACAGTAAAGACCATTGAGTTTGTATCTGATAGTTCCGTGGTAGTAACAGCGGTAATTAAGGAAGAGGTACACAAATACATTAAAAGTGATGCGATGGCAAGTATTGGCTCAGACGGCTTAATGGGAGATAAAGTATTAACCATTTCGCCCGGAACAAATTCAAAACAAATGGTAAAAAACGACGGATTTATTGCATCTAACAAAGCAGTAGAACTGGAAGATATTATGGGAAGCCTCAAAGTAAGTGTAGACAATGCCCAATACATTACTTATGAGTTGGCTGAGTTCACCGCAAAAATGAATAACAAAAATACGTTACTGTCAAGACTGGTAAGCGATGAAAAATTAGGAGAATCAGTAGAAAAAAGTCTCAATAATCTTCAGGGTGCTACCAAAGGTTTGAACGAAAATATGGAAGCAGCCAAACATAATTTCCTTTTGCGCGGTTATTTCAAGAAAAAGGAAAAAGCCGAAGAAAAAAAGAAAAAAGAATTAGAAGAACAAAAGAAAGAAGCGCTGAAAAAAGCTGAAGATGAAAAGAAAAAATAACAGAATGAAATTCTGAAACATTCTTCAAATATTCTGTAACGCTATAAGCCGTGCGATTTAGCAACTTTGTAATATAATTTTTTAATAACCTATAAATATTGCTAAATGAAAAAATTAATTTTAATGCTGAGCATTGTGGCTGGAGTTTCAATGTTCTCTTCTTGTAGTAATGATAATTCCACAGGTAGTGGAGATTATGCATACAAAGTTCGTATGACCGATGCCCCTGGTCCTTATGATTCAGTGAATATCGATTTACAAGGGGTAGAAGTTACCGGAAACAACGGTGAAACTGTAATGCTTAATACTACTGAAGGCATGTACAACTTACTGGATTACTCAAATGGTACCAGTGTGTTAATTGCAAACAGCAATCTCGTAGATGCTGATGTACAACAAATCAGATTGATATTGGGATCTAACAGTACAGTTGTTGTTGATGGGGTAACCTATCCTTTAAGCACACCTAGTGCTGAACAAAGCGGATTGAAAATAAACGTAAATCAAACACTAAGTGCAGATGTTGATAACGAAATCCTGCTCGATTTTGATGCAGGTGCTTCAATTATTCAAACCGGTAATGGAACCTATAAATTAAAACCAGTTTTACGAACAGTTGTTGCAACATCTGGTACTATTAGAGGTTCTATAACACCAATAGGTAATGCGATGGTAACGGCAACCTCAGCTACATCTGTAGAATATACAAGTAGTACAAACGATGCCGGTCAATTCCAGATTTCAGGATTACCAGCTGGTACTTACACGCTTACCATAACTCCTGAATTACCTTTACTTCCTATCATCCAAACAGATGTAGTAGTAACGACGGGAGTTGTAACCAATGTAGGTATTATAACATTCTAGAAACAACAAACTAATTATAAACGTGAAAAAGCGCTTCAGGGATGGAGGGCTTTTTTTTATGCAAAATAGTTTCCGTTGATTGCTTTCAACTCCTTGTTATTTGATCAATAAAAAAAAGGCCGTAAACTATTGTTTACGACCTTTTTAATTTTTAATCTAAAAGTCTAATTGAAATGCTTTGCAATAAAAACAGCAAAGTTTTCATCGCTCATTTTATTGGAAGTACTTTCACTGGATACCGCGTTTTTATACTGTGGTGTTTCAGCCAGAAATTTCATAAACTGTTCCTGGCTTTGTCCAGTTCCGGTTATGTGTATTTCATCAATATTGGGCATTTTACTAGCAATTTCTTTAAAGAACTTATGAGTTAACCCAATCTCCTGATTATTTGTTGTTTTTTCATTTGAATGATGATCTGGGCCTGCATTAGATACATGGCCAAGAATAATAAATTCTCCTTCATTAACATTCTCTTTTCCTACGATTATTGCGTTGTGTGAATCCATCCAAACACCGAACTGTTTTTTGTTTTTATCTGACATTTTTTTATTTTTCTTAAAGGTAAGCCTTTTGAAAAGTAAATACTGTTTTTTGTGTTAACATTGTGACGCTTCATAAAAAAGTACAGAAAGAACAAGAAGAAAATCGAATAAAGCATCATCATCAGTTATATAATTTACGAATGGATATATTATAAACCCTATGTGGAATTATATAAACCTACTTCTCCACCAAAAAAGGTAACCCATCATAAATAAAAATTTAACATAAATACTATGCGTGCATAATAAAAATTTTGTATCTTTGAACTTCTTATAGTAAAGATATGAAAGATAAAACTATAGATTATATACTCCGCGCTACCTGGCAGGCAGTGTCCAGAATGTACAACGAAGAAGCGTCCAAATTTGAAGGTTCAATGGCAATTGGTTTTGCATTGTTAAGCATCGATCGTGAAGAAGGAACGCCTTCAACAGCCATAAGCATGAGAATGGGAATGGAACCTACAAGTCTCACACGAACATTAAAAACTCTGGAAGAAAAAGGGTTAATATACCGCAAAAAGAATCCCGATGATGGTCGTGGCGTCCTAATATACCTCACCGATTTGGGTAAACAAATGAGGGAACAGTCTAAAATTACCGTTTTGAAATTCAACGAAATTGTAAGGCAAAATATCTCCGATGAAAAGTTACAACACTTTATCGAGGTTTCCGAGATTATTAATGAATTGATTACGGAGAAGAAGATTTTTTAAAGGCTATTTTAAATTTTTAATTATAAATTTTAAATGATTTTATAATTAAAATAGAAAGACTTACTAACAACACACGACTAATTTAAAATTCAAAATTTATAATTTAAAATAATTTAAATGAAGAGGATAATTAAAAAAGTGGCAGTAGTTGGCTCAGGAATTATGGGCTCAGGAATTGCTTGTCATTTTGCTAACATTGGCTTGGAAGTTTTGCTTTTGGATATCGTTCCAAATGAACTTACTGAAATTGAAACCAAAAAAGAATTGACATTAGAAAGTAAAGCCGTTCGCAACCGATTGGTAAACGACCATTTAGCCAATGCTTTAAAATCTAACCCATCTCCTATTTACAGCCAGAAGTTTGCCTCCAGAATCACAACTGGAAACACAACCGATGATATGGCTAAGATTACCAACTACGATTGGATTATCGAAGTCGTGGTGGAACGCTTAGATATCAAGAAATTGGTTTTCGAACAAATTGACAAATTCAGAAAACCGGGAACTTTAGTCACTTCAAATACTTCCGGGATTCCAATTCATTTTATGAGCGAAGGACGAAGTGAAGATTTCCAGAAGCATTTCTGCGGAACCCATTTCTTTAATCCAGCACGTTATTTAAAATTATTCGAAATCATTCCAGGGCCACAAACTTCCCAGGAAGTTTTGGATTTCCTGTTTGATTATGGTTCAAAATATTTAGGCAAAACTTCGGTCATTGCCAAAGACACTCCGGCTTTTATCGGAAACAGAATCGGAATTTTCGGAATCCAGAGTTTATTCCATTTGGTAAAAGAAATGGGACTAACAATCGAGGAAGTTGATAAGTTAACCGGACCAGTTATTGGCCGTCCAAAATCGGCTACGTTCAGAACCGTTGATGTTGTTGGTCTGGATACTTTAGTTCATGTAGCCAATGGTTTATATGAAGGTGTGCCAAATGACGAAGCGCATGACTTATTTAAACTTCCGGATTTCATCAATAAAATGTTGGAAAACAAATGGCTGGGAAGCAAAACGGGACAAGGTTTCTACAAAAAAGTAGACAAAGACATCTTGTCTTTAGATTTGGATACGATGGAATATCGTCCGGCAAAGAAAGCTTCTTTCGCTACTTTGGAATTGACAAAAACCATTGATAAACCTATTGACCGATTCAGGGTTTTAGTAAAAGGAAAAGACAAAGCGGGTGATTTCTACAGAAAAAATTTCTCTGCGATGTTTGCTTATGTTTCGAATCGTGTTCCCGAAATCACAGATGATTTCTATAAAATCGACGATGCGATGAAAGCTGGTTTTGGATGGGAAAACGGACCATTTGAAATTTGGGATGCCATTGGAGTTCAGAAAGGTATCGAATTGATGGAAGCAGAAGGTTTAAAACCGGCAGCATGGGTTCGTGAAATGATAGCTTCAGATACAACCAGTTTCTATAGTATAAAAGAAGGAAATACCTATTATTATAATATTCCAACAAAATCACAAGTTAAAGTTCCGGGACAAGACAGTTTCATCATCCTGAACAACATCCGCGAAAGCAAAAAAGTTTGGAGCAACAGTGGTGTCATCATTGAAGATTTGGGTGACGGAATCTTAAACTTAGAATTCCAATCCAAAATGAACACGATTGGTGGTGATGTTTTAGTCGGAATCAATAAAGCAATCGACCTTGCCGAAAAAGAATACAACGGACTGGTAATCGGAAATCAGGGAGCGAATTTCTCTGTCGGTGCCAATATCGGAATGATATTTATGATGGCAGTCGAACAGGAATATGAAGAACTGAATATGGCAATCAAAATGTTTCAGGATACAATGATGCGCGTTCGTTATTCATCAATTCCTGTTATTGTTGCGCCTCACGGAATGACATTAGGTGGTGGTTGTGAAATGACACTTCACGCAGATAAAGTTGTGGCTGCAGCCGAAAGTTATATTGGTTTAGTTGAGTTTGGTGTCGGAGTAATTCCGGGCGGCGGTGGTTCTAAAGAAATGGCATTACGTGCTTCTGATTTGTTCCGTAAAAATGATGTGGAATTAAATGTACTGCAGGAATATTTCTTAGCTGTAGCAATGGCAAAAGTATCAACATCTGCTTATGAAGCTTTCGATACCGGAATTCTGCAAAAAGGGAAAGATATCATTGTAGTAAATAAAGACAGGCAAATCGCGGAAGCAAAAAAACATGCCTTATTAATGGCAGAAGTCGGATACACACAACCAATCAAAAGAACTGATGTAAAAGTCTTGGGAAAACAGGCATTGGGAATGTTCTTAGTCGGAACCGACCAAATGGTAGCGGGAAAATACATTTCGGAACACGACCAAAAAATAGCCAACAAACTGGCATACGTAATGGCTGGCGGCGATTTATCAGAACCAACATTCGTATCAGAACAATACTTGTTAGATCTTGAAAGAGAAGCGTTCCTTTCATTATGTACTGAAAGAAAAACGTTAGAAAGAATACAGTTTATGTTAACTAAAGGGAAACCGCTTAGAAATTAGAAATTAGAAAATAGAACATAGAAAAAAGAATATAGACTCGCAACTGCAAAAAGTCTATTCTCTATATTCTATTTTCTATACTCTTAAAAAATAAAAAGATGAAAACAGCATATATAGTAAAAGCATACAGAACAGCCGTCGGAAAAGCACCAAAAGGAGTTTTTCGTTTCAAACGTCCCGACGAATTGGCTGCAGAAACCATACAGTTCATGATGAGTGAATTGCCTGATTTCGATAAAACCCGAATCGACGATGTGATGGTTGGAAATGCTATGCCCGAAGCCGAACAAGGTTTAAACGTTGCGCGTTTGATTTCGCTAATGGGATTAAAAGTTACCGATGTTCCTGGTGTAACTGTAAATAGATATTGCGCCTCCGGATTGGAAACTATTGCAATGGCAACTGCAAAAATCCAAAACGGAATGGCAGATTGCATTATCGCTGGTGGTGCCGAAAGCATGTCTTTCATTCCGATGGGCGGTTACAAACCAACTCCTGATTACGCCGTCGCGGCCGAAGGTCACGAAGATTACTATTGGGGAATGGGTTTAACTGCAGAAGCGGTCGCCAAACAGTTCAACGTTTCCCGCGAAGATCAGGATGCATTTGCATTGAATTCGCATCTAAAAGCAATTAAAGCTCAGGCTGAAGGTAAATTTGACAAACAGATTGTCCCGATTACGATTGAGCAAATTTTTGTCAATGAAAATGGTAAAAAAGAAACCAAATCATATACCGTAACCAAAGATGAAGGTCCAAGAGCTGATACTAACGCTGCGGCTTTAGCAAAACTAAAACCAGTTTTCGCCGCCGATGGCAGTGTAACTGCTGGGAGCTCTTCACAAATGAGCGATGGTGCTGCTTTTGTTTTAGTCATGAGTGAAGACATGGTCAAAGAATTAAACCTCACTCCTATTGCCCGCATGGTCAGCTATGCTGCAGCAGGTGTGGAACCAAGAATCATGGGAATTGGTCCGGTAAAAGCAATTCCGAAAGCGTTGGCTCAGGCTGGTTTAAAACTGAATGATATCAACTTAATTGAGCTAAACGAAGCTTTTGCTTCTCAGGCTTTAGCCGTTACAAGAGAATTGGGATTGAATCCGGATATCGTTAATGTTAATGGTGGCGCAATTGCACTCGGACATCCATTAGGCTGCACCGGAGCAAAACTATCCGTACAGTTATTTGACGAAATGAAACGCCGTGGCGATAAATATGGGATTGTTTCAATGTGCGTCGGAACAGGACAAGGTGCGGCGGGAATCTATGAGTTATTATAAATTTTGAATTATAAATTATAAATGAAAGACAATCTGATAGCAATAAAAACATTTGATTTTTCTTTGATGATAATCGGATTGTTCATTCAATTAAAAAAGGAAAACGAGTTTATTGTATCTAAACAATTACTAAGATGTGGGACAAGTATCGGTGCGAATGTAGAAGAAGCCATTGCTGCACAATCAAAAAAAGATTTTATAAATAAACTTTCAATAGCTAATAAAGAAGCGAGAGAAACTAAATACTGGTTAAGATTATTGGATAAATCTGAATTGACAAAAATTGGATTAGAGAATTATCTAATAGAAATAGAACACATAATAAACATCATTACCAAGATTATTAAAACATCACAAGAATCAAAATAATTTAAAAATTATAATTCAAAATTTAAAATAACAATACAATGGAAGATATAACAAGAGGTGGACAGTTTTTGGTAAAGGAAACCAAATGTGAAAATGTATTCACTCCGGAAGACTTTAGCGAAGAGCAAATCATGATGCGCGATTCTGTAAAAGAATTCGTTGACAAAGAAATCTGGCCAAACAAAAATCGGTTTGAAGCCAAAGATTACGCTTTCACAGAAGAAGTAATGAAGAAAGCCGGAGACATGGGATTCCTTAGCGTTGGTGTTCCTGAAGCTTATGGCGGAATGGGAATGGGATTCGTCGATACGTGTTTGGTTTGCGATTATATTTCAGGTGCAACCGGTTCGTTTTCTACCGCTTTTGGCGCTCATACCGGAATTGGGACGATGCCTATTACGTTATACGGAACCGAAGAACAAAAACAAAAATATGTGCCAAAATTAGCTACCGGCGAATGGTTTGGTGCCTATTGCTTAACCGAACCGGGTGCAGGTTCTGATGCCAACTCAGGAAAAACCAAAGCAGTTTTGTCTGCAGATGGGAAATATTATAGCATTACAGGAGGAAAAATGTGGATTTCAAACGCAGGTTTCTGTTCCTTATTTATCGTGTTTGCCCGAATCGAAGATGATAAAAACATTACAGGTTTTATTGTAGAAAATGATCCAGCTAATGGAATCACAATGAATGAAGAAGAGCATAAATTGGGAATCCGTGCTTCCTCTACACGTCAGGTTTTCTTTAATGATACAAAAGTTCCGGTTGAAAATATGCTTGCCGGTCGTGGCGAAGGTTTCAAAATTGCCATGAATGCTTTGAATGTTGGCCGTATCAAACTGGCTGCGGCTTGTCTTGATGCACAACGTCGTGTGACTACAAATGCTGTTCATTATGCAAACGAAAGAATCCAGTTTAATGTCCCAATTTCAAGCTTTGGTGCGATTCGTTACAAACTGGCGGAAATGGCAACTTCAGCGTATGCCGGAGAAAGCGCAACCTATCGCGCTGCTAAAGACATTGAAACGCGTATTAAACTTCGTGAAGCAGAAGGCGCCTCACATCAGGAAGCTGAATTAAAAGGTGTCGAAGAATTCGCTATCGAATGTTCAATTCTAAAAGTAGCAGTTTCTGAAGATGTTCAAAATGCTGCCGATGAAGGAATACAAATCTATGGCGGAATGGGATTCTCTGAAGATACTCCGATGGAAAGCGCCTGGCGTGATGCCCGTATTGCCCGTATTTATGAAGGAACGAACGAAATCAACAGAATGCTATCGGTTGGAATGCTAATCAAAAAAGCGATGAAAGGTCATATTGATTTACTTGGCCCGGCATCAAAAGTTCAGGAAGAATTAATGGGAATTCCATCATTCGATACTCCGGATTATTCTGAATTATTTTCGGAAGAAAAAGAACTAATTGGCAAACTGAAAAAAGCATTCTTAATGGTTGCTGGTGGTGCCGTTCAAAAATATGGACCGGATTTAGACGCACATCAGCAATTATTAACAGCTGCAGCCGATATTTTAATTGAAATATACATGGCTGAAAGCACTCTTCTACGTACTGAGAAATTAGCCAAAAAAGCTGGAGAAGATAATGTTAAAGAGCAAATCGCTATGGCGAAATTATACTTATACAAAGCAGTAGATGTAGTAACCCAAAAAGGAAAAGAAAGTATTATTTCTTTTGCCGAAGGCGATGAACAACGCATGATGCTTATGGGATTGCGTCGTTTTACAAAATACACCAACATGCCTAATATTGTGGGATTGAGAGAAACAATCACAACAAAATTAGTTGCGAAAAATAGTTATTGTTTTTAGTTTAAATTAAGTTAATTGTTTGGAAAAGCTGCTCTGAAAAGAGTGGCTTTTTTTATTGTTTAAGAACTTTAAAATGTGAAATTTTCGTATCGCTTTGCGCGTTTATTAAATACATTCCCGAAGCCTGACTGCTTAAATCAATAGTTTCATGCAATAAATTCGAATAGCGATTGCTGTAAATTTTATTTCCTAAAACGTCATAAACACTAATTTCAACATCTGTTAAAGCATTGTTTCCAACAGCATCAATATTCAAAATTCCGTTAGAAGGATTAGGATACAAAACCAAATCGTTTCCATATTGATTTTGATTAACACCTAAAACGCCACCTGCAAATTGATACAAATAAGCAAAAGCCTGAAAGTATTGATTGGCAATATTCAAATCGTGAACAATTAAAATATTCTCGTCATTTTTATTTTCTGCCGAAGAACTCCAATTGTGTGAACCAACTAAAACCAAAGGATCTGAAGCACTGTTATAGTTATCCACCACCATGAATTTATGATGCATTATACCACTTCCCGAATATACAACAGCATGATTGGCAGCCAAACCAGATTGAATCGTACTTATTTGATTTCCAGATGGATTCTGGCTATCAACAACGATATTGGTATTTGTCAATCCACCGTTATATTTATTAATTAAAGCACTGGCAACATCACTTCTTGTTACTACCATTGTGGCGACATCAATATCAGTATTAGCTGAATTTATAGAGGAAATAATTTTGGAATTAGTCCCATCACTCGGACTAAAATAGCTGTTCACAACCTTACCGCCAATATTATAGGCATGTGGTGTATTATTAGTTTTATCGGGACCGAATTTCGACAAGGCGGCATTTGGCGTCATAGTACTTGAACCCCACATTTCTTCAAACTCAATTCTGTATCCTAAAGCTAATGTCTGGTCTTGTATAACAATGGCACTATTCCTGTCTGGTCCATCTATTTGAACCGTTGTCCAATTGGTTGAACCTGTCCAAACGAAAGGTTTATTTGCATCGGCAACATTGGCATCGAATATCACAAACTTATTATGCATAATGCCATAAGCTGCATCGTTCGGACTTGCTAATCTTGGTATTGCAGCATTTAATAAAGGTATCATTACACTACTTGTACTGCCATCATAAATAACCCGCACTTGTACACCTCGCGTATAGGCGGCATTTATAGCACCCGCAATTCCTGTAGTTGCACTAGGCGAATACGAATTATAAATAGTAATATCCATTGTAGTCGTACAGGCATTGATATAAGTAATCAACATATCATCCAGCGTGTTGCCCAAGTTAACAGCGCTTTGAATTTGAGCATAACTTGTATCAACCTGATGATTAAAATAAACGTTTATCGTACCCGTAGAAAGTGACGAATTAGCAATAAAACCGCGGTGAATATTGGATACTTCATTACCAAAAATGTATTCAAGCTGAACTATTTCAGATGGATATAAATTATTTAAAGTATAGGTTTTGGAAGTTCTTGAAAAATCGACATTGCTGTGAGTTACAACATCAACAGCACTTAACAGCACTGGCGTGTCTTTGTTCTCATCAAATTGAATGGTAATGGTTGAATTTCCATAAACAATTGTATAATCTTCTTCTTTAGATTGCTGGCTATAGCAAGCTGATAATTGCAGCAGCGTTAAAAGTATAACGCATGATATTCTTTTAATAAACATTGTGGTAGTTTTTCCAAAAGTATCAAATGGAAATTAAAATTGCATGAAGACGGTTTATTCAAAAATGGCCGACAAGAAGCCATTTCTCTTTAATTTAAAAATGAAAAAACCTTTCAGCTACTGCCATCTCTGGTATTTCTATTTATCAGAATTGTATTGAGAATCTGTTAACAGCCATTTTTCTCGATTACTTTAATTTCATTTTTCTGCATTAAGTAAGGTTTTTTGTAGATTTATTTTGGATTTCATCCTTACATAAGATTTTAATTTCCGATAAATTCATAATCTGTAAATGGCTATATTTGCCTAACTAAATCGATATAGTACAATGGAAGAATGCATCTCCGTTTTTGATATGCTCAAAATTGGTGTTGGACCATCAAGTTCACACACTCTTGGACCTTGGCGTGCAGCCGAACGCTTTTTAACCGAATTACAAACAGAAAACATACTCGAAAAAGTAACCCGCGTCAAAGTTGATTTGTATGGTTCGCTTTCACTAACAGGAAAAGGACACGCAACAGATTTGGCAATAATGCTAGGACTAAGCGGTCAAGATCCAGAATATATCCCGGTGCAGGACATTGCCGGAATTGTAAAGAAGATTGAAGACAAAAACGAAATCAATTTAGCAAACAAAATCGTTATCCCATTCTATTTCCTGCAGGACATTATATTCAATAAAAACTTTCTTCCTTTTCATGCTAATGGATTAACTTTTACAGCTTCTTTGCTTGATGAAAGTGAATATGTTTCTACCTTCTACTCTATTGGTGGCGGTTTTGTGGTCAAAGAAGAACGCGTAAATGCCAAGAAGAAATTAGAAATAAAATGTGCCTTTCCATTTCCAATTCAAAACGCAGAGGAATTACTTCAATATACAATTACTGAAAACAAAATGATCTCTGAAATCGTTTACGAGAATGAAAAAGCAATGCGTACCGAAGCAGAAATTCACCACGAATTAATGCGTATTTGGAACACCATGCTCGA
Source organism: Flavobacterium sp. (assembly GCF_039916025.1). GTDB lineage: Bacteria > Bacteroidota > Bacteroidia > Flavobacteriales > Flavobacteriaceae > Flavobacterium. The sequence goes on from NZ_JBDSMB010000065.1 coordinate 42,916, forward strand.
ATGCATGTACATTGGTTGTCATTCAGAAGGTGTTCTTCCCGGTGGTTTAAATGTGCGTCGACGCGCTTTTGATATGCATCAGGGATTAATTGGTTTAGCTAATTATTCTAATCCACAGGAATGGATGCAAAGCATTCGCAAAACCGAAGTAAAGTTTCGTCAAATACTTAAATGGGTTTCTTGCTTTGCCTTAGCGGTAAATGAAGTAAACGCCGCTTTAGGAAGAGTTGTAACTGCTCCTACCAACGGAAGTGCCGGCGTAATTCCAGCAGTTTTAATGTACTATTTGACAATCGAAAACCACGAAGCAGGCGAAAAAGAAATCAAACAATTCCTAATGGTAGCCGGAGAAATAGGTAGCATCTTCAAAAAAGGCTCTACTATTTCAGCAGCGATGGGCGGTTGCCAGGCAGAAATCGGAGTTTCATCATCTATGGCAGCAGCAGCTTTATGTGAAGTGATGGGCGGAACACCTGACCAGGTTTTAATGGCAGCCGAAATTGCAATGGAGCATCATCTAGGTATGACATGTGACCCAATTGGTGGTTTGGTTCAGATTCCGTGTATTGAACGCAATACCATGGGTGCCATAAAAGCAATAAATGCTGCAGAACTTGCGATGGAAACTGATGCCAAAAATGCTAAAGTGCCTTTGGACAAAGTTATAGAAACGATGTGGAAAACTGCTAAAGACATGAATTCAAAATACAAAGAAACTTCCGAAGGTGGCTTGGCTGTTGCCGTAAACATGGCTGACTGTTAGAAATTTTGTAACTTTTTATATTAATTATATAAAGGTTTTACGTAATAAAATTTCCATCTTTGAAGTAAATAAAGCGTAAAACAAGAAATCATTCCCAACTTGTTTTTTGAATTAAAATTTTAATTTTTTGATTTGAAAAAGTACTTCACAAAAGGATTACGGATTATCCTTTGGATAATGCTGTCATTGATAGGGTTATTCCTGTTACTTGTTATTGCGCTTCAAATTCCTGCCGTACAACAATTCGCAAAAGACAAAGTCGTTACCTATCTCGAAAATAAAATCAAGACTAAAGTTGTCATCAACAAAGTTAAAATTGGTTTTCCAAAAGACTTAGTTCTGGAAGGTGTTTATTTTCAAGACAAAAAAAAGGATACGCTTTTGGCAGGTAAAAAAATTACAGCAAACCTTGATATGTATGGATTATTCCACAACAGAGTAGAAATCAATTCGCTTGAATTAGAAAGTGTTGTTGTACATATAAACAGAGATAAAACAAACAAATTCAATTTTGATTATATCGTAGAGGCATTCAAATCACCTGAAAAACAAAATGACAATTCAGCTCCAATGGAGTTTTCTCTCGACAAAATCAATCTGAATAATGTCAGACTCCGCTTTAATGATGTGTATAACAATAATGATTTGAAACTCGATGTGGGCAAAATGAAGGCCAAGATTAAAACCTTCGACTTAAAGCAAATGAATTTTGAAGTTCCTGAACTGACAGTTGACGGAATCAAGTTTTATTATAAACAAGGATTAGTCAATACTGAAATTGCCAATACAAAAAATCTAAAAAGCCCCGATTTAAAACTAAAGTTAGGAACGCTCGATTTGTCAAAAATAAAGATTGATTACCAAAATGATAACTCTAAGTTGGTCATGAATCTTATTTCGGATAAACTTTTCGCTAAAGTCAAGGTGTTTGATTTAGAAAACAATCAAATCGATTTGACTCAAATTGGAATATCAGATGCAAACTTTGCGTTGAATATTGGTAAGACCGAAAAAGAAAAAAACAGTAATTCTTCTTCCAAATCAACAGACTGGAAAGTAAAAGTTAATGATGTTGCGTTTAAAAAAGTAAACTTCATTTATAACGATGACAACTCCGCGTCAATTCCAAGAGGCATGGATTACAAACATTTAAACATCCAAAACCTCGATCTTGATGCAGACTATATTGCGTTTAATTCTCCAACAGTTTGGGGAAAAATCAACGCGATGAAAGCGGAAGAAAAAAACGGGTTAATAGTAGAATCTTTAAAAACAACTTTTTACTATGGTGAGAAATCAGCCTATGCGAAAGATTTGTACCTGAAAACGCCACAAACAACATTGCGAAACGAAATCATTGTTGGTTATCCATCTATTGAATCGCTTTCTAAAAATCCAGGCGAGCTTATTATCAAAGCCAAACTAAATCAAAGCAAAATTGCATTCAGAGATTTATTGCTGATTGTACCGCAACTCTACGATATTTATCCGTTTAAGGACAATCAAAATGTGGTTTTGTCAGCCAACACAACGCTTTCAGGAAAACTGAATAATTTGAAATTTCCTTATCTACAGGTTAGTGGCATTGGAAACACCAAAGTAAATGTCAGTGGTTCGATTGTTGGGCTGCCGGATTCAGATAAAGCTTATTACGATTTTAATATCAAAAACCTGGAATCCGGCGCAAAAGACGCTTATACTATTTTGCCGAAAAATACGATTCCTACTACTATCCAATTACCTGAACAGTTTACTGCTAAAGGCACTTTTAAAGGAACTATGAAAAGTTTCAACACCAATATGTATTTCACAAGTAGTTCCGGAAACGGCAAAATAAAAGGTGCATTAGACCGAAGAGTTAAAGACCGGGAAAAATACAATTTTGATGCAACGTTTGATAATTTTGATTTGGGCAGAATGTTGAAAAACGATTCCATTGGAAGAATTACACTCAAAACAGATATAAAAGGAACTGGTTTTAATCCAAAAACTGCAAATGCTATTGGCAAGGCAGTAATAGTTAAAGCAAATTACAATCACTATACTTATCAAAATGTGGTGATTGATGGAAAAATAAACAACAGCCTTTTTGATGTAAAAGCTTTTACAAATGATCCAAATCTAAAGTTTGATTTGGTTTCAAGCGGAAGTTTTAAAGACAAATATCCAAAAGGAACGCTGCATCTGAATGTTGATATTGCCGATTTGGACAAACTCAATCTGCATGCCGGACCATTAAAATTGAAAGGTGTTTTAGATGCAGATATTGAATCCGCAAATTTGGATTATCTGAATGGAACTGCGAGCGTGCATCATTTGATTATTGCTACTGACAAAGAACAATTCGCAACCGATTCCATAAATGTAGCAGCAGTTTCTACGGCAGAGAAAAATTCAATTGTATTGAGTTCTAAGTTTATGGATGCAGAATTCATTGGGAAATACAGATTGTCAACCTTGGCAAACTCTGTTAAACAAAGCGTTTCAAATTACTATAATTTAAAAACAACCTCGAAAAATGTTCCTTATGGCGATCAACAATTAGCATTTAAAGTCAATGTAAAGCCTACTCCTATTTTGTTAAAATTGGTTCCAAATCTAATAAACATCGAACCAATTTCACTCACCGGAAGATATAATTCAGTGAATGATACTATCATTGTTAATGGTTCTATTCCAAAATTGGTTTATGGCACAAATATTATTTCAAATGCTGTTCTCAAAATTGATAAAAAAGACAATGCTTTGCTTTACAGTTTTAGCGTTGATGAAATCAGGGATAATGAATTTCAGCTTCATCGAACAAGCATTGTCGGTAAAGCTGAAAATGATGTTGTTGATTACACTTTATTGGTTAAAGACTTTAAAAATAAAGACCGCTATGTGATTGCCGGGAATTTAAAATCTACAAATGACGGGCATGAAATTTCATTTGATCCTGCAAAATTGTTATTGAATTATGATTCCTGGGTGATTTCTGAAGATAATAAAATTCGTTTTGCCAACAACTCAATTTATTTTGACAATTTCGTATTGAGTAACGACAAAAGCAGTATTAGTCTTCAATCAGTTTCAAATGGATCCAATCCACCTTTGGCTGTTGAGTTTAAAGATTTTAAAATACAAACCATTACCAATATAGTTCAGATGAAAAATATTGAAATGGACGGAAATATCAATGGAAAAGCTGAGTTTAAAGACCTGATGTCAAAAGTGCTTTTTACAGCTGATGCTACAATTGATCACTTTACTTTCAAAAAGGAAGAAGTTGGAACGATTTATATAAATGTCGATAACTTTACTGCCAATACTTATACCGCCAAAATTGAACTTACCGAACAGGACAACCAAATGAATCTTGAGGGAACTTACAAAGCAAGCGATGATGCGCTGAATATGGATTTGGATATTCAAAAGCTGAATCTGAAAAGCATTCAGGGTTTTTCTATGGAGAATATAAAAGAAGGAACCGGCTATTTCACCGGGAAATTCAAAGTAACAGGCAACACAACCAATCCGAAATTAATTGGCGATTTAAAGTTTAACGGAATCGGATTTAAAGCCACAAAACTGAATGCGAAATTCAAATCGATGAACGACACGATGGTCTTTACCGATAACGCTATCGTTCTTGATAATTTCACTATTTATGATGAAAAGAAAAATGATTTGATTATCAATGGAAAAATCAATAATCAGAATTATGCCAACTTAGGTTTTGATTTGACTGTTGATGCCGATAATTTCAAAGCTGTAAATTCTTCTGCAAAAGATAACGATACTTTTTATGGCCAATTGGTTTTAGACAATCATCTGAAAGTTAAAGGAACTTACAACAATCCATATGTTGAAGGAACTATCAAAATCGACAAAAACACGAAATTTACAATTGTGTTACCGCAGGACGATCCATACATTGCCGACAGAGAAGGAATAGTTGAATTCATTGATCAGGATCAACCACCATTATTCACAAAACTTGCTGATGAAAATCTTAGCGAAACCGAAGTAAAAGGTATCAATGCTTTTGTAGATATTGAAATTGATAAAGATGCCGAAATATCAATGGTTATTGATAAAGGAAATGGCGACTTTTTAAGATTAAAAGGTGAAGCCCAACTTACAGGTGCCATGGATCCTTCGGGGAAAACCACATTAACAGGACGTTATGAACTGGAAGAAGGAAGTTATGAAATGAATTTTAATCTGGTTAAAAGAAAATTTGACATCAAAAAGGGAAGCTACATACTTTGGACAGGAGAACCAACTAAAGCCGATATCAATATCACAGCCATTTATAAAGTCAACGCTTCGCCAATCGATTTGTTAGATAACCAATTATCATCGTTTTCGCCTGAAGAACGAAACACCTTCAAACAAAAAATCCCTTTTGAAACCGAACTGAAAATGAAAGGGGAATTATTGAAGCCAAGCATTACTTTCGACATTGTGCTGCCTGAAGGAAACAACAATGTTTCAGGCGATATAATTACTAGAACTGAAGCTAAATTGGCTCAATTACGACAAGAGCCGGATGATTTGAACAAACAGGTATTTGCATTGCTTCTGTTAAAAAGATTCATCGGAGATAATCCGTTTTCGAGTGAAAATGGTGGCATTACTGCTTCATCATTCGCAAGAGAAAGTGTTAGTAAAATATTATCACAACAGCTTAATAACTTTGCCAGCGATTTTGTAAAAGGATTTGAAGTTGATTTTGATTTGGATTCTTCTGACGATTATACAACAGGTCAAAAAGAAAACAAAACCGATTTGAATGTAGGGCTTTCCAAAAAATTATTGAATGACAGATTGAAAGTTACCGTTGGAAGTACTTTTGGGATTGAAGGTCCGGAACAGCCAAACAAAGAAACCAATACAATTGGAGGAGATCTTTCAGCCGAATACCAACTCTCCAAAGACGGACGATACAAACTTCGCGCCTATCGAAAAAACCTGTATCAGGTAGCGTTGCAGGGACAGGTTATCGAAACAGGACTGGGATTCATCATCACGATGGATTATAACAAATTCAAAGAATTATTTCATTCCAGAAAAGAAGTTAAAAAAACAAAAAAAGCTATTAAAGCCGAGAAAAAAGCCGAAGAAGTTGAAAAAGCCAAAGAAAAATCAGATGATTAAGAACGCATTATATATCGCCATTCTTGTATTATTTGCAGCAGCCTGCAGCGGTACTCATAATTTGCCCGAAGGTGAACTGCTGTATACCGGCGGAACAATAAAGGTTGTAAAAGACAGCACAATTTCCGGGAAACAGCGTCATGAATTGCAGAAAAAAATGAAAGATGTAATTCGTCCTATTCCAAACAAAAAGTTTTTGGGCATGCGTCCGAAATTATTCTTCTACAATCTGGCAGGAGATGCAAAAAAAGAAAAAGGCTTTCGTCATTGGTTAAAAACTACACTCGGTGAAGCACCTGTTTTATTTAGCGAAGTCGATCTGGAATACAATAGAAGTCTGTTGCAAAACTTCTCTGAAAACAATGGCTATTTCAACACCCGGACAAGTGCCGATTCAACCAGACATGGTAAACGCGCCACAGCCGAATATAAAGTGACTACCGGAAGACAATACAAAATCAAATCAGTGCAATTTCCAAACGATTCTTCTGATGTTGGAAAAGCGGTAGCAAGAACACAAAGAAGAAGTTTGCTACAGGTTGGAAAAGCTTATAACCTTGAAGTGATAAAAGCCGAAAGAGAACGAATCGACACGCGATTGAAACAAAGAGGTTTTTATTATTTTAATGAAGATTACATAAAAGTACAGGTGGACAGCACTGTTGGCAAGTATGAAGTTGATTTGATTGTGAAAGTAAAAGACGAAGCGCCAAAAATTGCTAAAACGGTTTATAAAATCAATAAAATTGTCATTTATCCAAATTTTGCTCTGAATCAGGATTCATTAACTGTAGCCGAAAAATACAACGATTATACCATCATTGGAAATGACGGTTTGTTCAGACCGCGAATTTGGGACCGCACCTTATATTTCAAGAAAAATGATTTATACAATCGTACTGATCATAGTTTAACACTGAACAGATTGGTGAATCTGGGAACATTCAAATTTGTAAAAAATCAGTTCAAACCTTCTGATACCATTGGAAATTATTTAGATGCCTATTATTATTTGACACCGCTTCCACGAAAATCAATCCGTGTTGAAGTATTGGCAAAAACCAATTCTGCGAATTATACCGGTAGTGAATTAAAAGTAAACTGGAGCAATCGCAACACTTTTCACGGAGCAGAATTACTTGCTCTTTCGGCTTTTGGCGGAATTGAAGTCCAGCTAGGTGGAAAGAACAATGGTTTTAATGTGTATCGATTTGGTGGTGAAGCAAGCCTTACATGGCCAAGATTTATTGCGCCATTCAAAATAAAATCATCGAGCGGATTTGTACCAAGGACAAACACAACTATTGGTTATGAATATCAAAACAGGCAGAAACTATATTCATTGCAAACTTTCAAAGCTTCATTTGGATATGGATGGAAAGAAAACGCACGCAAGGAACATCAGTTGAACATAACCGAAATAACCTATGCGAGTCCCGAAAATGTAACCGATTTGTATCGCGACCAAATTATTTTGAATCCGTCATTAAAATATGTGATTGATAAACAACTCATCTTTGGACCAACTTATTCTTATACGTACAACACTGAAATGCGGCAAAGAAGAAAAAATTTGTTCTATTATAAGGGTGGTATTGATTTATCAGGAAATTTAGCCGGAGTGATTACAGGTGCCGATATCAAAGCCGGAGATACCATCAAAGTTTTTGATATTCCGTTCAGCCAGTTTGCCAAAATTCAGAATGAGTTCAAGCACACTTATAAATTTGGCAAAAACTCTATGATCAAAAGCCGAATCATCGCGGGAGTAGCATATCCTTATGGCAACTCCGATAAGATTCCGTTTGTCAAACAATTTTTCATAGGTGGAACCAACAGTTTACGTGCATTCCGTTCACGGTCGCTTGGTCCGGGAACTTACAATGCCCAAACGGAAGTAGGTGTATTTATTCCGGATCAATCGGGTGACCTAAAATTAGAATTCAACACCGAGTTCCGAAGCAATATTTACAAATTCATAAACGGAGCTGTATTTATGGATGCAGGAAATATTTGGCTTTTGAACGATGATCCAAATAAACCAGGTGCCAAATTTTCCAAAGATTTCATGAAAGAAATTGCCGTTGGTCTTGGTGCGGGATTGCGTTTTGATTTCAGCTTCTTAGTGCTTAGAACCGATTTGGCATTCCCAATCCGAAAACCTTATTTACCCGACGGGCAACGATGGGTAATTGACGAGGTTAATTTCCTTAACGGTCCGTGGCGAAGTGAAAACCTGCTTTTTAATTTGGCAATTGGATATCCGTTTTAAATTTTTTAGACCATTCCCAATTTGAAGTAAAAAGTACTTCCCAATCCCAATTGGCTCTCTACACCAATTGTTCCGTTCTGTGCTTCAATAAATTCTTTGCTTATCGCCAAACCTAAACCTGTACCCGATTTATTACTTCCGGGGATTTGAAAATATTTGTCAAAGATTTTGGTCTGATATCGACTATCAATACCTTGACCCTTATCAATAACCTGAAATACAAGTTGATCATTTTCAGTTTTCAAATTAACTTTTATTATACTATTATCAGGTGAATACCTAATAGCATTGGTGAGGAAATTAATCAAAACCCATGCTGTTTTTTCAGAATCGGCTTTTACTTCAGATAGATTTTTTTCGGATTGAACGATGAACTCAATATGCTTTTGTTCAGCTTGTGTTTTTACCGCTTCAATGGCATAATTTACAATTTCATGAGCCTTACTTTTCTCAATATTCAACTGAATATTACCCGTTTCTAACTGTGATAATTCTAATAATTCTCCGGTAATTTTAAGTAATCGCTGACTGTCTTCTTTAATACTTTCTATCAAGTGTTTTTGGTCATCATTTATAGTTCCTATTTCTTTTTTTTCAAGTAATTGCAAACTCATTTTAATAGATGAAATAGGTGTTTTTAATTCATGTGAAACTGTTGCAATAAAATTAGTTTTGGCAAAATCCAATTCTTTGAAAATGGTGATATTCCGCAAAATAATCACATTACCAATATCAATTAATTTGTCTTCACCTGTTGGCTTTATAGTGATATTTACAGTTTCCTTTTCGAAATAACTTTCTTTTCCGTTGGCAAAAATAGTCATCGGATGTGCTTTGGCACTTTCCAATTCATTTATTATTAAAGATTTTAACAAATCGTTACTTAAAGCCAAGGTTGATGCTAATTTTCCAATAACTTCTTCCGATTTAAGGCCCATAATTTTTAATGCTTCATCATTAACGAACAAAAGTATTCCTTCGTTATCAAGACCGATAATTGGGTCATTCATATTGTTAATCAATGTTTCCAAACGCTTCTTTTCAAAAGTTAATTTATGCAGGTTACTACTGCTGTATTCTTCCAACTTTTTTGCCATGATATTAAATGATTTTGCTAAATCACCATATTCATTATGATTCATAAAATGAACACGCTCCTTGTAATTCCCATTGGCAATTTCTTTGATGCTCGTTGTTAATTCTTTAATGGGATTGGCAATATTATTTGGCAAATTCATCAATAAGTTAAACGCTATCAAAAAACACAAAGTACCTAGAATGGCTATCGAAAAATTGGCTGTTTCTGCTGTTTTTTTGGCAACATCGCTCTTTTGTTTAATGGCAATCATATTGAGTTCCATTATTTCGAAAATATCTTGTCTGATTTTATTTTTTAACTTCTCATCATCACGATTTTTTTCTAAGGTTTTGAAGCTTTCTTGAAGATTATTAGTCACAGCTTCTTCACCGTTTTCTGTAACATTGGCGATTTGAAGCTTTAAATTGGTTTCAAAAATTGTTATAGCTTTATTTTCATCAGAAGCAATATTCTCCAATGACAGCAACATGTTTCTGGAATATTCCAATGTGTTATAATTGGCTTTCAGGATGTTTTGAGTGTCCTTTTTTATTGAAAAGATACAATAGGCACTTACAAGCGAAAGGATAATTATCAGAAAGAATAATAATCCTACTCCGAGATTTAATTTAGTTTTAGTTTTCATCTTATGATAATATTACAAGATCAACATTTGATTCAGAAAGATTGTTTAATAATCTTCTAAAAATGGTTGTTGACAAAATTACTTTAAATAAATTGAAATGCGGTTTTCCAATGCAAAGGGTTGTAATGTCTTTTTCTTCCACAATTTTCAGCATTGCATCGGTTATATTTGAAGCTTCAATTTTAATTACTTCGGCTCCGAGTTGTGTGGCCAATTTGAAATTATTAATCAAATGACGTTGTTTGTCCAAGGCAATTTTATCCGGACTTTCTTTAGGAGTTTCTACATACAAAACATACCAAATTCCGTTATAGTAACTTGCCAATCGTGCTGCTTTCCGAATAACAATCTTAGCCGTTCTGTCATTGCTGCTGATACACGCCAATAGTTTTTCATGTTTTATTCCGGTATTTTTTGGGACTTCATTTTCAACTTTTCGAACCACTTGACTTGCTACTTCTTTCAATGCCAATTCACGCAATTGCAGAATTTGATCTGATTTAAAAAAATTAGTCAGTGCAGTTTGAATTTTATCTTCAGTATAAATTTTGCCTTCCTTCAAACGAGAAATCAAGTCTTCAGCCGTCAAATCAATATTTACAACTTCATCTGCCAAACGCAACACATTATCAGGAACACGTTCCAAAACATCAATGTTTGTGATGCGCTTTACATCTTCATTCAGACTTTCTATATGCTGAATATTCACAGCTGAAATCACATTAATTCCGGCTTCCAGAATTTCCAAAACATCCTGCCAACGCTTTTCGTTTTTGCTTCCTTCTACGTTAGTATGTGCCAATTCATCAACAATCACAACTTCAGGACGCAAATTAATAATGGCTTGAACGTCCATTTCTTCGAGTTGTTTTCCTTTATAGAAAATTGTTCTTCTCGGAATAACTGGTAAACCATCAAGCAATTCATGTGTTTCTTTACGCAAATGTGTTTCGATATAACCAATTTTCACATCAATCCCATTCTTCAACAATGAATGTGCTTCCTGCAGCATACGATAGGTTTTGCCCACACCGGCACTCATACCAATGTAAATTTTAAACTTTCCTTTACGCGATTTCTGAATTAAATCGAGAAAGTGTTGGGCATTATTTTCCTTTTCGTCGTGCATTTATTTTATTCTAAAAATTAAAAAGATATTGCTAATGCTGTAGTCAAAAAAGTATTCTGATTCGTTGGATTTCCGTTTTTCAAAAATATATCATCCTTGCTGTTTAAATTTCTGGCTTCAATTCTAAACATAATATTATCAGCAATTAAGTAATCAAAATTAGCTGAAACTCCAAAAGTTTTAAATCCGTTTTCAGTTCCTGTTGCAATAATTACACCTTGTTTATCTTGATAATATTCCCCTCTTAACCCCAATTGTACTTTAGCAATTGGTTTATATTGTGCAATAAATACTGGCGAATACCATACGTCATAATTACTACTTCCTGTTACCGTTTGTTGTGCACCAATATCAAATCCAGCTGTCAAACTCGTTTTTTCTGAAACTTTAAATTGTCCGTAAAAATTATTGAAATAACGCCATTTACGAATTGAATCAGGTTGCTCATTTCCAATATAAGTACTCCAATTCAACGTTGCTTTAGCTGTTTTATAAGTGATTTGAGTTCCAAAAGCCGGAGTTTGATTGCCGTCAATTTTCTGAATGCGTTGCCAACCGTTCAAATACATCGCAGCCAAATACCATTTTTCTGATTTAGAAGTGTATCCAATTTTAACTCCAGCTTCATAATAAGGCGAGTTATCAGCCAAAATACTTCGAGTTAAATTCACACAATCCTTTCCAATCGCACTTTCAAAACCAATGTGCGAAGGCATAATTCCGGCATCAACCCAAAGGTTAGCGGTTTTAGAAATTTTCACACCAACATTCGCTTCAAAAACATTTTTCAGTAAATCCTGCTCGCCAGCCAGATTGTATTCCGGATAAGTTCCGGCCATTAAGGCAAAATTTCCTCGCAGATTATCTTTGGTGTAATTGGCTTTTACAAAACCTAAATTCAGATTCAATTCGTTGTGTTTATTATGACTGTACACAAAGCTCGGACGCAAATGATTGTCTGGGTTTCCAAAATCATAACTGTAATACGTTTCTAAATATCCCGAAAACGTAAATGGGCTTTTTGCTGTCGCTGTTTCCTGCGCGTTTATTGTTGTAAATCCGAAAGCTAGTAAAGCTGTAACTAATATTTTTTTCATTTTGTTGTTTTTATTTGAAGCTAATCCGGCTGTTCGTTGCAATCTTTTCTTTTTTAAAGAAAAAAAGAAAAGGATTTCCACTGCCATCCGGGCTAGGGCACTCTATTTTAAATTGCTATTTTGTTATATTATCCAATGTAATATTCAATTGCAGCACGTTAATTTTTTCTGTTCCCAAACATCCTAAAAGTGGTGAAACAGTATTTTCTTTAATTAAAGTCAACACTTTTTCTTCTGAAATATTTCTGGCTTTTGCTACTCTGTTAGCTTGTACTTTCGCACCCTGAACCGAAATGTTTGGATCCAATCCACTTCCTGAAGCAGTAACCAATTCTGATGGAACTTCGTTGCGTTTCACTGTTGGATTTTTAAGTAAAAAAGTATCTATCCTGGTTTTAACTTCTGCCAAATATTCTGGATTTGTGGTTCCTTTATTGCTTCCACCAGAACCCGCAGCATTATAATTAACCGCAGAAGGACGAGACCAAAAGTATTTGTCTTTCGTAAATTTCTGTGCCACATTAATGTGATGGTTTTTTCCATTTACCATCACGATTTCACCTTTTCCCTGATTAGGAGCAAACTGCGCAATTCCGTAAATACTCAACGTATAAAACCCTGCGAAAAACAACGCACAAAATAAGGTCAATCGAACTGCGGGAATGATATTTTCTTTCATAATTTCTATTATTTTTAATCTGAACTTATTTCAGGTTCTTTTATTAATATTCTATTTTTCTAATTACTAATTACTAGTCACTAATTACTAGTCACTATTTTTTACACAAACAATGCTACTGCCAAATCAATCAATTTTATCCCAATAAACGGAATGATAATTCCACCGATTCCGTAGATGAATAAATTTCTACGCAACAACGCCGATGCACCAATTGGTTTGTAAGCAACACCTCGCAACGCAAGTGGAATAAGGAACGGAATAATAATCGCATTAAAAATTACCGCTGATAAAATCGCACTTTGTGGACTGTGCAAATGCATAATATTCAAACCTTGCAAAGCTGGAATTGCGGTAATAAATAGCGCTGGAATAATAGCAAAATACTTCGCCACATCATTCGCAATAGAAAACGTTGTTAACGTTCCTCTGGTCATCAAAAGTTGTTTCCCAATTTCTACAATTTCGATTAATTTGGTTGGATCATTATCTAAATCGACCATGTTCCCGGCTTCTTTTGCGGCTTGAGTTCCGCTGTTCATGGCGACACCTACATTGGCTTGAGCCAGAGCTGGCGCATCATTTGTTCCGTCACCCATCATTGCAACCAATCGTCCTTCGGCTTGTTCTTTTTTGATATAATTCATTTTATCTTCTGGTTTGGCTTCGGCAATAAAATCATCAACACCAGCTTTTTCAGCGATAAATTTGGCAGTCAATGGATTGTCTCCAGTTACCATTACCGTTTTGATTCCCATTCTGCGTAATCTTTCAAAACGTTCTTTCATACCGGTTTTGATAATGTCCTGCAACTCAATCACACCTTGAACCTGATTGTTTTTGATTACTACTAAAGGAGTTCCGCCGTTTGAAGCAATATCAATTACCTTTTGAGCTGTATCTTCAGGAAAAGGATTTCCTGCTTGTTGTGCGATGTTTTTCGCGGCATCTTGCGCACCTTTTCGAATGTTGGTTCCATCTTTCAAAACCACACCAGATGTTCTGGTTTCCGCAGTAAATTTGATTAAAGTCGCACCTTCAATTGATAATTTATTCGCTACATCAGCTCCAGCTAATTCAACAATACTTTTACCTTCGGGCGTATCATCTGCCAAAGAACTCAAAACGGCAGACTGAATAAATTCTTGTTCCGAAATTCCTTTTGTTGGATAAAAACTGGTAGCTTTTCTATTTCCGATAGTTATTGTACCCGTTTTATCTAAGAGTAAAACATCAATATCTCCAGCTGTTTCCACCGCTTTTCCTGATTTGGTAATGACATTTGCACGCAACGCTCTATCCATTCCGGCAATTCCGATGGCTGATAATAAGCCGCCAATTGTGGTTGGAATCAAACACACAAACAAAGCAATAAATGATGCGATTGTGATTGGGGCATTCGCATATTTTGCAAATGGTGCTAACGTAACGGTTACGATGATAAAGACCAATGTAAATCCGGCTAACAAAATTGTCAATGCAATTTCGTTTGGTGTTTTTTGACGGCTTGCACCTTCCACCAAAGCAATCATTTTATCCAAGAAACTTTCTCCTGGTTCTGACGTTACCTGCACTTTTATTTTATCGGATAAGACTTTTGTTCCGCCCGTTACTGATGATTTATCGCCACCTGCTTCTCTAATAACCGGAGCACTTTCTCCAGTAATGGCACTTTCATCAATAGTTGCTAAACCTTCGATGATTTCTCCATCGGTGGCAATAATATCGCCAGCTTCACATACAAATACATCGCCTTTTTTTAATTGAGCAGATGAAATGAATTGACCATTTTCTAATCTTGCGGGAGTTTCTTCACGGGTTTTTCGCAAACTATTGGCTTGTGCTTTTCCTCTTGCTTCTGCTATTGCTTCGGCGAAATTCGCAAACAATAACGTAATTAACAATACTAAAAAAACGATGAAGTTATAAATAAAACTTCCTTGTGATGCTTCTCCGGATAAAATCCAAAGACACACAAAAAACATTACGATTGTTCCGATTTCTACTGTAAACATTACAGGATTACGGAACATTATTTTGGGATTCAATTTCACAAAAGATTGTTTGAAGGCTTCGTTAACCAATTCTTTTTGAAATAAATTATTTTGAGATTTACTCATGATTTTTAATTATTTAGAGGTAAAAAATTCGGCAATTGGTCCTAAGGTCAAAGCTGGGAAAAAGGATAATGCGGCTACAATTACGATGACGGCAAAAACCATCAATCCGAAAGTGGAAGTATCGGTTTTTAAAGTTCCGTTACTTTCTGGCACATAACTTTTGCTGGCTAAGATTCCGGCAATTGCAACGGGTCCGATGATGGGTAAGTATCTGGCGAATAGCATTACAATTCCGGTTGCAATATTCCAAAACGGCGTATTATCGCCCAAACCTTCAAATCCGCTACCGTTATTGGCTGATGCAGATGTGAACTCGTATAGCATTTCACTAAATCCGTGATAACCGGGATTCGCTAACCAACCAGATAAAGCTTCTGGATTTTCCGCATACAAATGACTTGCTAAAGCAGTTCCAACCAATATTAAAAATGGATGTAATAAAGCAATCATCATGGCGATTTTCATTTCTTTGGCTTCGATTTTCTTTCCGAGGAATTCGGGTGTTCTTCCAACCATCAATCCGCTGATGAAAACACCGAGAATGATGAAGATGTAAAAGTTCAAGAATCCGACACCAACGCCCCCATAAAAGCAGTTGATCATCATTCCGAGTAGTGTTGTGATTCCGGTTATCGGTGTCATACTGTCGTGCATCGCATTTACAGAACCGTTACTGGTGCAAGTCGTATAAGTTGCCCAATTCGCAGAAGCGGCAGCTCCGAAACGAACTTCTTTTCCTTCCATGCTTCCCATATTTTGGGCAATTCCGAGTTGGTGAATGTTGGTGCTTCCGTTCATTTCGCTTATGACTGCTGGAATGAGCAAACTCAAAAATCCGATAGTCATTACAGCATAAATGGTCCAAGATAATTTTCGACGTTTCAATACAAATCCGAGTGCAAAAACCATCGCAATTGGAATTAAGAAAATACAAATCGTTTCAACAATATTGGTCAAATAGTTAGGATTTTCCATTGGGTTGGCTGAATTCGGACCATAAAATCCACCGCCATTCGTTCCTAGTTGTTTAATCGCTACGAAAGCGGCAACCGGACCGCGACTTACATATTGCGTTTGACCTTCTAAAGTGGTGATGGTATCTTTTCCTTCAAAAGTCATTGGTGTTCCGTTGAACAATAAAATGATTGCTACAATAAATGATAATGGCAATAAAATTCTGGTGCAAGAACGAACGAAGAAACTGTAGAAATTCCCAATAGTATCGGATGTTTTTTCTTTCATCGCCATAAAAACAGCAGCACAAATTGCCATTCCGCAACCAGCACTGATGAATTGCCAAAGCATTAAGGTTAATTGTCCCAAATAAGACAAACCGCTTTCGCCTGAATAGTGTTGCAAATTGGTATTTGTAATGAAGCTAACAGTGGTATTAAATGCTAAGTCTCCAGTCATGGAAGGGTTTCCATCAGGATTTAAAGGCAACCAAACCATATTGGTCAACACTAACATTGATATGATAAACCAAACCACATTGATTGACAATAAAGCAACCAAATGCTGTTTCCAGTTCATTTGTTTGTTGGGATCAATGCCGCCAACTTTATAAAATAAGGCATCGATTGGATTGAAGATTTTATCCAGCCAAGTGCTTTCGTAATTGAATATTTTTCCGATGTAACGTCCTAATGGAATTGCCAGCAGCAAAACCAACCCATAGGTTACGATAATTCCGAGGATTTCTGAGTTCATTTTTAGAATTTTTCTGGTTTTACTAATACATAGCAGATGTAAATAAATACGGCTATGGCGATGATGAAAAGTGCTGTCATAATTTAGATTTTTTCAAAAACGGTTATCATTTTAAAGAATAGCGCGAATAATAGTAATCCGCTTGCGATGAGAATTAGTGTAATCATACTCCGAAAGTGTTTATGTGTTTCTGCGCTTATGCCAAAAAACAGTCCAAAAAAATAAGATTAGTGTAAAGTGCTGTAGTTATTAAGATTAGAGAATTTGTGCCAAAAAAAGGCATAAAAAAAACCCTATCATTTTGATAAGGTTTTCTCATTATAATACGATGAATTTTGTTTATTGAATATTGTATTCGTCTAGTTTCCGGTATAAAGTGGCTATACCGATTTCTAATAATCTTGCGGTTTCTGCTTTGTTGCCTTTGGTATAATTCAGTACTTTTTGAATGTGCAGTTTCTCAATACTTTGCATCGAAAATGCTGACATCGATTTGTTAGTTTTATCTTCCTGATGTTGGATTTCATAAGGTAAAAGCTCAGAAGTTAAAGTATCTCCGTTACATAAAATTACAGAGCGTTCGATTATGTTTTTTAATTCTCTAACGTTTCCTGACCAATAATAACTTTCTAGTTTTTGAAGAAAATCAGGAGCAATTTCTAATGTTTTACGATTGATTTTTTCAGAAAATTGTTTTACGAAATACACTGTTAACGGTGCTATATCTTTCACGCGTTCGCGTAATGGTGGAATGTTGATTTGAAAAATATTTAATCGGAAATACAAATCTGAACGAAAACGATTGGCTTCGCTTTCGGACTTTAAATCTCTGTTAGTTGCAGCAATCAATCGGAAATTTGATTTTTTCGGAGTTGAATCCCCAACAGGAATATATTCATTGGTTTCTAAAACACGGAGTAATTTGGCTTGCAGTTCTAGTGGCATTTCGCCGATTTCGTCTAAAAATAAAGTGCCACCATTTGCTTCTTCAATAAAACCTTTTTTATCTTTTATTGCTCCTGTAAAAGCCCCTTGCTTATGCCCAAATAATTCGCTTTCAAGGATTTCTTTGCTGAATGTGCTGCAGTTTAAAGCTACTAATGACTTTACAACCCGATTACTGTTTTCATGAATGGCTTGTGCAAAAACTTCTTTTCCTGTTCCTGTTTCACCTATTAATAAAACTGTTGAATCGGTTTTTGCTACTTTTTTGGCTAAATCAATAACCTGTTCTAAAGCTTTCGATTTTCCTATAATTGTATCAAAAGAATATTTATCAAAAATGCGTTTTTCGAGTTGTTGCACTTTCTTTTGAAGTTGCACTTTTTCTAATGCTTTGTGCAAAAGTGGAATAATTTTATCGTTATCGTCACCTTTTACAATATAATCAAAAGCTCCATTTTTCATGGCTTGAACGCCGTCAGCAATATTCCCATAAGCAGTTAAAAGGATAACTTCTGTTAGTGGAAAATTACTTTTTATCTTTTGAAGGAAATCAACACCGTTGCCGTCTGGAAGTTTAACATCACAAAGTATAACATCAATATCATTTTGTTCCAGTTTTTTTAATCCAGATTTTAAATTCGATGCTTCCAGAATATCAAAACCTTCCGATTTTACAATTCTGGCTAACAATCCGCGAAGTTTTTCTTCGTCGTCTATGATTAAAATAGTTTTCAAATTTGGAATATTTGATACAAAATTAGATTTATTTAATTTGATATTTATTAATTCACATTAATATCTCAACCACTTAATCAGTTCTCTCCAAGTTGGTTTTTTACCATACATTAAAATTCCGACGCGGTAAATTTTGGCAGCAAACCAAACCACTCCAAGGAAGCTTCCAAACAAGATTACCATAGAAACAATAATCTGCCACATTGGAACGCCAAAAGGAATCCGCATCATCATCACAATTGGTGATGTTAACGGAATCATTGAAAAAACTGTTGCAACAGTTCCGTTCGGATCGTTCATAACGGTAAAAAATCCAATATAAACTCCCAATATCAAAGGCATAATGATTGGCAATAAGAATTGTTGTGAATCGGTTTCATTATCAACAGCGGCTCCAATTGAGGCGTAAAACGAACTGTATAAAAAGTAGCCGCCGATGAAATAAATAATAAAAGAAATCAGGATAGTTGCGATTGGAAGATTCCACAATTCCTTTATATACATTTGAATTTGACTACCCGAAGCCTGCTGTGCCACCTGCATTGCCTGAGTTTCCGCACCGCCTGATGCTCCCATGTGGACTCCTAACATACTTGATACAACAAACATTGCGGTCAAACCTAAAAGTGCCCAAATCAGAAACTGCAAAATTCCGGCTAATGAGGTTCCGATGATTTTCCCCATCATCAATTCGAATGGTTTTACAGAGGAAATAATCACTTCGATAATTCTAGAAGTTTTTTCTTCGATAACGCTTCGCATTACCATGTTTCCATACAAAATGATAAACATCATAATCAGATAACCAAAAGCGCCACCAATGATGATTTTGATTTCGTTTAATCCTTTGAGTGCTTCTTCACCGGATGCTTTTTCTAAATTGATTGATACATCTGCCTTGGCATTTTTAATCGCCAACGTATCCAAGCCAGCTTTCTGGAAATTTTCTGCGGTGATTTTTTTGGCAATAACATCTTCTAAATCTTCAGTAAAAGAAACACTCGGACTGTCATTGGAAACATACTGAATTCCTTTTTGAAGTTTGGCGTTATCTTCCGTTTTGGGAATAATTAAAAGTCCTTCGTAGCTTTCGCTTACAATACTGTCTTTAAGAACTTTTAAATCAACAGTAGATAAATCAACATATTTATATTCTTCATCGCTTTTAAACTCATTTACAAACTGACCAGTTCCATCATGGATGGCGATGGTTTTCAATTCCGCTTTCATTGTGCTCAGATAGCCAACAAAAATGCCAATTCCAACAAACAATAACGGACTTAAAAAAGTCATTACGATAAATGATTTATTACGCACTTTGGCAATAAACTCTCTTTTTATGATAAGTACTAATTTGCTCATTTTTTAGACTGCTTAGATTTTTAGATTGCTTAGATTAATTAGATTATTGGGTTTCTTAGAATATTCTTTTAGAAATTTATATCTAACGTTCTAAGAAGTCTAAATGGTCTAAGTTGTCTAATCTGTTACTGTTTTAATAAAAATATCATTCATACTCGGGATTTTTTCCACAAAATGAGTTACTTGACCTCTTTGAACTAAAGTATTCAATAAATCATTTGGCGCAGCATTGCCCAGATTGATTTCCAGTTTCAATTCATCATTCAATGATTTAAAATCAGTTTGAGACAAGGTGAATTTTTGTGACAAATCATACATCAGACCTTCAATGTTATCGCTCAGAATTCCGACTTCATAGCTGTTCGTTCTGAACTTCTTTTTGACATCAGAAAGTTTTCCTTCAATCAGTTTATTTGATTTGTGAATTAGGGCAATGTAATCACACATTTCTTCAACGCTTTCCATTCGGTGTGTAGAAAAGATAACAGAAGTTCCCTGTTTGTTCAATTCGATAATTTCGTCTTTGATTAAATTGGCATTTACAGGATCAAAACCAGAAAATGGCTCGTCAAGAATAAGCAATTTTGGTTTGTGTAAAACGGTAACCACGAATTGGATTTTTTGTGCCATTCCTTTGGAGAGTTCCTGAATTTTCTTGTTCCACCAACCCTGAATTTCCAAACGGTCAAACCAGTAGTCTAATTGTTGTTTGGCATCTTGCTTTGATAAACCTTTGAGTTGCGCTAAATACAAACACTGCTCGCCTACTTTCATGGTTTTATACAAACCTCTTTCCTCGGGCATATAACCAATAACGGCAACGTGTTCTGGCTTTAGTTTTTCACCATCAAGAATTATTTCACCATGATCGGGCAAAGTAATTTGGTTGATGATTCGGATAAGGGAAGTTTTTCCGGCGCCATTTGGACCCAGAAGTCCATAAATACTACCTTTGGGAACTGTTAAAGAAACTTCGTTAAGCGCAGTATAATTACCATATTGCTTAACGACTTTGTTTACTTCAAGAATATTGCTCATATTTTAAATTTCAATGTCAAATTTCAAATTTCAAATTTCAATATCAAAAATCAAAGTCAATAGTTTTTATTTTTATTGATTTTTGAGATTGCAATTGTTATTGAATCTTGTAAAAGTAAGCAATAAGTAATAAAACAGAATAGTTTGTTACAAAAAAACCCACCCTAATTTTTACAAAAGGATGGGAAAAATTGCTATGAAAAAGAAGTTACCTGTTTCCAAGTAACAATCAAATATAAAAATATTTTTTAAACTACGAAAACATATCCTTTACTTTTTCAAAAAAAGATTTATCGCCTTTTTCAGGTTGTGGAATAAAGTTCACATCAGTCAAAGATTTTTCAAAAAATTGACGTTGCTCTTTACTTAGGTTTTTTGGAGTCCACACATTAATATGCACTAGTAAATCTCCATTGCTATAACTATTCAGACTTGGAATTCCTTTGCCTTTTAGTCTTAAAATTTTTCCGGATTGAATTCCGTCTTCTAGTTTAATTCTTACTTTACCGTTAACAGCTTCAATATCTTTTGATACGCCAAGGGCAGCTTCAGCAAAACTGATATATAAGTCATAATGAAGATTTTCGCCTTCGCGTTTTAAAAATTCATGTTCCAGTTCTTCTATCGCAACAATTAAATCTCCCGCAACTCCATTTCCCGGAGCATCATTTCCTTTACCTGAAACCTTTAATTGCATTCCGTCAACTACTCCAGCTGGGATTTTGATAGAAACGGTTTCGTCTTCTAAAATCATTCCGTGTGCATCTGCATTGCTAGGTTTACTTTCGATAGTCTGACCTGAACCGCCACAAACATGACAGGTTGTAGCAGATTGCATTCTGCCTAAAATGGTATTGGTAACTCTCAAAACCTGACCTTGTCCGTTACAGGTTGTACAGGTTTTATATTTTACGCCAGCAGCCTGGACTTTACGTTTTACTTTTACTTTTTTCTCAACACCATTTGCAATTTCTTCTAATGTCAATTTTACTTTGATACGAAGATTGCTTCCTTTCACTCTGCGTTGTCCTCCAGAATTTCCTCCGAATCCACCAAATCCACTTCCGCCAAATGCACCACCAAAAATATCTCCAAACTGACTGAAGATATCATCCATGTTCATATGATGTCCGCCACCATAACCACTTGAAGCATCAAAAGCAGCATGACCATATTGATCATATTTTGCTTTTTTGTCAGCATCACCTAGTACTTCATAAGCCTCGGCAGCTGTTTTGAAATTGTCTTCGGCTTCTTTATTTCCCGGGTTTTTATCAGGATGGAATTCAATCGCTTTCTTGCGGTATGCTTTCTTAATTTCTTCGGGAGTTGCGTTTTTTGAAACACCTAATATTTCGTAAAAATCCTTTTTGCTCATAATGTTTTATAAAATTTAAACGCGGTAAATGGCGTTTCTAATCCGTTGTTAATTAAAATTAATTTCCAATAACAACCTTTGGAAAACGAATTATTTTATCTCCTAGTTTGTATCCTTTTTCAATTACGTCAACAATTTTTCCTTTCAAATCATTTGATGGTGCAGGAATCTGAGTAATCGCTTCAGCATAATCTGCATTGAATGCATCGCCTGCTCTCACTTCAACTATTTCTAATCCTTTTGAAACCAAAGTACTTTTTAATTTCTCGTGAATTAATTCAACTCCTTTTAACAAAACATCATCTTCTGATTTAGAAATTTCAATCATTGCTCTGTCGAAATCATCCAACACTGGCAATATGGCTTGTAAAACATCCTGATTGGCAGTCTTAAATAAATCTATTCTTTCTTTTGCGGTTCTTCTTTTGAAGTTTTCAAATTCAGCAAAAAGACGAAGAAATTTATCTTTTTCATTGGCTAAATCTTCCTGTAACTTTTCCTCAACAGTTAATTCGGTAGCTGATTCAATTTCATTTACAATGTTTTCCGATGTATTTTCATCTACAATTGGTTCTTTTTCTGTATTTCCAGTATTCATTGAATTTTTATTTTTAAAAATATTTTTCATATTTGTTTTTTTCCGCTACGCTCCAAACAGTTCGGCTACGCCTCGGATGATGTTTTTTTGGTTTGCAAAAGTACTGCCATTTCTTTAAAAATGTCAAATTGTCACCTATTTTTTGTTTGACTTAAAAATTCTTAAACCATACATAAAAGTGAAACTTTAATAAAACTTTAATAAAATTTTAAGACTATAACGATTTCGTTTAGATTAAATTTGTTTCTCTAATATAAACATATATTCAATTCAGGTTAGCTTATCGCTTTAAAAATTATTAATTCAAGAATCTTTATAGTAAAAAAAGTGCTGTTAAACAACAGCACTTTTTTTATGAATATAAATCAGCAACAGCTTCCTTTATTTCGGGGAATTGAAATTGAAAGCCAGCTTTAATAATCTTATCTGAACTTATATTTTTACTGGAAAAAAGCAGATAGCTCATTTCGCCTAGGAGCAGCTTCATTAAAAACTGTGGAATATTGGGTAGAAAAAGTGGTTTTTTCAATGTCTTTGCTATAACAGTTGTTAACTCCTGATTACTTATCGGATTTAGTGTCGCTGCATTATAAACACCTTCCAATTGATTTTCAATCACAAAACAATACATAGCAACCAAATCATTAATATGTATCCAGGATTGGATTTGCTTACCGCTTCCCATAGCTGCACCAAAACCCAACTTTATAGGTTTTGCCATTTCTGGTAAAGCACCACCATCATTTGAAAGTACAACTCCGGTTCTGAGTTTACAGACTTTAATATTCAAAACCTGAAATCGGTTGGCACTTTCTTCCCATTTTTTGACCACATTAGAAAGAAAACTGTCTTCTGTTTCCTTTGTGGTTTCATCATAAACTTTAGTAATACTTTCAGGATAAATAGCTGTTCCCGAAGCGGAGACAAATTGCTTTACTTGGTTTGGGTGTTTCCTAACTAAATTATATAACAATTCACTCGACAATATCCGGCTTTCTATAATCTCTTGCTTATAGGCATTCGTCCAGCGTTTTGCAATGTTAGCTCCAGCTAAATGAATGATGGCATCAACTTCATAAATACAATTCTCATCGATTTTACTTTGTTCCGGATTCCAATAAAAGCCTTGGTAATTCGGTTTACTGACAATCTTTGATTTTGAAGTGGTCAAATAATGTACTGAGTGATTCTTAGCTAAGAACAGCTTTACCAACTCTTTTCCTATTAAACCAGTTGCGCCAGTAATTAGAATCTTCATTTTGAGGGATTTTTATCAAAGTTACAATCAACACGTCATAAATAAAACCCAATTATAATGGGTTTAACTTTTGTTTACTGCTTTAATTTTATACTCCATTCAAAGTTCAATTCAGAAACCTGTTCGCCCTTTTCATTTTCCCCGATAGATTTCATCCAAATGGTTTGTCCTTCGCCTGTTGCGATTGTTTTTCGAATGGCTTCTTCTATTAAATGGCCGTCGTTGCAAGTAAATGTTATTCGTCCTGTGGCCTTTTTAGAAAAGTTTCCATTATTATTAGCAACAAGCATTGAGATATTCCTACCGGTGGTTTTGATTTGCATCATTACTAATGCACCAGTTGTCAGTTCTGCAGCCATGGCCTGCACCGCAAAATACATCGACTTAAAAGGGTTTTGGTTAAACCATCTATGCCTGACTGTTGCGACACATTGTTCCTTTGAAATTGACTTTACCCTTACTCCACACCAAAAAGCAGATGGTAATTTTAAAAATAAAAAGGCATTCATTTTTGAAGGAGAAAGTTCCATAGAGCTTGATTTTACTGTAAAAATACAATAAATTCCGTTGATTATACATTTTAATAAAATGTTAATTTTTTGTTAAATTTAAGTACTTTGTATTGCATAATACCTTTTTTTGATTGTATCTTTGTATAAGAAATTAATGGCCTATCTATAGTATTAAAAGTTTCATACATCAATCAATCTAAAAAAACAAAAATCATGACAGCAACTAATGACAAAAACATCGCTACAGTTTTACATCTTAGCACTTTGACTCAATATATTATTCCGTTTGGGAATTATATATTTCCGATTGTCATCTGGAGTTCAAAAAAAGATGAATCAGAATTCATTGATTACAACGGAAAACAAGTATTGAATTTTCAATTGAGCATCTTTATATATAGTGTTGCGTTATGCTTAATCGCCATACCAATATTTATATACACCATTTTTCAAAATTTTCCTGTGGATACTTGTTTTGATGGCGATGATTTTGTCATCAATCATTTAAGAATGGGACACTTCAGTGGTGTAGCAATAATCGGAATTGTTGCCGTGTTTCTATTTGTCCTGTTAAAAATTGCAGAATTTGTACTAATCATTCATGCCGCAGTTAAAGCGTCAAACGGAGAAGAATATAAATATCCTTTAAGCATTCCGTTTTTTAAATAAAATCATCATCAATCAAATCAAGTCAAATCATCAATCAATTAAATCAAACAAAATGAAAAATTTACTCTTAATCACAGTATTTATAGTTGTAGCGACAACTAAATTATTAGCACAGGAAAAAGGTGCAATCGAAATCAAAGGACTGGAAAAACAATCCTTTAGAAAAAATGATGAAAACATCAACAAAAAAGAAAATCATCAATTTGAGATTGTAGCAAATGAAAACGTCGATGTCAATTTAAAATTCAGTTTGAAAGCAGAAGGCATTGTAAATGTTCTGGTAACAGACAGAAAAGACAAAGTAATTTTCTCAAAAGAATTCCAAAAAGATGGTGAAAACAGAATCGCATTTGCCATGGAAGAAAATGAAAAATACACAATCAGGCTAGTTGGAAATAATCAATCCAATTTGGTTGTTAATGTTTCTGAAAATTAAAAATCAATCAATCGAGTTTCAATCATCAATCAAAGCAAAGAGCGAATCAGTATTAATCAAAAAAAATTAAATCATGTATTATGAATATTGAAAACACAAAAGCCCAGATGCGTAAAGGTGTTTTAGAATTTTGTATCTTGTCAGTTTTAAAAGACAAAGAAGCATATAC
>NZ_JBDSMB010000066.1:0-4245 GCF_039916025.1 Flavobacterium sp.
AAGATTTAGTCCTTTGTACTTCAATCTTTATTCTTTACTTTTGGACAAATTTGACACAAAGATACACTGAAATGAGTAAAACTTCTCAAGAATATGATAAGGTTATCGCAATTTGCCGACAACTTTACGCCAATAAAATGACAGATTATGGAAGTGCCTGGAGAATCTTGAGATTGCCATCATTAACCGACCAAATATTCATCAAAGCCCAACGCATTAGAAGTTTGCAACAAAATGAAATCCGCAAAGTTGACGAAGACGAAACGGGTGAATTCATTGGAATTATCAACTATTCAATCATGGCTTTAATCCAATTGGAATTGGGCGTTGTGGACCAACCTGATTTAGATGCAGCTAAAGCTATTCAGTTATATGATGAAAAAATTTCCGCTACAAAATCCTTGATGGAAGACAAAAACCATGATTATGGTGAGGCTTGGCGCGAAATGCGTGTCAGTTCTTTGACCGATTTGATTCTGCAGAAGTTACTTCGCGTAAAGCAAATTGAAGATAATAAAGGAAAAACTTTGGTTTCCGAGGGCATTGATGCCAATTATCAGGATATGATTAATTACTCCGTTTTTGCTTTGATTTTAATGAAATTTGGACAATAACTATGACAACATCTTCTAAAAATTACATTGCCTGGACGCTGAGAATTATTGTAGCTGTTCTTTTTATACTTTCTGCTTTAGCGAAACTATCAAAAGGCCATTTACTGGATTCACCTTATTTTGCGATTTCAACTTTTGAGGTTAAGCAATTATATCCTATGGGATTTTCTGAAGGATTTGCTCCATTCTTCTCCCGAACGCTTATCGGAATTGAATTGGCGCTAGGATTATTGCTGTTACAGAAAAATTATTTACGAAAATTTATCATTCCGGTTACCATACTATTATTGCTGGTCTTTATTGGCCACTTGAGTTATGTGACATTTTTAAGCGGTGGAAATAGCGGAAACTGTGGTTGTTTTGGAGAACTTTTACCGATGACTCCAATAGAAGCCATTATCAAAAATATAGTTGCGGTTGGGTTTTTGGCTTATCTGTTTGTGCTGTTGCCTAAAGATGCGAAAAATGGTAATTTTTGGATTTTAACCACAGTTCTTTTTGCTACAATTTTAGCTATTTTTATGATGGCTCCAATACAGCCACCTGCAAGTAACTTTGAGATTTCAACACCTGAAGAAACAACTAATGATACCGTTCAGGAACCAACAGTTGACACAACAGCAACTTTGATTACAAAAGATACAATAAAGAAAATTGAAGCAGTAAAAACAGATCTGAAAAAAGAAATCAATGAGCCTGAAAAACACAAATCAGGTTATACTCAATACTTTTCTAAAATTGACACCGGAAGAAAAACACTTTGCTTTTTCGTGCCTGGTTGCGACCATTGTCGTGAAGCTTGTAAAGAGTTAACGGAATTGAAACAAAAAGATAAGAATTTTCCTGATATATCAATTATCTTTATGAACGAAGAAGCCGATTTGATTCCGGACTTTTTTAAGTTTGCCGGTGCCGAATATCCATACAAAATAATTGAAGTCATCCCTTTTTGGAAAGTATTAGGTTCAGGAAAAGACACTCCTGGCGTGAAATATTTATGGAACGGAAATGAATACAGATATTATTGGGGAATAACCGAAAACAAATTTGACCCGATTGATTATCAAAAAATAATTAACAAAACGTATTCCGAGCTAAAAAAATAATTAGTTTTATTTATCTTTTTACTATTTTTAAATATTAAAATTTAAAATATGATTAAATATATAATGTCCAGAAGGATACATCAACAAGCATTCATAGGTTTTGGCGCTTGTTTTTTTGCATTTGTCCTTGGCTATATCCTTTTGGAATTTATTTCTACAATGGAAGATCCTCCATTAGGGAACACAATTTATATACTTATTGGAAGTGCATTCGTCTTCTCTTCAGTTTTAGGCTTCGTTTTAATTCTAAAATATCTTTATGATTATAAGAAGCAAAAAGAAAGACGTGAGCGCAAAAGAAAAAAACATAAATTGTTTTATCTAAAAGATCAAGACACAGAAAAAAAACCTGATTGATTCATTTGCCCTAAATTAATAAAAATATGAAAAAGACAGTTTTATGCTTAGTAGCAATAGTTGTTGCTTATGCATTTTCAAATTTTGAGAATGATACATTTTCAAAGAAAGCATTATCCAAAAAATTAATTACTCCCGAAAATACTGAAATTTCATTTAAGAAAATTTTAAAAAAACATACCGGAAAAGTCACTGTCATTGAGATTTGGGCTTCCTGGTGTGGCGATTGTATAAAAGCAATGCCAAAACTAAAAGAAATGCAGGCCAACAATCCAAATGTTGATTATGTATTCATTTCAATGGATAAAGCTTTTGACAAATGGCAGTCCGGAATTGAAAAACACGAACTAAAAGGCGACCACTATTGGGCAACTGACGGAATGAAAGGTGAATTTGGAACCTCAATAAACTTAGATTGGATTCCGAGATACATTATTCTTGATAAAAACGGTAAAATAGCTATTTATCGCGCAATTGAAACCGATTTTGATAAAATGAACGACCAATTAAAAAAACTAGAATAATGAGACAAAAAATTGTTGCCGGCAATTGGAAAATGCACAAAAATGCTGAAGAAACAGAAGATTTATTAAATGAATTGATTGATAAATTGCCAAACGATGTTGAAGCACAAGTTATTGTTGCACCAACATTTATTAACCTTGCCTCAGCAGTTGATCATTTAGAATTTACCAATATTGCAGTTGCTGCGCAAAATATGAGTCAGTTTGAAAGTGGCGCTTATACCGGTGAAATTTCGGCAGACATGCTAAAAAGTATCGGAGTTAATATTGTTATCATTGGTCATTCTGAACGACGTGCTTATTTTAATGAAACCGATTTTATTTTAGCAGATAAAGTAACAACAGCTTTGTCAAACAATATGACAGTGATTTTTTGCTTTGGCGAAGAATTAAAAGACAGACAAAACAACCAACATTTCAATTTGGTGGAGGACCAACTTCGCGATGGTTTGTTTCATATAAAAGATAAAGACTGGGAACAAATAGTTTTAGCATACGAACCTGTTTGGGCAATTGGAACCGGAGAAACTGCTTCGCCGGAACAAGCACAGGAAATGCACCGATTCATCAGAGAAAGTGTTAGACAACGTTTTGGAAGTAATATCGCGGAAGACGTTTCTATACTTTATGGCGGAAGCGTAAAACCAGATAATGCCAAAGAAATTTTCTCAAAACCAGACGTTGATGGTGGACTAATTGGTGGTGCCGCATTAAAAGCAACCGACTTTGCGGCAATTGTTAGTTCGATATAAGAAAAATAATGTTATAATTTAAAACCTTTCAAATTATTGAAAGGTTTTTTTTATATATTTAATACTTATGTTGCATTTTAACGATTTTTTTTGCTTTTAATCGAACTTCTGCTTTATTTTTACTCCCTAATTAAATGTCAAAATCAAATGAAAGCAAAACTCATCCTACTATTTTTGTTTGTATTCGGTTTGAATATGTATTCCCAGGTAGATATTCAGAAACGGTTTCAATCCGATTCAAGGAAATATTATGTTTGGAATAAAGAATTCGAAAAATACGAATTGAAAGAAACAGAATTCGAAAACACGATTATTGATATTCGTGAAATGGGTTCAAAAACTAATGGTTATATCGTAATCAGCATGTACGATAATGGTCAGGTGCGTTTGCATCATGGTTCCATTGTCGAATTTACACAAACCAGCGAAACCGAAGGAACATGGTTAATACGCTCAAAATTCATGAGAGCAAAACTGACCTACAATCCGAAAGATAATACCATTACCTATCTTTATGATGCTGATGGAAAACGCTATAGCAAACTGATGATTTTTGCGGTAACACCTGATGAAGCCCCAAATGCCAGTTTAAAAGCTGTTGCCAGAACAGACGATTAATTTTTTGATAAAATGACTTCATAGTAAGGGTGTCGATTGTTACCTTTGCAAAAAAAAAGAATGTCAAACATATATTTAGCATACCATTTTTCGGTTGAACCAAAAGAACTGGGTTCCGAAATTTTAATCGCAGAACTTGGCGAAAAACCTTTTGAAAGTTTCATCGAAACCGAAAATGGATTTAGTGCCTTTATTCAAAAAGACCTTTGGACTAAAAATATATTAGATGATATTTATTTGTTACATTCTCCTGAATTCACTATTTCCCACACAA
>NZ_JBDSMB010000067.1:0-4529 GCF_039916025.1 Flavobacterium sp.
TATTTAGTTTCTCCTTGTGGATTTGTCCATTCTCTTCCTCTCAAATTGATTGACACTTTTACTGCATCACCAACATTGTAATTATTCAACAAATCACATTTGTCCTGCACAAAGTTGATGCTGATAAATTGTGGATACTGTTCTTCTGTTGCCACAACTAATTCTCTTTTTTTAAAGCTGGCACTCACTTGTTGCTCAGCATTAATCACTTTAATTTTCCCCGTAACTTCCATAATTATTGTTTTGCTAAAAGCACTTTCCAAGCCGAAAGTGCGTCATTATTATTTAAATATTCTTTTGCTTTTTGGTGAATTTTCATTTCATCATCCGAACTCAAAACACCTTTAACAGCAAAATTTTGTTTTACAAATATAGTAATTTCTTCTTGTGTTGGCAATGCTTCTACATTACCTAATTTCCCCAAATCATTCCCATCAAAAATAGTGCTTTTTTTGATAAAATCCGGAATTTCATCTACACCAATCCCTAGTGTTAACAAGGGTTTTTCGACTTCAAACATTCCCTGATTGGAACGCGAATACCAATTTCCGCCAAGGCGTGAAACCAAATCGATTTTGCTTTGGTCAATCATGTTTTTGTCATCGAGGATGTTTTCGTGGATGTGAATTTTTACGACTTCGCAAATAATTAAATTTCCGGCACCACCTTGATTTCCCAACGCGATTATTTCATTGACTTTGCATTCCATTTGCACCGGACTTTCGGCAACGCGATAAGGCTTTACCATATCCGATGGCAACATTGTCAACCCGGATTTCAGAAACTCATTTACACCATCAGGATATTCAGTACTCGATAAAGATACTTGTTGCACCATATCATAATTTACGACATTGATGACAACCTGTTTGGTCGCTTCACAGTTTTCAAGTGTGTGTTTAGTGGTATTATTTCTAACGCGTCGTGCAGGCGAAAAAACCAAAATCGGCGGATTGGAACTAAACACATTAAAGAAGCTAAAAGGCGATAGATTGGGCTTCCCATTCTTATCCATCGTACTCGCAAAAGCAATTGGCCTTGGTGCTACTGCGGTTTGCAAATAGCCTTGTAATTGTGCTGGTGAAAGTGTGTGTGGTTCGAAACTGAGCATCGTCTTTTGATGTTTTTTACAAATGTAATAAGTTTAATCTTTAATACTTTTAATTATATTTATAAAAAAATTTTCAATGCAGTTTTCCGAAAAACGTAACCTTACCCGTTGGATTATCATCATGGCTTCCTTTGTCATAGTGATTTTAATATTGTGGAATACTTATTCTTTTTTTCAAATCTTCAAAAACGATGAGCGTGTCAAAATGGAAGTTTGGGCAGAAAGTTTAAAAACTTTACTCAACGCGGATCCTTTACAGGATGATGTGGAGCTTCCCCGACAGGTAATGAGCAATAATAAAACAATTCCAATCATTTTAACGGAAAAAAACATCATTATTAATACCACCAATATTGATGAAAACATTGTAAAAGACAAAGCCAGGCTAGCTGATTTTTTTGAAAAATTAAAAAAACAAAATGATCCGATTGTTATAAGAATTGGTCCGGGACAAGTTCAGTATTTATACTATGGGAATTCTTCGTTGCTCAACAAACTAAAATACTATCCTATTACCCTGTTATTGATTATTTTTCTTTTTGGCGCCTTGGTTTACAACTTCTACCGCAGTACCAAAATGGCAACTCAAAACAAACTTTGGGCTGGAATGGCGAAAGAAACAGCACACCAAATTGGAACGCCATTGTCATCTTTAATTGGTTGGCTGGAAATAATGAAAGCAGACAATGTAGATGAAACAACCATTGCCGAAATCGAAAAAGACATAAACCGATTGCAAACCATCACAGATAGATTCTCAAAAATTGGCTCTGAGCCTGTTTTGAAACGCCTGAATATCATCGAAGAAACAGAACAGTCTTTTGATTATCTAAAATCAAGGTTTTCAAAACAAGTCGAGTTTTCCTTTGAAGCTCCTAAAAAACCTATTATGGTTTCTGTAAATCCGGCACTTCACAGTTGGACCATTGAAAATTTAGTCAAAAATGCTATCGATGCTATGAAAGGTAAAGGCAAAATATCGGTAGTAATTGAAAACGACAATAATTTGGTTAAAATTTTAGTTTCCGATACCGGAAAAGGCATTCCGAAAAATCAATTCAAACGTGTTTTTGAACCTGGTTTTACCACAAAAAAACGTGGTTGGGGATTAGGTTTGTCTTTGACAAAACGTATTGTGGAAGAATATCACAAGGGAAAAATAAAAGTCCTGAATTCTGAAATCGGAAAAGGAACTACGATGCAGGTTTCTTTTAAAAAGGGATAACTATTTAAAGTTGGTAAACATCATTTTTCTTCCCAAAGAACCTTTACTTAAATATTCTTTTAGGAATTTTTCCTGCTCTTTGGTTTTTTCTATTCCGGCCAAAATTGCTCTTTTCAAACCATTCACATTGGCTGCATTTTCAGGACTTACAGGACCAACATTATAAACATCATCGTTGCATTTTTTCATTCTGTCACTTACATCCTGCATCATTTTTTTTAACGTTTCGTCAGATTGTGTTGGCTTGAATCTTTTATTTCTAAACATAATAAAGTCATTCAGATAGCTAATTGCTTCGTTAAAATTAGCCGAAATTACGACCAGTTTCTCAACGCTTTTATTTTGGTTTATAGCAGTAAACTCACTCTTTTTTGAATTGTAATATTCCTTAATTATTTTGTTTGAAAGACCATTCTTCTCTATTCTTTTTGAAGCTTCAAAAGCTTTGTCTGCATCAGATATTTTTTCGTATTTTTCAATCTCTGCATTAAAATCAAAATTTATCTTAGGCTTTGCAGGGTCAGATTTTCCACTTATAAATTCATCATTGGTCAAAGGCTCGCTCAGAAGTTGCCATAAGTAATCAAACGGCATGTGATTAACAATCATTCTGTCCGGAGCTCTTTTGAAATAAGTATTGTTTTGCTTCTTAGTGAAAATTTTTCCATCAATAGATCCGGCGCCCCAAGTTGCATCAAACAAAAACCATTTCCCATCTATCTGTGAGATATTCCATGCATGCGATATATTTGCTACTTCATCAAACTGTTTGGTATAGCCGCCAACAATATAGCTTTTGACACCTGCTTTAATGGCAATATCATTGAAAACTTCGGCATAATGAATACAAACTCCTTTTCGGGTTTTTAATGTATTGGCAATTTTCACTTCTGGTGAATCCAGATTATTTGGCTGATACATATTCGGAACATCATAACTTATATTTGCTGTTACCCAATAATAAATTGCTCTCATTTTTTCATCCTGACTGGTGAAATTAGAATTAATGTAACCTGCAATATCAGTCGTAGTAGTGGTTAAATTCCCCGGAATAGATAACATTTTGTTGTCTACGTAAGAATAGTTTGGAGAAGTCTGTCCAATGCCAAGTTGGGACAGCAGCATTATAGAAAACATCAATATAATTTTCATAAACTTATTTAGTATTAAAAAAACCTGCAAAATTATAAAACTCAGCAGGTAACTATTTTTGAAATGAAATCAGTATTACAAATTAGCACGGATGGCAGAAGCCAACTGTTCAAATTCTTCTTTGGATAAGGATACTTTTCTTTGAAAACGCATATCATCCATATCGTGTAACGGAATTAAATGCACATGTGTATGTGGTACTTCAAGCCCAATAACAGCAACTCCTATACGCTTACATTCTACAGTTTTTTCAACGGCTTTTGCTACTTTTCTTGAGAACTTCATCAATCCCAGATACAAATCCTCATCCATATCAAAAATCTTATTGATTTCTTTTTTTGGTATACAAAGTGTGTGCCCTTTGGCATTTGGATTTACATCTAAAAAAGCCAAATAATTATCATCCTCAGCTATTTTGTAGCAAGGTATTTCTCCGTTAACTATTTTGGTGAAAATTGAACTCATTTTATTTTTAAAAAACTGAACCCTTTTAAACTAGTCTCTTGAAATCTCTAAAACTTCAAAGTTTAATTTCCCGTTTGGAACCGTAATTTCAGCAACCTGTCCAACCGATTTTCCTAGTAATCCTTTACCAATTGGTGAAGTAACAGAAATTTTTCCGGATTTTAAATCGGCTTCACTTTCGGCAACCAGCGTATATTTCAACTCCATTCCATTTGCCTGGTTTTTAATTTTTACATTAGATAAAACCAAAACTTTTGAAACATCAAGATGCGTTTCGTCTATCAATCTGGCGTTTGAATGAACTTCTTCAAGCTTAGCAATTCTCATTTCCAACATTCCCTGCGCTTCTTTTGCTGCGTCATATTCTGCATTCTCAGATAAGTCGCCTTTGTCCCTTGCTTCTGCAATAGCTTGTGAAGCTTTAGGCCTTTCTATGCTTTTTAACTGGTCTAATTCTTCTCTTAATTTCTTTAGTCCTTCTACTGTGTAATACGATACTGCACTCATGATTTCCTCTTTTATATAAATAGAAAAAATCCCATCGCAACGGGATTTCTTTTTGCAAAGATATTATTT
>NZ_JBDSMB010000068.1:0-5189 GCF_039916025.1 Flavobacterium sp.
ACTGAGGATCGTTCGGAGAAGTTGTTATATCATCTCCCGAAAAACAGATGTATTTTTTAGCGGAATCTAAATTGTATTTTTGATA
Source organism: Flavobacterium sp. (assembly GCF_039916025.1). GTDB lineage: Bacteria > Bacteroidota > Bacteroidia > Flavobacteriales > Flavobacteriaceae > Flavobacterium. The sequence goes on from NZ_JBDSMB010000068.1 coordinate 86, forward strand.
AAATGCTTCTTTAGACAATAAAAATGTTTTATCAAAATGCGGCTCAAACTGCGGTGTTCCCGTGATAAAAATTTGCTCTTCTTTTACGTATGGATAATAATAAAGCAACTCATTTTTCATGTGTTCGCTCCAGACAATATAAAAATCCGTTTCGATAATTTTTGTTCCTTTTGGCAGGTTATCCCAGGAAAAAATAAACGTGGCTGTTGGTATTCCTAAATCCTGTGCAGCCAAAATTGAAGCAACTGCAGTTGTTATTCTTTGATTTGTACAAAAAACCATCGCCGGATTCTCGGCTTTAAGCGTATCTATACTATCGAAATATAATTTTGTTTTTCGTTCGTTCTCAGCTACTTTTTTTCTGATTCTGTTTAAGCCACTTTGAGAATTATTGAAGAAAATTATGTTACGTACAATGAATATTTTCACAATTTCTTTAATGCTTGTTTTTGAAAAAGGAAACCTATAAGTATCGTAAACTTTGTCTTTTGATTTTTTTATATTCTGGCTCAGCTCAATCTGAATCTGGGCTTTCTTCAAAAAATCAGTTATTGGATGCGCTCTGGGATTCGTGATTTTTAGTTCTTTAAATCCTAATTCTTCTAATTTGAACGGAGTTGCATTCCAAAAAGTAATATCAAATCCGTTGTCAATACCCAATTTATGAAAATTGGTAAAGGCAAAATTTCGCAGGCCGACGCCATCAGGAAGTAAGATAAAAACTTTTTTATTCTGCATTTATTTTAATAATTGTCCGGCATTAATCCATTGCCATATATGAAAACTACTTTGATTGTCTCCTTTAAAAAACAATTCTAATTCTGATTCTAATGCTGATTTGTCAAACCAGTTATTTTGATACAACAATGCAACTTCGGTTTTAACCCAATCTTTTAAATCTTCCGAAAGCCATTCTCTTTGTGGTGTTTGCAAAGGACGTTTGGGTGCTAAAACTAAGTCTTTTTGTAGAAACTTTTCTGCAATCTTACGCAGCATCCATTTCTGAACACCATCTTTTAATTTAAAATCTTTTGGTCTGCTGAAAACATATTCCACCAATTCATAATCTAAAAATGGTTCACGCAATTCTGTTCCGTGCAACATTGAAACTCTATCGTTAAACCTCAGCGCACGTGGAATTTTGGTGTAAAACAAATCGCGGTATTGAAGATTTAATAAATCATCATCAAATGGTTTTGGATAAACAGTTTCGGTGTAATTTTTAGCAAAATCAGCGTTGAGAACATTTGTTCTAAAAGGTGAATTCGTAACGCCCTGAATGATGTTTTGAGAGTTATTGGTATAATAATCGTAACCTGCCCAAGCTTCATCCGAACCCTGCCCATCGAGCAATACCTTCAATCCTTTTTGTCTTGCAGCCTGAAATATTTTGGAATAAGCAATCGTTGGAACTCCACCATAAGGCTCGCTTTGATGTTGCGTAATTTTCAGAGAAAGTTCAGGAACTTCATTAGCAGCAAGCGGACAAATATTCAAATGAAAGGATCTGTTTTCCAACATGGATTTTACCCAGGTTAACTCATCATAACGTTCATCATTGGTTATAAAAGTAAAAGCTTCAACGGTAGTTTTGTCAATATTTTGTTGGTCTATCAATGCTAATAATGTACTGGAATCTAATCCTCCGCTAAGGTTAAATCCTATCGGAACATCTGCTCTAAAGCGTAAATTAATTGCCTTTAAAAGCAAATTGGTAATATATTCTTCCTCGTTTTCGTGAAACTGAGATTGCAATTTTAATATTCTGTCTTCAAAGAAATACCATTTTTTGATTTGAAGTGAATTGTTTTTATAAGTCAAAAAATGTCCGCCGGGTAATTGATGGATGTTTTGCCAAAAAGTTTCATTTGGCATGCCATAACTTCCTTCAGAAAAAAAGTTGAGCCACACTTTATCGTTTGGTATTTTGTCAACTCCAATAGCGTGAATAGGGTTAATTTCAGAAGCAAAACTAAACGTATCGTTGTCAATAAAATAGTAAAAAGGCTTTACTCCAAATCGGTCGCGGGCTGCGAATAAGAATTGCTCTTTTTTGTTCCAAATAGCAAAAGAAAACATACCGTTGAATTTCTCCAAACAGCTTTCACCCCATTCTTTGTAGGCATTTAATAAAACTTCAGTATCTGATTGGGTTCTGAAATGATACTTACTTTGAAGTTCATTTCGCAACTCGATATAATTATAAATTTCACCATTAAAAGTCGTAACATAATTACCACAATCACTTATAAATGGTTGATTTGCATTGCTTGACAAATCAATAATGCTCAATCGGTTATGACCTAAAGCAATTTTGTTTTCCTCACAATAAAAATCCATGAAGTCAGGTCCACGATGTTTTTGAGTTTCCAACATCTGTGAAATACTATTTTTAGTAGCTTTCTGACCTATAATTCCAACGATACCACACATCTTACAAGTTGATTTGAGTGAGTAATCGTTCAGCTTTTTCCCAATCTTTCATGGTGTCAATATTCACATGAAATTGAGGATTGCTTTCTAAGTAAGCGATTGATTTTCCGTAAAGCGAACCGCCTTTAATCACAGCCGTTTTAGTAATATAAATAGAGCCATCGCGGTGAAATGATTTTGGCAAATCTTGTCTTCTTGGAATTATTTGTTCATCGCCAGTAGCAATTTTCAGTAATCCATTTTCGTTTTCTTCAAATGCCCAATGTGGATTAAATTCTTCAGGAATTGGTAAAACACTAAGCAGACAATCAGCATTGGCAGCGATAAATTTTTCAATTGCCAAATCAATCAAACCTTTTTCTCTGAAAGGATTCGTAGGTTGTAGTAAACAAACCGCATCAAAAAAAATATTTTGAGATTCGAAAAAAGCAATAGCATGTTGGACCACTTCAAGCGATGTTGATGTGTCTTGGGCAAATGCTGCCGGTCTTACAAATGGTGGTTTATAACCTGCAATTTCTGCTGCTATAGCTATTTCTTCATCATCTGTTGAAACAACTATTTCGGTCAAAAATTTAGAGTCCCTTGCAGAATATATAGTATATTCAATCAATGGTAATTTTCCAAGAAGTTTTATATTCTTTTTTGGAACACCTTTGGAGCCACCACGAGCTGGTATCAGACCAAGAATTCTCATTAGTAAGTTATGGTTTTATGAAACTGCAGTGGTAATTCTTTTAGAAGCTTAGCAATTTTTTCTCCGGCATCACCACCTCCGTATATATTGGAAGTTGTTCTTTTATTATCTTTCAAAATACTTTCGACAGCATTTACAATAGCATTCTCATCATAGGAAACATCAACTACATTTTGACCTCGGTCACGGCGATTTTGTCGCGAACCAATATTCACCGCAGGAACACCAAGATAAGCGCATTCACGAATCCCAACACTTGAATTTCCTAATAAGCACAATGAGTTATGCAGTAAATTCAGGAAATCATCACCTTCCATATTTTTAAAAAAATGAACGTTTTCCATTTTGTGATTTTCGCGGAAAGAACGAATTCCTGATGAAGTTCCATCGGCGCCTGCATCAACATTTGGCCAAAACCAAAGTGTTGGTTTGTTTATTTTCTGAATAGCACGCAAAGTAGCTTCGATATGTTTTCTTGAATCCTGGTATTCATTAGTCACAGGATGCTGCATTACCACAAGGTAACCATTTTCCAAATTGGGTTGAGAACCAACACCTCCATATTTTTCATAAGGATTGAAAGTCAGTTTTGTATTTTTTGCAACTTCCTGTGCGATATCAATTGATGGACAGCCAGTATTGAAAACCATTTCCTGATTTTCGCCCAGCTGAATTACTCTTTTCTTTGCATTTTCAGAAGCCACAAAATGATAATCTGCCAGTTTTGTAATTGAATGACGAACCTTTTCGTCAATATTTCCTGTTACTTCGCCACCCTGAATGTGAGCAAGTGGAATATTCATATAAGCAGCCGAAATGGCGGTTGCCATCGTTTCAAATCTGTCGGCAACGGTAACTACAATATCTGGTCGCAGGTTATCAAAAACTGTTGACAATTCAAGAATTCCAATACCGGTAGTTTTGGCCGCAGCGGTTAGATTTTCACCTTCCAAAACATTAAAAACTTTGGCGGCAATTTCAAATCCGTCGCTTTCTATATAATTGACTGCGCTACCATATCTATCCAACAAAGCAGACGCTGCCACAATAAGTTGCAACTCCAATTCGGGATGCTTTTTAATTGCAGTCAAAACAGTTTTTACGCGACTGTATGATGGTCTTGCTGTAATAACAACAGCTATTTTTCTTGTTTTACTCATGCTAAATCTGCTTCATTCAAAAAATCCCATTTGGATTTATTGCTTTTCAATTTTCTACCGATGACTTCTTTGAAATCCTGAGCGGAAATACCAAAATCTTTTGGTTTTTTGCTTTCTAAATCTTCGAAAGTAATGACATGTCCAATTGGTAAATCTTTATTTATGGCTAATGATTTCTCAAAAATAGATTTCAGCTCTTTGAAGCTTTCATTGCTATTCTTGTCAATCGGATTATTTTGGGCAATATAAATTCTATTTACAGCTTCAACCAACAGTTTTGTCTGCATGATTGTCAGTGAGGCGGAGGTATCAGGACCAAATATTTCTTTATGGAAAACTACATGGAATTCTAAAATTTCTGCACCAAGAGCAACAGCTGCAATTCCGGTGGAAACCCAAGAAGAATGGTCTGAAAAACCTACCGGAACATTATAGCGTTCTTTCAATTCGCCGATAACATTCAGTCCGTATTGTTCGGGCATTGTTGGATAAGCCGTTGTGCATTGCAAAATAGAAAACTTTGCTTTTTTACTTTTCAGGAAATTAACCGTTTCATTCAATTCGGTAAAACTGCTCATTCCTGAAGAAATGATAATTGGTTTTCCTGTGTGCGTTACTTTCTCTAAAAGTAGCAAATTATTCACTTCGCCGGAACCAATTTTATAGGTGTTAACACCAACTTCTTCCAGCCAATCAACGGCAAGATTGCTAAATGGTGAACAAATGAAATCCAAACCAACTTCATCGCAATGCTTTTTGATGTCTTTCCATTGTTCTAATGTGAATTCCATTCGCTTCCAATAATCGTAACGCG
>NZ_JBDSMB010000069.1:0-1727 GCF_039916025.1 Flavobacterium sp.
CAATTACAGCATCAGGAAACTTTGTTGCATCACAAACATAAAAGCCACCCCGACCGCCTATTATTTGTCCAAAAACAAGCGGTACATATTGTCCATTGTCTTGTTGCCTAACCTCTATTTTTATAACTACTATTTCAGTCTTATCGTATCCCTCCGGTGAACTACATCTTGACGCATTCATCTAAGTTTCAGAAATTTGTTGCAAAAAAACATCAATGAGTGAACAAAAGCCTAATCGGTTTCGCAGCCGTGAAGAAGTGGAAGAGTTGATCAATGAATGGAAAGCAAGTGGAATTGGTAAAAAAGAATTTTGCAACCGTAAAGGGCTAAATTACCAGACCTTTGTTAGTTGGTTTTATCTTAGGTTAAAGAAATCTAAATCACACAAAAGTTTTGTTCCAATTAAAATTGAAAATATTTCTTCTGGTATTTTTGCTGAAATTCAAATGGGGAGTTCTAGGAAAATTATTTTTCATCAGCCTGTTGGTATTGAATTTTTGCAGGCGCTGTTAAAATGCTGAGCATTTCTTCATCACAGCGCTATTTTTTTTATTCAGGACTGACAGATATGCGTAAAGGCTTTGATAGTCTTTGCGGGCTTGTGCGCAGCGAATTTAAGATGAACCCATTGAGTGGTGACGTTTTTATTTTTCTTAGCAGAACAAAAAATAAGATCAAGCTCTTGCAATGGCAGCGCGATGGTTTTGCTATTTATTATAAGCGTCTTGAAAGAGGCGCCTTTGAGCTGCCCTTAAATGATGAGGGTTCTGCTGGGATTATTAGTTCACAACAACTCATGCTTATTATGGAAGGAATAAAACTTTCATCGGTTAAAAAACATAAGCGATATGAACAGATTGTAGTGTGAAAGTTTTAATAAATAATCAATGATATCAACGCTTGTAGAGTTACCTTTGTTAAGCAATGAGTATTAGCGAAACATCAAGCAAGGAAGAACTTTTTGACACATGTCACGAGCTTTATGCCGATAATTTAAAGCTAAAACACGAGCTTGATCAACTTCGCAGGATGATCTTCGGCGCAAAAAGCGAACGTTTCGTTCCTGCCGCGCATCCTTCTCAATTAAATCTTTTGGAAGAGCCTGCAGTTGAAAATCAGGAAGAAATTATCATAGTTGACAAGCACGAGCGTAAGAAGAAAAAAGAAAAGTACCCTGTTCGTCAGGTACTACCCGCTTCTTTGCCAAGAGAAGTGATTACGATTTATCCTGAAGGTTTTGATAAGAACAGTTCTCAAAAACCAATCGGGGAAGAAATCACGGAAATTCTTGAAGAGATTCCTGGGAAATTATTTGTAAAAAAATATGTTCGTTTAAAATTCTCTGATCCAAAAAGTGAAGGTGTTGTTATTGGAGCTTTGCCCTCACGTCCGATTGACAAAGGGCTTTTCGGTACACTGTTACTAACACGTGTGATCATTGAAAAATATTGTGATCACCTTCCTTTATACCGTCAGCTTGAAAGAATGAAGCGCGCAGGAATTAAACTTGCTTACTCAACACTGGGAGATGTTCCAACACAAATAGGCGAGCTGCTTGAGCCTCTGTATAATGAATTAATAAAGCAAACTCTGTGTTCACGATACATTGGCGTTGACGAAACGCCGCATCCGGTTTTAGATAAAGATGTGAAAAATAAAACGCATCGTGGTTACTTCTGGGTCTATCAAGCTATTGAACAGCGACTTGTTTTGTTTGATTACCAGCC
>NZ_JBDSMB010000070.1:0-49541 GCF_039916025.1 Flavobacterium sp.
AAAAAAAAGGATTATTTTTATGCAAAGTTACTAATAATTAACCACTTTCAAGTTAAAAAATGCCAAAAATTCATGTTTATTTTATGCCAGGAATGGCTGCAAGTTCAAGTATTTTTGAACGAATTCAGTTACCGACAGAAACTTTTGAAATGCATTTACTGGAATGGGTTTTACCAAAAGAAAATGAATCGTTAAATGAATACGCCAAGCGAATGGCAGAAAATATAAAGCATGAAAATATTATCCTGGTTGGTGTTTCTTTTGGTGGGATTTTGGTTCAGGAAATGAAACCATTTGTAAATACAAAAAAGGTAATTATCATTTCGAGTGTAAAATCAAATGTTGAAATGCCAAGACGAATGAAAATTGCAAAAACCACAAAAGCTTACAAACTTATACCAACCAAACTCGTTGAAAACATTGAGCTTTTAACCAAATTCACTTTTGGTTCATCCATTTTAAAACAAAGGCTAAAACTGTATGAAAAGTTTCTTTCCGTTCGTGACAAGATATATTTAGATTGGGCAATTGAGCAAATAATCAATTGGGACCGAACAGAAATTGACAATGAAATTATCCATATTCATGGAGAAGCTGATGAAGTTTTTCCGATAAAACATATCGGGAAAAGCATCAGTGTTAAAGGCGGAACACATATTATGATCATAACAAAATACCGCTGGCTTAATGAAAATTTACCTAAAATTATGTTAGATAGTAGGTAATGTTGTATTGATTTTTGTAGTTTTACCAATATAAATAAGAATATTATGAAAACGAATAAAGCCCTATTATCGACATTCGTAATAATTTTGATTTCCGGAATACTAGTATATGGGATATCAGGAGACAACAAAGAAAAATTATTACGTGAAGGCACTCCAATGTATTTTCCAACTGCTGTTGACTTTGCAGGTGAGACTACTCCACTACAAATAAGCGATGTTAAAGAGCGTTTAGACAGAGAATTACTTATAAATGCTAATCTTGATGCAACGACAGTTTTAATAATACGAAGAGCCAACAGAGTTTTCCCTATTATTGAACCAATCCTGCAAAAATATGGTGTGCCGGATGATTTTAAATATCTTGCCGTTATCGAAAGCGCACTGGTGAATGCCAGTTCTCCTTCGGGAGCTAAAGGTGTTTGGCAATTTATGCCGGATACAGCGAGAGAAAGAGGAATGGAAGTAAACGAACTTGTTGATGAGCGTTACCATTTAGAGAAATCTACCGAAGCGGCTTGTAAATATTTATTAGCTGCCAAAGAAAAATTTGGCTCATGGACAATGGCCGCTGCTTCATACAATGGCGGTATGAGTGGCTTAGGAAAAAAAATAGACGAACAGAAAGTTTCTAATTACTACGATTTAGGTTTGACAGAAGAAACTTCACGGTATGTGTTCCGAATTTTAGCACTTAAAGAAATCATGAAGCAACCAGAATTGTACGGATTTAGTATTTATCCAACCGATTTATACCCAACAATTCCAACAAAAAGCGTTGAAGTAGATAGTACAATTACCGACTTAACCGGATTTGCAATCTCTCAGGGAATTAATTACAAGGTTTTGAAAATCCATAATCCTTGGCTGAGAGATAAAAAATTATTGAATCCAAGTAAGAAGAAATACGAAATTAAAATTCCGTTATCTGGATATTAATTTAGATTAGTTAGACTTCTTAGATTAGAATCTAAAATAAAAACCGCTTTCATTTTTCTTGAAAGCGGTTTTTATTTCTAAGTTGTCTAAGTCAGTCTAAGAAGTCTCCTTAAATTTTCTTCATTTGCTCTTTCATCATCTTGATTTGATCATTCAGCATGTTTTGTTTGTCAAGCTTTTTAGCTTCGTTTAACAACGTTGTAGCTTCTAGTTTACGTCTTCTTGACATTGCAATCCCGGCTAAGTTTAATTTGGTAACAGCCATATCCATATCCATGCTCAAGCCTAATTCAACTGCTTTTTTAAAGAATTTCTCCGATTGGTGTAAATTCGTTTGCGACATCATCAATCCGTGAAGGTAATTGTAATATCCTTGTTGCTTTCTAACCAAAGCCGTTTCAGGATTTTTGATTTTATCCAGCCAAACTTTTGCACCTGCAAAGTCTTGTTTTCTCAATTTTAAAAAGGCCAAAAGGATAAATTCGTTTTTGTAATAAAGAAAAATAGGAATAGCCGTCAATAGAATTAAAAAAATTCCGTTTCCAACATTTCCTTCTGTAAACTGCCAAATGGCTGTTGCTACTAATAATGCAGCTATAATTAATTTGATAAATCTGTGAAACATGTGATATATTTTTTGTGGTTGCAAAGGTAATAAAATGAAATGAAAATATTTTTATAAAACTACTTGCCAGAAAAAAAAAGGTTTGTATATTTGCACTCGGTTTTAAAAGAGCCGTATACTATAGAAATTAATACAAGATTTTAAAGATACACAGCAATGAGCAAAAGAACGTTTCAACCATCGAAAAGAAAGAGAAGAAATAAACACGGATTTATGGACAGAATGGCTTCTGCTAATGGAAGAAAAGTCCTTGCGCGTCGTAGAGCAAAAGGAAGACATAAATTGACTGTATCTTCTGAACCAAGACACAAAAAATAATGATTAGCAATAATCAATATAGAGCCGTTACTTTTATTAGTAGCGGCTTTTTTTATACTATGTTCATAAATATTGATAATTTTCAGGAGCTATTTCCCGCTATCCGTTCCAATCTTTTTATTTTTAAAGAAAAATAAAAAGGATTTCCACTGCTATCGGGGCTAAAAAACAAAACCACAACCACAACACACAACAAGTACAGACAAGGCAATGCCTTGTCTCTAACAAAAACAACACACAAAAAATGCCCAAAGACAATTCAATTAAATCGGTTTTAATCATAGGTTCAGGCCCAATAGTAATCGGGCAGGCATGCGAATTTGATTATGCCGGTTCACAATCGGCTCGTTCTATCCGCGAAGAAGGAATTGAAGTTATTCTTATCAACTCCAATCCGGCAACGATTATGACAGATCCAAGTATGGCGGATCACGTTTACTTATTGCCATTAACAACCAAATCAATCATCCAGATCCTGAAAGAACATCCGCAAATCGATGCTGTTTTGCCAACCATGGGCGGACAAACAGCATTAAATTTATGCTTGGAAGCTGACGAAAAAGGAATTTGGGACGATTTTAATGTTCGATTAATTGGCGTAGATGTAAACGCAATCAATGTTACCGAAGACAGAGAACAATTCAAACAATTGTTAGAAAGAATCGGTGTGCCAACAGCACCAGCCAAAACCGCGACTTCATTCCTGCAGGGAAAAGAAATTGCACAGGAATTTGGTTTTCCATTAGTCATCCGACCATCGTTTACGCTTGGCGGAACCGGAGCAGCATTCGTACACAGCAAAGAAGAATTTGACGAAAAACTAAGTTATGGTTTAGAAATGTCACCAATCCACGAAGTCTTGATTGACAAAGCTTTGCTTGGTTGGAAAGAATATGAATTAGAATTACTCCGCGATAAAAATGACAACGTTGTAATCATCTGTTCTATCGAAAATATGGATCCAATGGGAATTCACACCGGAGATTCAATCACTGTTGCGCCAGCAATGACCTTATCGGACACCACTTTCCAGAAAATGCGTGATATGGCGATTCTGATGATGCGTTCTATCGGGAATTTTGCCGGAGGTTGCAACGTGCAATTCGCAGTTTCACCAGATGAAAAAGAAGACATCGTTGCGATTGAAATCAATCCAAGAGTTTCTCGTTCTTCTGCATTAGCATCAAAAGCAACTGGTTATCCAATTGCGAAGATTGCATCGAAATTAGCCTTAGGTTACCATTTGGATGAATTACAAAACCAAATCACAAAATCAACTTCAGCCTTATTCGAACCAACTTTGGATTATGTAATTGTGAAAATTCCACGCTGGAATTTTGACAAATTTGAAGGCGCTGACAGAACGTTAGGACTTCAAATGAAATCGGTTGGAGAAGTAATGGGAATTGGACGTTCGTTCCAGGAAGCACTGCACAAAGCGACACAATCTTTGGAAATCAAAAGAAACGGTTTAGGCGCTGACGGAAAAGGATATAAAGATTACGAACAAATAATAGAGAAACTAACGTTTGCAAGTTGGGACAGGGTTTTTGTGATTTATGATGCGATTGCGTTAGGAATTCCATTGAGCAGAATCCACGAAATCACTAAGATTGACATGTGGTTTTTGAAGCAATACGAAGAATTATACACAATAGAAAAAGAAATTTCAAAATACAATATCGCCAATCTTCCCAAAGAATTATTATTGGAAGCAAAGCAAAAAGGTTACGGCGACAGACAAATTGCGCACATGCTGAAATGTTTGGAAAGTCAGGTTTATAAGTTGCGTGATGATATGAATATCAAACGTGTTTACAAACTGGTTGACACTTGTGCGGCCGAATTTAAAGCATTAACACCATATTATTATTCGACATTTGAAGCTGAAATTGAAACAGCAACAGGCGAACGATATGTTCACAATGAAAGCATTGTTTCTGATAAAAAGAAAGTAGTCGTTTTGGGTTCTGGACCAAATAGGATTGGGCAGGGAATCGAGTTTGATTATTCTTGTGTTCACGGAGTTTTAGCAGCTAAAGAATGTGGTTACGAAACCATCATGATTAACTGCAATCCGGAAACGGTTTCCACTGATTTTGACACAGCGGATAAATTATACTTTGAGCCGGTATTTTGGGAACATATTTATGACATCATTCGTCATGAAAAACCTGAAGGCGTAATCGTTCAGCTTGGCGGACAAACAGCATTGAAACTAGCAGAAAAATTATCTAAATACGGAATCAAAATTCTTGGAACTTCATTTGATGCTTTAGATTTAGCCGAAGATAGAGGAAGATTTTCTGAATTGTTGACCGAATTAAAAATTCCATTTCCACAATTTGGAATTGCTGAAAATGCTGATGATGCATCGAAATTGGCTGATGTTTTAGACTTTCCATTACTAGTTCGTCCTTCTTATGTTTTGGGCGGACAAGGAATGAAGATTGTCATCAACAAACAGGAATTAGAAGAACATGTTATCGATTTGCTGAAAAACATTCCGGGAAATAAATTGCTTTTAGACCATTATTTAGACGGAGCAATTGAAGCCGAAGCCGATGCGATTTGTGATGGTGAAAATGTCTACATCATCGGAATTATGGAGCACATCGAGCCATGCGGAATTCATTCAGGCGATAGTAATGCAACCTTGCCACCGTTTAATTTGGGTGAATTCATAATGCAGCAAATTAAAGATCATACAAAGAAAATAGCATTGGCATTGAGAACAGTTGGATTAATCAACATACAATTTGCGATAAAAGACGATACCGTTTATATTATTGAAGCCAATCCAAGAGCTTCGAGAACGGTGCCTTTTATTGCGAAAGCTTATGGTGAACCTTATGTAAATTATGCCACGAAAGTGATGCTAGGGCAGAATAAAGTAACCGATTTTACATTTACTCCGAAGCTTAAAGGCTTTGCAATTAAGCAACCTGTTTTCTCTTTTTCTAAGTTTCAGAATGTGAATAAGGCACTTGGGCCGGAAATGAAATCAACAGGTGAAAGTATCTTGTTTATTGATGATTTGAAAGACGACCAGTTCTATGAATTGTATTCGAGAAGAAAAATGTACCTAAGCAAGTAGATTTTACGAATTATATAGTTAGCGCCCTTAATAATTTAAGGGCGTTTCTATTTTAAATCCGTTGAATAATAATGATTTATATTTTTTTGGCACAATAAATGAGGTGAGTTTGGATAACTAAAAGCCAAACTTTATGAAAAAAATCATTTCCCTTATTTTCCTTACCAGTCTAGTGCTGAACGCCTGTTCCTCAGATTCGGACTCTCCTTTTACACCAGAAAATGATGCATTGGTAAAAAGGATTACCGTAACAGATGATGGAACCTTTTATACAGATTTCTTTTATAATGGAAAGAAAATTGTTAAGCAAATTCCGCAATCGAGTAATCCCAAATATTACACCTACACAGATGACTTTATTACAAGGATTGACACCTACGATTCTGACGGGATGGAAATAGTAGGATTTGAAACTTTTACCTATGATACCAGCGGACGATTATTGGTGTATTTACAAAACGTTGAGCCCGACAATCCTGTAACTTTCGAACATAAAATTGACTTTACTTACAATACCGACAATACGGTTTCATGTCTATGGCACGGCGGTTTTTCAGGGATTTTTACTGATATATTGGGGGCAGCTGTCATTCACCTGACGGATAATGAAATAAGTAGTGTTGATATTACACCTTATTCGGATGGAACAGATCCTGGTGAGCCCTATACGGTACTATACAATTATGACAACAATAACAATCCGTTTAAGAATATAATCGGTTTCAGCCAACTCAATTTAGTCGATGCAGCAGAAGGAGAAAGCTATGGAGAGGTATTCGGTGTGGATCATAATATTTTGACAAACGGTTGGTTTACTGCTGACTCAAGTGGCACATCCTCAACAACAACTTATACCTACAATAGTTTGAGTTTCCCGGAAACTTCTGTAAAAATAATGGAAGGTGGGCCTTATCCGAGCACTACGACAACGTATATCTATTACTGATTTTCTAATAACCCACCAAAGAACTCCCAAATAAAAGCTTGAGAGTTTTTTGGTTTCGACCTTTGGATATTTTAAAGTATAAAATAAAGTTGTGAAAAATTGTTTCAAAAATAATTCCAACATAAAAAATTGACACAAAACAGCAAGTAAACTATTCCTCAGAGAAAGGTTTATTTTGATTTCAAGTGATTATTTTTTTTCCTCTTCCATCAAATCACTCAAGTGCAAACGCAATGCTGTCACCGAAATGCTGATTTCCCAAAAAGAAATTCCTAGCGAAACCAGCAAAGTTAATAGACTTCCGCCAAAAAGGTAAATACCCATGGTATGTTGTTCAAGAAATAGAGCTAACATCGCAAACACCGAAAGAAACAAACACAACACGCCAAAGAGCTGCATATAACGTATCAGCGAAAGCCTCAGGTTAAGATTTTTGATTTGGAGTAAAATGCTTTTGGTATGATTTTCATCATAATGTTTTTTCAAACTTCGCACGATTTGAGCAATGGTTAAAAACCGATTGGTATATGCTAACAATATCAAAGATGTTGCTGAGAAAAGTAAGGCCGGAGTTTCGATGTGGAGAGTCATTGTAAATTACGAATTGTGAATTACGAAGTTAATGGGATTAATTTATTTTAAAACATTGAAAATTTCAGTTGATTTCTTATAGCTCAATTGAATGGTGTCTGCTGTTTTGTTTTCAATAAAATCAGTCTCAATAGTTGTTATGTCAAAGGTTACGCTCGTGAGCCATCTGTTAGATACATTTGAAAAATCGGATTCAATTTCCTGAGTGTCTGAATTCAGCTTGATTTCCATGTTTTCTCCCAAAAAAGTCAATTCACAACCGTTCATTGTTTTCATATTGCTTTGACCAATGATTATAGCATTTAAAAACTTAAACCCTGCGAGTTCTTGGTATTCTATCCAAATTCCGCCGCTCTTTGAAGAAGCTATTTGAGTTCCTCTCGCAGCAATCATTTTATTTTCTGTAAAAGTATCTACATGATTTTTTTCAGAAACATCAACACCTCCTAATTTTGTAACAATAGCTTTTAGAATTTTAATCATAAGTTTTTATTAAAACTCAAATTTACAAAAAAACCTGCAAGCTTTCACTCACAGGTCTTTTATCTATTCTTTATATTCATTTTCTTATTTGATTAGCTCAAAACTTCTTTTCACAAAAGCAGTCAGCTCTTCACCTTTTAATAATCCCTGAGAGATTTTGGCTAAATCTAATGCTTGTTTTACCAAACCTTCCTGAGCTGATTTATCAGAAGTGTTTAATATCGTTGTTGCCAATTCTGAATTGGTGTTCACAACCAAATTGTACATTTCCGGGAAATTCCCCATTCCGAACATTCCGCCGCCACCAGTTTGGCTCATTTCTTTCATACGACGCATGAATTCAGGTTGCGTGATGATGAATGGCGCAGCTGTACTGTCCATTGCTTGTAACTGAACCGAGTAATTTGTTTTTGGCACAATTTCTTCTAACACCGTTTTCAATTGCGTAGACTCGTCTTCTGATAATTTAGAAATTTGAGTTTCTTCTTTTTGAATTAACTTATCGATATGATCTGAATCTACACGTACAAAACTCATGTTCTCATTGTCACTTTCCAGTTTTTGAATCAAATGTGATACGATTGGAGAATCCAACAATACCACTTCATATCCTTTTTCCTTAGCGATTTCAACGTAACTGTGTTGTGAATCTTTGTTAGAAGCATATAACACTACCAATTTCCCGTTTTTATCGGTTTGGTTTGCGGTAATCGCTTCTTTTAATTCTGCTAAAGTGTAATACTTGTCATCAACGGTTGGATACAAAATAAAATCAGCTGATTTCTCATAGAATTTTGGTTCCGAAAGCATTCCGTATTCCAATACAATTTTGATATCGTTCCATTTTAGCTCGAAATCTTCACGGTTTTCAGTGAATAATGATTTCAATTTATCAGCTACTTTACGTGTGATGTAATTCGAGATTTTTTTCACATTGCTATCTGCCTGCAAACCAGAACGCGAAACATTCAACGGAATATCCGGAGAATCAATCACACCTTTCAACATGCCTAAAAATTCAGGAACAATCCCTTCGACATTATCGGTAACAAAAACCTGGTTTTGATACATTTGGATTTTGTCCTTTTGCATTTGCAAATCGCCGGACATTTTTGGGAAATATAAAATCCCTGTCAAGTTGAACGGATAATCCACATTCAAATGAATATTGAATAATGGATCTTCAAATTGCATTGGATACAATTCGCGATAGAAATCTTTATAATCTTCGTCAGTCAAATCAACCGGTTGCTTTGTCCAGGCCGGATTTGGATTGTTGATGATGTTATCGACTTCCACTTCAGTGAAAATATTGTCTTTGTCTGCTTCGGCAACAGATTCTCCTTTTTTCTGTTCGATTTTTTCTTTACGGGTTCCAAACTTAATTGGAATCGGCATGAACTTGTTGTACTTCGTCAACAATTCACGGATTTTAAATTCTTCCAAAAATTCTAAAGAATCTTCAGCAATATGAAGGATGATTTCGGTTCCTCTTTCGGTTTTGTCAGATGGCTCCAAAGTAAATTCCGGACTTCCATCACATGTCCAGTGCGCAGCTGGTTCGTCTTTGTATGATTTGGTGATAATCTCTACTTTGGAAGCTACCATAAATGCTGAATAAAAACCAAGTCCAAAATGACCAATAATTCCTGAGTCTTTGGCTGAATCTTTATATTTTTCCAGAAACTCTTCAGCACCTGAAAAAGCAATTTGGTTAATGTATTTTTCTACTTCTTCAGCAGTCATTCCCAATCCTTGATCGATGAGGTGCAGTTTTTTGCCTTCTTTGTCGATTTTTACCTCGATAATTGGATTGCCATATTCTACTTTGGCTTCACCAATGCTTGTTAGATGTTTTAATTTTAACGTTGCATCGGTGGCATTCGATACTAATTCACGCAAGAAAATTTCGTGGTCATTGTATAAAAACTTCTTTATCAGCGGAAAGATGTTCTCTACGGATACATTGATTTTTCCTGTTGTCATATTTATATTTTTTAGATTAAACGATTTTGAATTCTGACTAGTCAAAACTGAGACCAATTGCAACGCTTATGACAAATTGACGCAATAAGAATTTTACATTAATTCTGAAACAATTCTGCGATATAATGTAAAGTCAAATGTTAAAATCGTAGTATATTTGTACTAACTAATTTATAAAACTCAAATACGCATGAAAAAATTTATTTTATTTATTGCATTGTCAGTTTTGATTATATCATGTAAATCAAAATCGGCCACCGACACTAAGTTGGATTCTAAAACACAGGTAGCGATGAAAGGAAACTGGACCGTTACATCTGTGACTTATCCTAATTCGAGTGTGTTTAAAGTTAATTCTTTTGAATTGGCAGATTCACAATGTTTTGTTGGTAGTAAATGGAAATTCGTTTCTAACAACAACAAAGGTAATTTCTCGCTGAACAGCCCAAAATGTACAGCTTATAGTACGCCAATTACTTGGTTTGTCAATAAAGACGGGCAATTTGTTATGAAAGTTTTAGATGAATCTAAAGCAAGAAAAGTAAAAGACGGTTACGTTCTGAAAGTTGCCAATATAACAGATAATTCTTTTCAGCTTGTTGACCAAATTGATGTTGCCGGAAAAGCAACCGATGTAGTATACCAATTCAATAGAAATTAAATTTAACCATTATGAAAAATATAAAAACAGTTGCTTTAGCAAGTCTTTTCCTTTTAGGAAGTCTGTTCACAGGTTGTGATGCAGTAAAAAATTCAAATAAAACACAACGTGGAGCAGTAATTGGTGCTGCAGGAGGTGCCGTTATCGGTGGGGTTTTAGGTAATAATATTGGCAAAGGTGGAAATGGAGCACTTGGTGCTGTTCTTGGCGGAGTTATCGGTGGAGTTGCCGGTGGCGTAATTGGTAATAAAATGGATAAGCAAGCCCGTGAAATTGAGACCTCTGTACCTGGTGCAAAAGTTGAAAGAGTAGGAGAAGGGATAAAATTGACACTTGGAGAAAACGCTGTTCGTTTTGATACGGACAAGTCTTCATTGACTACTACAGCAAAAGCTAATTTGGATAAATTAGTTTCAGTATTCGGTCAATATCCAGATACTGATATCCAGATTTATGGATATACTGATAGCACAGGTACTGTGGCGCATAACTTAACATTATCAGAACAAAGAGCTGCTTCTGTTAAAAGTTATTTAAGTGGAAAAGGTATAAGTTCTTCACGTTTTAAAACTACAGGTTTAGGAATTGCTGACCCAATTGCATCAAATGATACTGCAGATGGAAGAAGTCAAAACCGTCGTGTAGAGTTTGCTATTACGGCTAACGAAAAAATGGTTCAGGATGCTCAAAAAGAAGCAGGAAAATAATCCTGTACTTTTAACATATTTAAGAGCGTCCATGTAAATGGGCGCTTTTTTTTGAAGAAAATTTAACAAAACTTTCTGTTTGATAATTTTTATAAACGGTTAAACAGCAGTAACTTTACATATACAAAGATGGCTATAAGAAATAGAGGTAAAAAGGTAAAAACCATCCGAGAAATTTAGGAATGTGGTTAAGTAAACCGAGCCCGTTTTCTCTGAAGGTTTTAGTCAAAGTTCTCGAATGTTAGAAGTCATTTAAAAATAAATATATTTCTTAATTGAAATAGATTTGTTATTGGTTAGGTTGGTAAGAGCGATTCTCAGTAATATGAGTTTCGCTCTTATTTTTTAGAATTATATAAACTATATTTTTTATTTCATTTTAGATTGCTCAATTTTGTATCTCAGGTAAAGTCATGCTAAAAATCGAAAACATTTCATTTTCCTATCAGGAAAAGCCAATCATAAATACTATTTCTTTCGAATTAAAAAAAGGAAGAAATATGGCTGTAATTGGCGAAAGCGGTTGCGGAAAAAGTACCTTACTCAAACTTATTTATGGATTATATGACTTAGATGAAGGGCAACTATTCTGGGATAACATTGAAATTTTGGGACCAAAATACAATCTAATTCCAGGAATGGATTTTATGAAATATCTGGCACAGGATTTTGATTTGATGCCATATATTACCGTTGCCGAAAATGTTGGAAAATACCTTTCAAACTTTTACCCGGAACAAAAAAATGAGCGCATTGCTGAATTATTGGAAATAGTTGAAATGACGGATTATGCCAATATAAAAGCAAAAAACTTAAGCGGCGGACAAATGCAGCGTGTTGCATTGGCAAGAGTTTTGGCACTTGAGCCTGAAGTTTTATTGTTGGATGAACCTTTTAGCCATATAGATAATTTTAGAAAGAACAGCTTACGCAGAAAACTCTTTGGCTATCTGAAAGAAAAACAAATCACAACCATTTTTGCTACACATGACAGTTCGGATGTGCTTTCATTTTCGGATGATGTTTTGGTGTTGAAAGATGGAAAAATCATTGAAGAAGGAAGTCCAAAAAATATCTACGATAATCCCAAAAGCAAATATATAGCTTCTCTTTTCGGTGATGTAAACGAAATAGAAATTGATGGAAAAACAGAACTGATTTATCCAAACCAATTGAGAATTGCTGAAAAATCAAAGCTAAAAGCCGTCGTGACAAATGCTTATTTTCTAGGAAACCATTATCTCATCGAAGCTAAGCATAAAAACAAAACTGTATTTTTTGAAAGTGAAAATGAAGTTTCCATTGGTTCTGAAATTCACTTAGAAAAGAAATCCTAAAATCAGTTGCCGCAATTTTTTAAATCTGAAATAAAATTGTTCCTTTTTAAAAATGTTTAACTTAGCCTTTCGCATATTGATAATTTAATAAACATACGTATGTACCAATCCAAAATATCAGGTTTAGGATTTTATGTTCCCGATAATGTAGTTACCAATGATGATTTATCAAAAATAATAGATACAAATGATGAATGGATTCAGGAACGAACCGGAATTCAGGAAAGAAGGCATATTGTTCGGGGTCAGGATACGACTACATCAATGGGCGTGAAAGCCGCTAAAATTGCCATTGAGCGTTCTGGTCTTTCTAATGATGACATCGATTTTATAGTCTTTGCGACTATTTCACCCGATTATTATTTTCCAGGACCAGGTGTTGCTTTGCAAAAAGAATTGGGCTTGAAAACTGTAGGCGCATTGGATGTCCGCAATCAATGTTCGGGTTTTATATATGCGCTTTCTGTTGCAGATCAATTTATCAAAACCGGAATGTATAAAAACATTTTGGTGGTAGCTTCCGAAGTGCAATCGTTAGGATTAGACATGTCAACACGTGGCCGTAGTGTCTCGGTAATTTTTGGAGATGGAGCAGGAGCAGCGCTTTTGACAAGAAGCGATGATGACAGCGGAATCCTTTCCACACATTTGCATTCAGAAGGTGAACACGCCAAAGAATTAGCCGTTTTAGCGCCAGGAATGGGCGGAAGATGGATAACAGATATTTTGGCAGAAAACAATCCGGATGATGAGAGTTATTTTCCTTATATGAACGGGCAATTTGTTTTCAAACATGCAGTAGTTCGTTTTAGCGAAGTAATTAACGAAGGTTTACAAGCCAATAATTTGCAGGTTTCTGATATTGATATGTTGATTCCACATCAGGCGAATTTGAGAATTTCACAGTTTATTCAAAAGAAATTTGGTTTGAGCGATGATCAGGTTTTTAATAACATTCAGAAATACGGAAATACAACGGCCGCTTCTATTCCAATTGCTTTGACAGAAGCCTGGGAGCAAGGAAAAATAAAGAAAGGCGATACTGTTGTCTTAGCCGCTTTTGGCAGTGGATTTACCTGGGCAAGTGCTATCATTAAATGGTAAAAGCTTAAACTTCAAAATAGAAAAAGCCATCTTTGCACAGACGGCTTTTTCAATAACAACTAACTCAAATTCAATAAAATCTACATCATTCCACCACTACCTTGGGTTTCGTTTTTATCACGCTGTTTTCTTTGCAGCGCAGCATTTTTGCCACCACCAAAGCGGTAATTAAATCCTAAATAAACGCTTCTGCTTTCCCAGTAAAATGCGCCTTCCTGATTATAAGGCAATGTTCCGTCAAAGCTGAAATTCATCGTGTTAAAAATGTCACTTGCTCTGGCGCTGATAGTTCCTTTTCCTTTCAACACATTGTAACTCGCTCCGATATCTGTTTTGTACATGCTTTTTCTTAAAAACTGTAGTCCTTGTTCTTGTCCACGATACATTCCGAAAAGTTGAAAACGCAGGTTTTTGGTAGCTTTGAAAGTATTATTAATCCTTCCATTGAAAACAGAAACATTTTTTTCAACGAATTGAGAAGTTACCGTTCCTCTTATTTTTTTGAAGTAAATATCGGTTCCAACATTCGCACTCCACCATTTGGTAAAATCTAAATTTGCTGAAATTTCAGCTCCATACGAATTATTATCTTTGAAGTTGGCATAAGACAAAATATTTCTGTTGCTGTCATTTGGATCAATCTCTACCAAACGCGTGATTTCATGAGTAATCATTCGGTAAAACACCACACTTGAGATAGAACCAATTTTTGTTTTTCTAGTGTAATTCAATTCAAATGAATTGGTAAACTGTGGTTTTAAATAGGGATTTCCAACCGAAGTAACTGTCGGTGTGCTCCATTCTCTGATTGGATTTACCTGTCCGATGCTTGGTCTGTCAACTCTTCGCGAATAATTGAAATTAAAGCTATTATTATCTGAAAGTTTATAAGACAAATAACCACTTGGATAAACAGTGTTTATTTTATCATCAAAAGTACCTGTGATGATTTCGGTAGTGTTTCCGTTTCCATTGCTATCTTCAGAATCAACCGCATTAAACTTAGCTTCAGCAGTATAATTTTCAAAACGCGCACCTACCTGGTAACCCCATTTTGTCCACTGTTTGCCATAAGTTGCATAAGCTGAATGTATTGTTCTTTTATAATGAAAATCAGAATTATAAGCTAAGTCTTTGTCGAAATCATTATTGGTGTCTTCTATTCGGGTTTCTAAACCTGTTTCTAATTTGGCGTCTTTTCCCAACGGATTGGTATAATCTAAATTAATTTTGGTATTGTTGTTTAGACTGCTAATATCATTTAAATAGTTAATATCACTAGTATTTGTCAAAGTTTCAAACCTTGAATGTTCAGTGCCTTTATTTCGGTTGTAATTGGCTTCTAATTCAATGTTTTCACCTTCTTTTTTGAATTTATGCTTAAAATCTAAATTGTAAGTTCCTGACGGATTTTTGTTATGGCTATTGTTTGTTTGAACAATATCAGAAATAGCATTTGATTGATAATCCACCATCGTAGTACTATTTCCACTTGATAGATAAAGATTTTGATTGGTATAAACAGATAGGGTATTAAAGTCATTCAAATAATAATCGATACCGATTTTATACAAATGGGAAATATTTTTATTGTTAAAATTAAAATCGACTGTTTTTTCAGCACCCGGTTGATGACTATTTACAAAACCATGATTATGTTGAAGACCATGATTGAATCCGTAATTGCCGTAAAAATTGAATTTTCCAACCTTGTAATTCATATCAAATGAGGAATTCACCTTTGGAGTTTTGGCAAATGTTACGCCGTTATTGATACTTCCATTAAACCCTTGGCTAGCATTTTTGTGTAAAACGATATTGATAATTCCGCTCATTCCTTCCGGGTTATATTTTGCTGACGGATTTGTAATCAATTCAATTTGCTTTATAGATGCTGATGGAATTTGTTTTAGCAATTGCGCAGGATCAATGTTTGTTGGCTTTCCGTCAATTAAAACTCTTACATTTTCATTTCCTCTTAAGCTTATAGCGTTGGTTTGTGCATCAACACTAACAGATGGAATGTTGTTTAAAATTTCTCCGGCAGTTGCACCAGCTGAGATTAAATCTTTACCAACATTTATAATTTTTCTGTCAATTTTTTGTTCGTAAGTAGATTTTTCTTTGACAATTTCTACACCTTCCAGTTGCACAGCATCTTCTGCTAATGAAATGGTATTTAGATTAACATTTTTGGTAGCATCATTTAAATCTACAGTAATGATTTGTTTTTTGTAACCCATAAATTGAAATTCAACAACATATTCTTTTAGTTCCAAATTTTTAATGCTGAAACTTCCATTTTCTTGTGTAATTCCTCCAGTTACAATTTTCCCTTCCAGTTTAACACTAACATTAACGTAGGCGAGAGGTTGTTTTGTGGTATTGTCAATTACTTTTCCTGAAATGCTTCCTAATGCGAATGGTGTTTTAGCTGAGGTTTGCGCTTGCAGAAAAGAAATGGTACTAAAAAAGCTAATTAGTAAAATTTTTAACTTCATGATATTTTGATGGTTTTTGTTTTTGATGTATAAGTAGACTTTAAAAGCTTTATTTTGTTACAAGTTTTAACAAAAATAACTCCTGATATTCTCAGGAGTTTTTGCAAACATATTTATTATGTTAGTTATCGTTTCATTGCGAAATGGGCTCTGAATTCCTGAGCAACTTGATTTTCATCAGTATACGAAACGCTAAACCAATAATCATCTGCAGGCATCAAATGGCCATTATACGTTCCGTCCCAACCCATATTGTTTGGTTTTATTTGTGTAAGCATTTTTCCAAAACGGTCATAAATTGCAATACTTGCACTTGGTTGACCTGATAAATCTTTAATGTTCCAGGAATCGTTATATCCGTCACCATTTGGTGTGAAATATTTAGGATAGTTTACAACTAAAGCCTGAATACTCACGCTTCCGCAACCATATTTATCTCTGACAGTTACAATATGAATTCCAGACATAACATGTTCAAAAACATTGCTGTCCTGAAACGGACCATTATCTAATTGATATTCAAAATTATTTCCCTGGCCAGTTGCCGTTACCGTAATTGATTGATTATCTGCAAAATCTTCACTCACTTCATAGGTTACTATAGCAGGCTCAGAAGGTGTAACAGTGACACTAACCGGTGCAGAAACACAACCCGTAGCGTTAGTTGTAGCTACTAAAGTAAATACTCCAGGTACAGTTGCCTGATAATTGCTTGATGTTCCCACAGTTGTCCCAGCTTCATTTCTCCAAACAAAAGAGTCTAAGGAAGAACTTAATCCACTATGCATAGTATAAGCATTTAAGAGTAATCCGGTTTCACTGTCTATACAAATTATTCCATCAACTGGTTTTGGTTCCGGAAGTTTATTCACAATGATTGTTATCGCTCTAACATCATAACAATTTGGTGCTAATGAATTACTAACTCTGGCATAAATGACATTTTGAGTCGATGATGTTACAGGGCTTGTTGCAGTGGTCGCATTTGCCATACTTTCATAATAAGTAACACTAAATTCACCACCTGTTTGAGTTCCCAAAATTGTGGCTGATAAGGTTGACAAATTAAAATTAACTATTCCGTCATTAGTACCATCCAAATCACATGTAGTTCTCATACCTGCAGGAACCGGATTTGCAACAGGCGTATCAATAATCGTTACTGTAAAAAAGCTTTCATCACTACACTTAGGAAGAAATGCTGATGAACCATAAATATAAACAGTCATTGATGTATTAATAACTGCACCAGAAGACAGCATTGTTCCTGTCCCAGCTGGGCCAGTGAAAAATCGGCCAGCAGTTAATGTTGGTAAAGTATAGTTTTCACAAGTAGTAACATTTGGCAAATCATCTACATTATATATGGTAACTGTAAAACGTCTTTCATTTGAACAATCAGGCGAAGTTGCAGTATGCGCATAGATATATAGTGATTGCGTCGAAGTCAAAACATCACCTGCATGCATCAAAGTTCCGGATGCATTTATACCCGTATAATAATCACCAATAGTCAATGCAGGCAAAGTATAAGAGTTACAAGCTGTGGCATTTGCAACAACAGGAATTGTTGGAGTATTATTGATCGTTACTGTAAATGAACTTTCATCAAGACAAGAAAAAGCAGTTCTTATTAATGATTCTTTGAATATATATATTGTCTGATTTGTGGTAATTACAGTACCGGCTAAAATTTCTGTTCCAGTTCCTGTTGATCCGCCTGTCGCAGTATAATAATGGTTGTTGGCTGTTAGAACTGGTAAAGTATAGCTATCACAAGCAGAAATATTTGGTGATGAATCAGCTGTTGTCGAAAATATATTTATCTGAAAACTATTTTGAATACTACAGGCTGGTGTTGTACTTGAAATGGCATAAATATAAATTAACTGAGATGTCGATATAACAGTATTTGGTGCAATCTGTGTTCCGGTTGCATTTGGACCTGTATAATAATCACCCACGGTTAAAGCTGTTAAAACATATTGGTCACAAATATCAATATCTGAACGGGAATCAATAGCCGGTAATGGATTAATCGTAACAGTAAAACTATTTTGATTAAAACAATTTGTATCTAATCTTTTGAAGATATATATAGTTTGTGTTGTAAGGATAACATCTCCAGGGAAAAGCATTGTTCCTGTTCCTTCAACATCAGTAAAATATTCCCCATTTGTTAATGCTGGTAATGTATAAGTTTCGCAAACACTAACATCAGCTATAACATCTATTTGCGGTTGAGCAAAAGTTAAAGTAAAATATAAATTGTCAGTACAATTGCTTGATCCACTTGCTGTTTGTGCATATATATAGATGATTGAATTATCATTTATTTCAGTTCCTGCAGGAATTAGAGTTCCAGTTCCGGCTGGGCCAGTATAATAGTTTCCTATAGGAAGCGCAGGCAAAGTATATCCGTTACATTGAGAGATATTTGGCGGTTGCGACATCCCAATAAAAACATCAAAAATATCTTCATCACTACATGGTGTTGTACCAGTTGTAGCTGCATATACATACACAGTTTGGCTTGTAGTAATACTAGTTCCTACTGCTAATTGAGCTCCAGTGCCACCAGGTCCGGTGAAATAGTTGCCTAAAGACAAAGCTGGCAATGAATAAGAAGTGCATTCAAAAATATCAGGTCTGGTTCCAACTTCAATATTCGGAACAATTGAAACACTGAAACTAGAATCTACAACGCAGATTGGAAGTGTTGTCGTAGTAAAATAATAGTAAACAGTCTGCGAAGCAGATATTACTGTTCCGAAAGGAATTTGTGTACCGGTTCCTCCAGGTGCTGTATAATATTTACCATATAATTGTGAAGGCAAAATATAATCCCCGCAGCTTGTTACATCTGGAGGTGTTAAACTACTTTCATCAACAATCGTAACTTTAAAAGAGCTATTTGCTCCACAAGTGCCTGGTCCATCAGGCTGATTGAATATGTATACGGTTAGGCTTTGTGTAATTGAAGTACCAGCAAATAAAGGCAATCCATTTCCATTTGGGCTTGTGAAATAATCTCCGTTAGTTAAAGGTTGTAAAACATAACTTGAACAAACAATAACATCTTCCAGGTCATCAACAACAGGAATAGGATTAATTATAAGATTAAAACTCGTAATGCTAAAGCAGGAAGGATCACTTACATTTTGTACTCTAACATATATAGTTTCACCAAAAGATTGAAATGAGTTGGTTCCACTTATAGGATTTGTTCCGGTATTCGCATTAGTAAGTGAAGTGTAATAAGTAACAATATTTATAGCCGGAGATTGACCGCTTAAAATTGTTGAGGTTTGTTGTCCTAAATTAAATCGGGCTCTATTTACAAATTGGCTAACTGCACATGATTCTAAATCTGGTACCGCATTAGCAACAGGTCCAGGTGAAACAAGCAACTGAAAAGATTTAACGATAAAACAAGTGCTATTTGGCAATTGAATTCTAACATAAATCGTTTGTCCACTTGGGCTATTATAAACTAAAGGAAGTGGGCTAATATTATTATCAGCATCATTTTGAGAAATATGGTAAGTAATACTAGTCAGCGGATCTAATCCATTTCTTAATACTGGCGTATTCAAATCTAAATTGTAAGCATAAGAAGCAGCGCCAGAATCACATTTATAGATGTTATTCGGATTTGGAGATGTTATTTGAGGATTATACTCTATTATAACTGAATCAACAACCGGCAGACATGAACTGAAAGTATTGACATAGGTAACTTCATAAGTCCCGGCTCCACTCACACTCAAACTTGGACCAGTTTCTCCAGTCATAACCACACCGTCTTTTCTCCAAACAAATGAATAAAGAGAAGGATCTAACCCTGTATCAAGCGTATGATTTGTACCATAACATAAGGCATTGCCACCAGCTATCGTTAAATCTAATCCCAATACATCCTGACCAACATTAAAACTGTTTGAAGAAAGAAAAATAGCTGAATCTGACTGTGGGTCAGATCTATCTGCAATTACTAATTTAATATGATAAGGAACACCAGCTGTTAATACAGATGCCGCAGTTAGGACTCTGGTTTGTCCATTAAAATTTGTAGCTGAATTTGCTGCTCCGGAACCACCATTAAAGCTACCAAAGTAGTTGGCATTTACAGATGGACAGGAAGAATTATATAAAAAATCTCTAATTGTTACTACCGATATAGGTGTAGTTGTACTAGGCACAACAGCCAAATTAGTAGTAACACCAGTCGACACATTAGTTAATAAAAAGGCAAAAGCATCAGAATATAAACATTGGAAATTTCCATATTCTTCAGAAGCAAAAATAAAATCAAAGCTGAAGTTCGGAGAAATTGGTGTAAAATCAAATTCTAAAACCGAAGCATTTTTTGATGCCATTGTGATTCCTGCTGCCGCCAATGTTGCTTCTAAATTTGCATCACCAGGCCAGGTTGCAGCGCCATCATTTAATATGGAAGTATTTGGTCCGGGAGCATTTAATGCGTTTCCGGTACTTAATACAACACCACTTTCCATTGGAAAACCTGGATTTGTGTTTTGAAAAAAACCAATTCCATTCGAAGAACCAAAGTTGGTTCCTGTGCTCCACGTCACATTGGTAGCATTGACGCATGGCGAATTAATTAACACATTGTTTACCAATTGTGGTACTGTGTAGCTCGTTGTACTTACAGAAATTGGCTGTGAAAAACCAATCGTAGTAAGCATGATTGAGGTTAAGAGTAATAACTTTTTCATAATCTGGGGATTTTGACAAGACAAATATTGATATAAATATCGTTTAAATGCAAATAATATCGATAAAAAGCACGATATTTATATTTTAACAAATAAAAAACTTACAAAATACATTTCTTACAAAATAATCAACTATGTTTTTTATAAATTGTTCTGACTATTAAAATTCTGTTGTAATGCTTATCTTTGCCAACTTAAAAGAAATTACCATGAAGCTTTCGCAAATTCTTACACTACCTATTCAAAAAGCAGTACAACAATTATTTGATGTTTCAATTGATAAAGTTGAATTTCAAATTACACGTAAAGAATTTGAAGGCGATATTACTATGGTTATTTTTCCGTTATTGAAGGTTATCAAAGGAAATCCTATAGAAATCGGAACTAAAATCGGTAATTACTTAGTTGAAAATATTGAAGAAGTTATCCGCTTTAATGTGGTTTCAGGTTTTTTGAATATCGTTGTTTCAGACGATTATTATCTTAACTTCTTTAACGAAATAAAAGATAATGAGCGTTTTGGTTTTGCTGCTGTTTCTCTAAATGATAAAGCAGTAATAGTAGAATATTCTTCACCAAATACCAACAAACCCTTACATCTTGGTCACGTTAGAAATAATCTTTTAGGATATGCTGTTGCCGAAATCATCAAAGCATCAGGTAAAAAAGTATACAAAACCCAAATCATTAACGACCGTGGAATTCACATTTGTAAATCGATGTTGGCCTGGCAGAAATTTGGCAAAGGCCAAACACCCGAAAGCGAGTGTTTGAAAGGCGATAAACTGGTTGGAAATTTCTATGTAAAATTTGACCAGGAATATAAAGCACAAATTGCAGAATTAATCGCTAAGGGAAAAACCGAAGACGAAGCAAAAAAACAAGCGCCAATAATTATCGAAGCACAACAAATGCTTTTGGATTGGGAAGCTGGAAAACCGGAAATTATGCAACTGTGGAAAACCATGAACCAATGGGTTTATGATGGTTTTGCGCAAACGTATAATAACCTCGGAGTTGATTTCGATAGTTATTATTATGAAAGCAATACCTATTTGTTAGGAAAAGAAGTCGTGCAATTCGGATTGGAAAAAGGCATTTTCGAAAAAGATGCTGATGGTTCGGTTTGGATTGATTTAACGCCTGATGGTCTGGATAGAAAAATTGTATTGCGTTCAGATGGAACTGCAGTTTATATGACTCAGGATATTGGAACCGCAATTCAGCGTGTGAAAGATTTTCCGGATGTTGGTGGAATGGTTTATACCGTTGGAAACGAACAGGATTACCATTTCAAAGTATTGTTTTTGATTCTGAAAAAACTCGGATTTGATTGGGCAGAAGACTTATACCACTTGTCATACGGAATGGTAGAATTGCCATCAGGGAAAATGAAATCCCGTGAAGGAACTGTCGTTGATGCTGATGATTTGATGGAAGAAATGACTGCAACTGCCGGGAAAATTGCTACCGATTTAGGGAAATTGGAAGGATATACATCAGAAGAAAAAGCCAAACTATTCAAAACGATTGGTCTTGGTGCTTTAAAATATTACATCCTAAAAGTGGATCCAAAGAAACAAATCCTTTTTAATCCTGAAGAATCGGTTGATTTTGCTGGAAATACTGGTCCATTTATTCAATATACTTATGCCCGTATTCAGTCCATTTTGCGAAAAGCAGATTTTGATTTGAATTTTATAGCTAAATTGGAATTGCATCCAAAAGAAAAAGAATTGTTGAAACAAATCGAACTTTTTCCTGAAGTAATACAAAATGCTGCCAACAATCATTCACCAGCTTTAGTTGCCAATTATACTTATGAATTGGTCAAAGAATACAATTCGTTTTATCAATCTGTTTCCATTTTGGGAGAAGAAGATATGACGAAGAAAGTTTTCAGAGTTCATCTTTCCAGAAAAGTTGCTGAAACTATAAAATCAGCATTCAAACTACTGGGAATTGAAGTTCCCGAAAGAATGTAATTAGAAACTCAATTTCACATTCACATTTGGAGTCAATTCAAGAGCATACGTATCGATACTCTCGACAGTATTGTCTGTTGAATTAATTCTGTAAAATTTATTAATGCTGTTTTTAGTGTTGAAAAGATTTAAAACCGAAATATTAGTTTGCAATGTTATTCCTTTATCAAGTTTCCAGTCTTTTGATGCAGAAAAATTGACCTGAAAAAAATCTTTAAGTCTGGCATTATTTGGCGAATTATACACAATCTGATTGTCAGAATCCAAAGTTGTGGATTGTGGTGTTGTTATAGGTTTCCCGGTATGCCATTTTGAACCCAATGCCAATTTGATAGTTTTCCATTCATAGATTCCAGCCCAGGAAATGCAGTGTTTTAATTCAAAATTATTAATAAACTCAGTTGGTTCAAGCGATTTAAAGAAATATTTATTGTCATTGTAACTATAACTTAGCCAAGAATAAAATTTTCCGAAATTCTTCTGAATTAAAAACTCTGAACCCAAAACCTGATATTCACCAGCGGTTTTCACAAACTCAAATTGGTTTTGGAATGCCTGACTACTTGTAGTTATTCCAGTGATTTTTTTGTAAAAATTGTCTAAAGAAATAAGCCAGTTATTGTTTTTAAAGATAAAACCAACAGAGATTTGATTGCTTTTCTGAATCGGATTTGTAGTATCATTTGCCAATGTCCATCTTCGTTTTTCGATTCCTAAAAAATCCTGCTGTAAATCGATTATCTGGGAAAGTGTCTGACTTTTTTGCTCGCCAAGGATTTCTAAACGAATTGATTTGCTCAACATCTGGCTAAATTGAACTCTGGGCTCAATTAAGAACGATTTGAATTTGGTAAAATAATTGGCGCGAATTCCGGTTTTTAAAAATGTTTTTTTATTATCTGTTTCAAATACACCTTCGGCAATTAAAGCATGAGTTCGTAATACTTCTTTAATTTTTCTGGAAAAAAGTGGAGAATTGATTTCGTCAAAATTAGTTACGCCGGTTTCATCAAATTGATAGCCATTGTTGAATGTTATCGTTTTTGAAAGCATGTGTGAGTTTTTGATTTGAAAACCTAAATCCAAGACTTTGTTTCCCTGATTCAAAACCTGGTTGTTAAGAATAGATTCGCTTTTTGAAACCAATGAATAATTAGAAATGTAAATTTGAAATTGGGTGGAATTTTTTAAATTCCAGTTTGTTTTCCAATTGATACTTGCGCCAAAACTTTCCTGGCCTAAATCACTGTTTTTGCTTGCATCATTAGTAAATTGATTTAGGAATAACGAATTTTTAATTACAATAGCATCAACAGCAAACTCATTTTTTAAGCCAATTTTTTGTTGGTATTGCGTCGTAAAATCATAAAAATAAAACTTCTCATTTGAATTAAAGTCAACAGTTTGATTGTTATTCAAATTGGTTACAACCGTATTTTGAAAAACTTTATTTCTGTAATTTTTATACGTTGGCGACTTAAAAAAATCGGTTAAAGAACGCCTGCCGGATATGGTAAAACTGGCTTTCCCAGAAGCTTTAATTTTGGTGTAAAATTCGGCACTAATCAAGTTACTGCTAATACTTGAGTTTGTATTTTCAATCGATTTGGAATGAGATGAGATATCAATTACACTGGAGACACTTTCGTCATAAAAAGCAGAACTTCCATTTTTAGTCACCGTAATAGTTTGTGCCAATGATGGATTAAAAGCGGATATTAAACCAAAAAAATGTCCCGTTTGGAACATTCGGATTCCATTCCAAAGAAATAAATTCTGATCGTGTGTTCCACCTCGGACATTGATATTGGAAACGGTTTCGTCTATTGAATTTATTCCGGGAATTTGCTGCAAAGTCTGAAGCACATCGGGTTCAATCAATCCTGGTAAGATTCCGAATTTGCGTGGTTTTATTTCAACTGCTCCGTCTTGTTTTATATAAATTCCGGTTGTCAAATAACGCTGCGTGATGACTTCATCTAATTTTTGGACTATAGGAAAAAGGCTAATTTTTGGGCAATCTGAAACATATAAGTCCTTTGGTTGGATTATTTTTTTTTCAAAATTCAAATGAGATATTTCAATGGGATCGGGAGAAACAAGAGGTAGTTCAAAATATCCCTTTTTATTAGAAAAAACGGTTATATTATTATTCTGGATTTTGATAGTTCCATTTTCTACAGGAAAGCCTGTTTCTGAATCAAACAAATAGCCACATAATGGTTTGTCAAGCTTCCGGTCATTATAAATGGAATAATAAACATCACTTATTTTTTTAAATTTTAATCCAGTCTGTAATTGGATAGCCTCTATTTGTTCAGTTAAGGTTAAATCAGGTTTTGGGGAAATTATTTTGTAGATGACTAATTCTTCATCAATATAATTGAATTTAATATTGTGTCTTGAACTGATTTCCTCCAAAACTATTTTCAATGGAATACCATCCTTATCCTGCTGCGCATAGCTTAGCATGAAAAAGAAAAAGGATATTACAGAAAAAAGATATTGCTTTGAAAACATTAAAAATCTACTAAGATAATTTTATCAGTATCTAATTTAGAGATTTTTAAATGAAATATAGAAGTAATTACTTCTAAAGCTGCTTTACGGTCATTTGATGGTAAAGTACCGCTAAAAAGCTGAGAATTTTCTCTGCAGTTTAAAACAATTTCAACAGTGTATTGTCTTTCTAACTCATCAACAATAGTTTGAAGTTTTTCTTTTGTGAAAACAATCTGATTGTCTGTCCATTCTGGCTTTGTAGTGGTAATATTTTTTCTTTCGAAGTAGTTTTTATCAAAAGTTACCAAAGTTCCTTTGGTTATAATTACTTCTGTATTGTTATAGTTTACTTTAACTCTTCCTTCGTAGCAAGTCACATCAAACCTATTTTTTCTGGCTTTAACATTGAATTGCGTTCCTAAAACTGTTACAGTTCCAAGATTTGTATTGACTTGAAATTTCTTTCCGTGCGCTACTTTAAAATAGGCTTCACCATCTAAATCTAATTTCCGGTTGTTATCCCAATTCCATTTTTTGTATTGAATTTGAGAGCCACTATTCAAAACAATTTGCGAATCATCAGGCAAAACAAAATTTGTTTTTTGACCGTTTTGCGCAACTTCTGTTGAAGTAATTGTAGTTCTAAAGAAAAAAGTTAAAGATAACAGCACAACAAAAATGGCCGCAATTTTCATCCATTTGGATTGATAAAACGGAATAACTTTAGGTGTAGCTTTTTTATGATTTATAGTGTTTCGGTATAATAAATCAGCATCAAAATCGGGTGCTTTCAATTGACTTGAATAAGCAGCAATTTTGGCGTAAGTAGCATATTCGGGAATTTTTTGAAAAGTTTGTTGTTCCTTTTCAGTCATTTCTCCAGCCAACCATTTGGCTAATTCGTAATTTTCTTCCTTTGCATCCATTTAATTAAAAACATTTTAAATTTAAAAAACCCTACTTGAACTGTTCAATTTCTGTTCGTAGAGAAACTAATGCGCCATGAATTCTTTTTTCTACAGCCTTAACGCTGATATCGAGCATAATTGCAATTTCGTGATATTTTTTGCCTTCAATTCTATTTAAAAGAAAAGCAGTTCTTTGTGCTTCGGTAAGTTTCGCTATTGCTTTTTCCAGTTTTTGTTTGAATTGTTTTTCTTCCAATAAATATTCCGGATTCAAATTAGTTCTATCATTACCGGTATTGCTTTGAACATATTTTAAAACGACTTTTTGATGTGCTATTTCATTTAATGAATTGTTATTAGCAATAGTATATAAGTAGGATTTGGCTTTTTCTAAAGGTACTTTTTTGCAATTTTCCCATAGCTTTATAAATGAATCCTGAGTAACATCATTTGCTTTTTCCTCATTTCCAAATTTGAAATACAAGTAATTTCGTAAAGATTTTACGTTAGCTTTAAAAAAACTTGAAAAAATTAATTCTTCACAAATGCCATTAGAATTGGTTTCTTCCATTTAATTTTCTGAATTATTCGAGAGTTTAAATTTAATTTTTTTTTCTTTAGTAGGGTTTTTTATTGCAACTTTGTTTTGAATATATCAAATCGCACATGATATTATGAAAAATTGTTGCTTATTATTGCTTTATCTGTTTATGTTAGTGTTTTTTTCGTGTCAGGACGAAACGGAAACTATTGCGCTTAATACTCAGAACAGTTTTGCTAAAACTTCACCAATATCGTCATTAATAAGCAGAGTGTCCCAATATGAAACTACAGCCGACAACGTTTTAGACGGAACCAGTAACTGTAGTATAAAACTGCCTGCTCATGTAACAATAGATGGTCAATATGTTTATGTAGTTTCGGAAGCTGATTTTCAAACGGTCCAGGATGTAAAAAATCAAAGCACTACTGACGATGATAAAGTTCACTTTGCTTTTCCTATTACAATGGTATATCCTAATTATTATGAGCATATTGTAGCAACCGAAGCAGAATTTGAAACTATAATGGCAGGTTATGGTGATGATAGCCCTTATCATGACATTTCTTGTATCGATTTTAATTATCCAGTTTCAATTAATATTTATAATACAAACAATCAGATAGCTAGTTCAATAGCAATTCAAAATGATAATCAGCTGTACAATTTTGTAAATAACCTTACAACTGATGAAATAGTTGGTTTTGTATTCCCGATAACATTAACAAATTCAAACAGCGAAACTATTAACATTACTAACAATTCACAACTCGAGTCAGCTATAGAGAATGTTATTGATGATTGTGACAGTACGAGCTCTGGAACTTTGGTCTTATCCGATGTTTTGACCAGTGGTTCTTGGTATGTTTCCTATTTTTATGGAGATGGTTATGACGAAACGAATTATTACAACGGTTATAATTTTAACTTCAATTCTGGCGGTTTTTGTACTGCAATAAAATACAGCGTTACCACTAATGGTGATTGGGACTTACATGATGAAAGTGGCTATCAAAGATTAGACTTACATTATGACGGTTCAGCTTTAGATGAAATGGAAGAAGGCTGGAAAGTGCTTGAGTACACAGAAACCTTTATAAGGTTAAAACATGAAAGTGGCGGTGGAACGGATAATCACTACTTGAATTTCACCAAAAACTAAATCTAGACTAATAATGAAATTCTTTCATAAGAAGTTTTTAAATCAAGAAGAAAACGCTACCGATAACTCAGAAAGCATCACGTCAAACAACAAAACAAAAATTAATTATTTTGTAAATCAGTTTTTGATATGGAGTTTGATAGTTTCAGTAGCACTCTTTATTTTAAAATTTGTTTTATAAGTCGGTAATAATTTTAAAAAACTTTTAAACCAGTCATTGTGCTGGTTTTTTTATGTCTAAAATTTAGCTAATTAATTATTTTTTGTGTTTTTAAGTAGGGTTTTAATATCTCAATTTGTTTAGTTGTTATAAATCAAAAAATAACAATTTCAAATTAACCGCCATGCCAATCAAAATATTTAAAACCCTAGGAATATCAATTGTTATTATCGTCATTTCTTTTTTTTCGGTACGCTATTATATATACAATGCGGGTAAAAGAGACATCCAATCTGAAGATACAGCATTCGCAGTTTCCTCTAAAGCAATTGTAACTGAATTCACTTCAAACACTGCAGCTTCAAACAAAAAATATCTTGAAAAACCTATAGCCGTTTCCGGAATTGTAACTTCAGTAAGTGACAAAGAAGTGATTTTAGATAATTCGGTAAACTGTAATTTTTTAACTGCTTCTAATTCGCTTAAAAAAGATCAAAAAGTAACTATCAAAGGAAGAGTAGTAGGCTATGATGACCTTTTGGGCGAAGTAAGGCTTGACCAATGTAACCTATTCAAATAATCAATAAATTTTAAAATGAAGTTAATCAAAATTGCGCTTTCAGCTTTATTGCTGTTCGCCTTTACCACAGTAAATGCACAAGATGAATTGATGAAAGAACTCGATTCTGTTCCAAAAGGAAATGAAGCAGCATCGGCCGCTTTCAAAGGATTACAGATTTGTAATATGCAGTCAACTAAATTAGCAGCCAAAGGGGAATTTTATTTTTTGGTTTCTCACCGTTTTGGAGACTTAAAAAATGGCATCAATAATTTCTTTGGTTTAGATAATGCCTTAACCAAAATTGGCGGAATTTATGGTGTTACCAATTGGCTCTCAATTGGCGCATCAAGACACACTTATCAAAAAACATATGAACTTGCCATAAAATACAGATTGGCAAACCAACAAGTTGATGGTTTTCCTGTGACTATTGTTGGATATAACACCATGGATATCAATAGCGAATTAGATAAAAAATTATATCCGGGATTAAAATTCAATAACCGTTTAGCATTTACATCTCAAGTATTGGTCTCAAGAAAATTTTCTAATTCCTTTTCTGGTGAATTAGCAGGAATCTTTGTCCACAAAAACTTATACGATGGATTGTTAGACCAGAAAAATATTTATTTAGTTGGTGCAGGAACACGCTATAAAGTAGCAAAAAGATTGAGTGTTAATCTTGAATATGCAGCCCGATTAAATTTGCCGGAAGGTAGCAGTTCGCCATATAAAAACCCGCTAACAGTAGGTTTAGATATTGAAACCGGTGGTCACGTGTTTCAATTGGTTTTCTCAAACAGCCAACCAATGAACGATGTTGCCATATTCTCGAATGCTGGTGGAGATTGGGGAAAAGGAAGTCTTTATTTTGGATTTAATATGTATAGAGTATTTTAATTAAAAAGTTATGAAAAAAATAAAAATAATATTGGTAGCGTTAGTCGGAGTTTTAATAGTTTCCTGCGATTCAACCACGGTACAAGAAATTCAACCTGTAGTTACAAACCCAACATATAACTCAAACATTAAAGCAATAATGAGTGCAAAATGTGTGTCTTGCCATAGTTCAAATGGACAAAATCCAGCGTTGACTAATTATGCCGAAGTTAAAGACGCCATTGAAAACGGAAGTCTGGAATGCAGAATTCAAAATGATTGTGGAGCAATAATGCCACCAAGCGGTAAAATGCCACAAGTATTTATTGATATGATTAACAATTGGAAAGTGCAGGGATATGTTGAATAATAAATTTAAAAATATGAAAAGAATAACCGTTTTATTTGTAGCACTTCTTATAGGAAGTACCGTTTTTTCACAAAAGATGATTACCCGCTCAGGAGAAATCAAATTTGATGCAACAGTACCCGGAGCAATGGATGAAGTTATTGGAACTAACAAAACTGTTTCTGCCATTTTTGATAAATCAACAACCGAATTGGTCATCTTAGGATTGGTAAAATCGTTTAAGTTTAAATCAGCTTTAATGGAAGAACATTTCAATGAAAACTATATGGAAAGCGATAAACTTCCTAAAGCGACTTTTAAAGGAAAAATTTTAAATTATGATGCTAAAGCCGGAAGCTACGATGTAGAAGGCGACTTAACAATTCATGGAATTACCAATAAAGTCAAAACCAAAATAACAACAGTTAATGATTCTGGAAAAATGGTTCTTTCCGGAGTATTCAATATAAAACTTTCTGATTATAAACTTGATGTGCCTTCATTGGCTAAGAAAACTTTGTCAGAAAATGCAAAAATATCATTGAAATTAGCATTGGAAAATAAATAAATTAAGAATATAATTAATTAAAACATGAAAAAAGGATTAGCAATAAACATAGCCATAGCCATTCTATTACTATTTGTGTCACATTCGTATGCACAAACGGCAGGAACTTTAACAATGACTTATAATCAGCCGCAACCAACGTCTCCATCATTAAACCAAGGTGTTAAAAATGTGTATGCAGTTTGGATTGAAAATAGTACAGGAACATTTATCAAAACGAAATACCGTTTTACATCAACATCAACAGATGATCACTTACCCACTTGGGCAAGTAAATGTGGTTGCACAAGTACTTCAGTTGCTACAGGAACAGCATGCAATACTACTGATGCTGTAAGTGCAGCAACCAGAACAGCTACCACTTCACCAACAGCTTTTGGCTCTAAAAATGTTACTTGGGATGGGAAAAATGTTGTTGGTGCCACTAACGGAACAAATGTCGTTGATGGAAGTTATAAGGTTTGGGTAGAAAGTTCATGGAATGATGGTTCCAATAATATCCATAATGAAATCAACAGTTTTGCCTTTACAAAAAGTAATGTTATAACCCATATTACCTATAACGGTGATACTTATTTGAATACAATTGTCATTGATTGGGTTCCAACAGCGTTAGGATTGAACGACATTATTAACAGCGAACCGGCTGTAACTATTTATCCGGTTCCGTCAACTGGAATTTTCAATATCGATTTGAAAAATGAAGTAAATGATATTAAAGTTTATAATTTATTGGGGCAAACAGTTTATTCAAAGAAATTTGAAAACAATAATGCCACAACTACAAAACAAATAGATCTTTCGGGTTTATCTGATGGGAATTATGTATTTAGCTTAACAAATGAGAATGGAATTTCAAATTATGAAGTTATATTGAAGAAATAATGTTTGGTTTTTTTTGAGATGAAAGCATCTGCAGGCAAGCTTGTGGATGCTTTTTTTATTCGGCTTCTTTCAAAATAGATTTTAATCCATTGGTTTCATATTCCTGATAGTTTCCTTTTTCATCAGAATAAATTAAATAGGCTTGTAGTTCTGGATGCGAAGCTAAAAACAGCTTTGCTTTTTCTAAGCCCATAACTAAAACTCCGGTTGCATTAGCATCAGACGAAATACATTCTTTAGCAAATATCGAGGCACTTAATAAATTATTTTTTGTTGGATAACCTGTTTTTGGATCAATATGATGTGCATATTTTACACCGTTTTCAATGATGAACCTTCGATAATTGCCGGAAGTGGCAATCGCTAAATTCTCTAATGAAACCAATGCTTTTAAGTCATTTGTGGTTTCTTTATTGTCAATTGGTTTTTCTATTCCAACAGTCCAATTACTGCCATCCAATTTTTTGCCTTTGGCATAAACTTCACCACCAATTTCAACAATGTAAGCAGTAATTCCTTTTGAATTCAAAAACTCTGAAACAACATCAACCGAATAACCTTGAGCAAAAGCATTAAAATCCAATTGCACTCTTGAATCTTTTTTTACAATATGTTTGCCTTTCAGTTTGATTAAATCAAAACCAACAAATTTTAAAATGCTGTCGATTTTTTTAGGTTCAATTTTTTGTTTTTTTCCTGGGCCAAATCCCCAAGCATTTACCAATGGATAAACTGTTGGGTCAAAAGCACCATTTGTATTTTTCCAAACTTCTTTTGCTTTTTTGAAACAGGCAATAAAGTATTTGTCAACTTCAACATTTTTTTGATTCGAATTTATTCTCGAAATAATCGAATTTTGAATATAAGTAGAAACCGATAAGTCAAAATCTTTTAGAATTTGAACTATTTCTGGTTTGAAATCTCTATTGGCTTTATCAAAATAAATGATGTGATAGGTTGTTCCTTGAGCTTCACCTTCAATTTTCACAGGCTCTTTTTGAGAATATGCAATACAGGAAAGAAGTAAAAAAATAAGGGTTGGTTTGATTTTATTCATTAGTGATAGATTACTTTAATTAGTAAAACAGTCATTTGATAGAAAACCCTATTAACTCTTTTTTTAAAATTGAAGTAGGGTATTCTTATTGTTTTTTGTTTTAATAAAAGAGCTCGCACTCAAACAAAATTTAAAAAACTAAAACCTTAAACGCTATGAAAAAACTAATTTTAATTCCAGCCCTTTTTTGCCTCTTTATGTTAAATGTAGCTTCAATGTGCAGTTCGGATGATAGTTCATCTTCTTCAGCAGATCCAACTCCGGTAATTAATACAGCCACCAGCGGCACATGGAAAGTTACCAGTTATGTAAGTTCAGGAACAGATGAAACTAATCATTTTACAGGCTACAATTTTACATTTGCTTCTGGAAATGTATTGACTGCAACAAATGGAACGAACACTTACACAGGAAATTGGTCAGTAACTTCAGATGATAGCAATGATGATAATCCAAGCAGCGATTTAGATTTTAATATTGCGTTTGCTACTCCAACTGATTTTGCTGATTTAACAGATGATTGGGATGTAGTTAGTCATACTGCTACAACAATTTCTCTAATAGATGTAAGCGGTGGAAATGGAGGTACAGATATTTTGGTCTTTACCAAGAACTAATGAGAACATGAAAAAGAAATAATGTTAAGTTTGTTTCTTTAAGCCATTCCGATATACTGGAATGGCTTTTTTTATTAGTTCAATCATAAAAGTTCGAAATCAAATCCTTAAATTTGCACTTCATTAAAACAAGCTTGCCATTATGTTCAATAATTTAAGTGATAAACTAGATAAAGCTTTCCACATCCTAAAAGGGCACGGAAAAATTACAGAAGTCAACGTAGCAGAAACTTTGAAAGAAGTTCGCCGTGCTTTACTTGACGCCGATGTTAATTTTAAAATCGCCAAAGATTTTACCACAAAAGTTAAAGAAAAAGCTATTGGTGAAAATGTACTAACAACATTACAACCAGGACAGTTATTGGTTAAAATCGTAAAAGACGAATTAACCGAATTAATGGGTGGAGATGCAACTGGAATTAACCTTGGTGGAAATCCAACCGTGATTTTGATGTCGGGTTTACAAGGTTCAGGGAAAACAACTTTCTCCGGAAAATTAGCCAATTATCTTAAAACCAAAAAGAATAAGAAACCACTTTTAGTAGCTTGTGATATTTACCGTCCAGCGGCGATTAATCAGTTGCACATTGTTGGAGAACAAGTTGGTGTTGAAGTGTATTCTGAACCGGAAAATAAAAATCCAGTTGATATTTCGCTTAAAGCAATCGCTTACGCAAAAGCAAATGGTTTCAATGTGGTGATTGTCGATACGGCTGGTCGTTTAGCTATTGATGAGCTGATGATGAACGAAATTGCCAATGTTCATGCTGCGATAAAACCGCAGGAAACTTTGTTTGTGGTGGATGCTATGACTGGGCAGGATGCGGTAAATACGGCTAAAGCGTTCAACGACAGATTGAATTTTGACGGAGTTGTTTTAACAAAATTAGATGGTGATACACGTGGTGGAGCTGCAATTTCTATTAAATCTGTAGTTGATAAACCAATCAAATTTATTGGAACCGGTGAAAAAATGGAAGCTATCGATGTATTCTATCCGGCTCGTATGGCGGAAAGAATTCTCGGAATGGGAGATGTTGTTTCTTTGGTAGAAAGAGCTCAGGAACAATATGATGAAGAAGAAGCCAGAAAAATCCAAAAGAAAATTGCCAAAAACGAGTTTGGTTTTGATGATTTCTTATCCCAAATCCAACAGGTAAAAAAAATGGGTAACATGAAAGACTTAGTCGGAATGATTCCCGGTGCCGGAAAAGCATTGAAAGATGTTGAAATTGAAGATGATGCTTTCAAGCACATTGAAGCCATTATCCATTCAATGACACCAAAAGAAAGAAGCAAGCCTACGATTATCGATATGAAAAGAAAAACCAGAATCGCTAAAGGTTCTGGTAGAAAAATAGAAGAAGTAAATCAGCTGATGAAACAATTCGACCAAATGAGCAAAATGATGAAAATGATGCAGGGTGGCGGCGGAAAGAATCTGATGAAGATGATGGGTGGAATGAAATAAGATGTAAAGGCGCGATGTATCGCGTCTTTTTTTATAAACAACAACGACACAAAATGAAATTATTAGACGGAAAAAAAATCTCTGCAGACATCAAAGCCGAAATCACGGCTGAGGTTAACAAAATGAAAGCCAATAAAGAGAAAGTTCCACATTTGGCGGCAATAATTGTAGGGAATGATGGTGCGAGTCTGACTTATGTTGGAAGTAAAGTTAAAGCCTGTGAATTAGTCGGATTTGAATCGACTCTAGTTAAAATGCCAAGCACGACATCAGAAACAGAACTTTTGAAAAAAATAGAACAGCTTAATCAGGATGACAATATTGATGGCTTCATTGTTCAGTTGCCTTTGCCTGATCAAATTGATACACAAAAAATATTGATGGCAATCGACCCTAGTAAAGATGTTGATGGTTTCCATCCTGAAAACTTTGGTAAAATGGCTTTGGATATGACGACTTTTATTCCGGCAACACCATTCGGAATTTTAGAATTGTTAGAAAGATACAATGTTGAAACCAAAGGAAAACACACTGTCGTCATTGGAAGAAGCCACATTGTGGGCAGACCAATGAGCATCCTGATGGGAAGAAAAGGTTTTCCCGGAAATTCAACAGTTACACTTACACATAGCTATACTAAAAACATTGCCCAAATAACTACACAGGCCGACATTATTATCACGGCACTTGGTGTTCCAAATTATCTGAAAGCCGAAATGATTAAAGATGATGCAGTTATAATCGATGTTGGAATTACACGTGTTGCCGATGAAACTGACCCAAGAGGCTACCGAATTACCGGCGATGTAGATTTTGATGCGGTTTCAAAAAAAGCATCCTATATAACGCCTGTTCCCGGTGGAGTTGGGCCAATGACAATCGCAATGCTACTTAAAAATACGTTATTGGCACGAGAGCAGAAAAGACACAGACTAGAATAAAAAAAAT
Organism: Flavobacterium sp.; assembly: GCF_039916025.1. Taxonomy (GTDB): domain Bacteria; phylum Bacteroidota; class Bacteroidia; order Flavobacteriales; family Flavobacteriaceae; genus Flavobacterium. The sequence continues at coordinate 35,354 of NZ_JBDSMB010000070.1, forward strand.
CCTGAGTTAAAGCTCAGGATTTTTTTTTATAAGTTTCTCTATTTTTTATACTTTTAAACCTTCTTAATTGCAATCTATGAAAACGAAAATTAGCCTTTTATTGACAGTTTTATCATTTGTCTATACCCAGGCGCAGGCTCCGGCAATACAATGGCAAAAACCTTTGGGAGGTACCAATAATGAGGGTGCAGCTGCTATTCAAAAAACTCCCGATGGTGGATATGTGACGGCGGGTAGCAATACCTCAAACAATGGAGATGTAACGGGAAATCATGGAGGTTATGATTACTGGATAGTAAAACTCGATGCTATAGGAAATATACAATGGCAGAAATCATTGGGAGGCTCCGGTGACGATGTTGCAGATGCTATTCAAACTACTGCCGATGGAGGCTATATAGTTACAGGTTATAGTAATTCAAACGATGGAGATGTAAGCGGGAATCATGGAAATCAAGATTGCTGGGTGGTAAAACTCGATACTACCGGGAATATACAATGGCAGAAATCATTTGGAAGTTCAAATGGTGATGCAGCATTTTCTATTCAACTTACTTCCGATGGAGGTTATGTAATGGTAGGATATAGTTCTCAAAATGATGGAAATGTAACCGGAAATCATGGTGGCCCCGATTATTGGGTTGTAAAACTCGATGCTGGCGGGAATATGTTATGGCAGAAATCCTTAGGAGGCTCTGCTGATGATGTTGGACAATCTGTTCAAACCACTTCAGATGGTGGTTATATAGTGGCAGGTTATAGTTCTTCAAATAATGGAAATGTAACCGGAAATCATGGGACTACTGATTATTGGGTTGTAAAGCTTGACGCGTCAGGTAATATACAATGGCAGAAATCTTTGGGAGGTTCGAATACTGACTATGCACAAGCTATTCAAACTACATCTGATGGAGGTTATATAGTAGTAGGCAGCAGCTTTTCAAACAATGGAAACGTCACAGGGAATCATGGCGGGATTTCTGATTTCTGGGTGGTAAAACTCAATGCTACAGGAACTTTACTATGGCAAAAATCTTTAGGAGGTTCAGATGCTGACTATGCACAATCTATCCAAACAACATCTGATGGCGGTTGTGTAGTAGCTGGTTATAGTTATTCTAACGATGGAGATATAATTGGAAATCATGGCAGTAGTGATTGCTGGATAATAAAACTAGATATTACAGGAACTAAACAATGGCAGAAACCATTGGGAGGTTCAGGTGAAGAGAGTGCTAACTCTATTCAAAACACTTCAGATGGGGGATATGTAATAACTGGCTTTACTAATTCTAATGATGGAGATATAACCGGAAATCATGGTGGTCTGGATTGCTGGGTAGTAAAACTAGCCCCTGATGCGTTAGCTACGCCTGCTTATGAAAAGCTGGACATGGTTATTTTCCCAAACCCCGTTTGTAATGCATTGCAAATCCAAACCCCTGCTAATAAAACAATTACAGCAGCTAAAATAATAGCTATAAATGGACAAGTTATTCTTGAAACCCAAAATAGTACTACTATAAATGTTGAAAACTTAGCGAAAGGGATTTATATTCTGGAGGCTTACTCGGGTGAAGAAAAATATACCAATAAGTTTGTAAAAGAATAAATATCTACACTTTTAAAAACAAAAAATCCTGAGCTTTAACTCAGGATTTTTTGTTTTTACCGTTTTTATATTGAACCTTTTCGACAACCTGAATTTTTTGTGCAGATTTTTTATCTTTTGGATTGAAAGGTTTAGCTCCGCTCCGTTCGGCTTTGCCTCGGGTCTTGTTAGCGTCTGTCTTAGGTTTAGGTTTGTACTCGGTGTCAGGCTTAAAGGCTGCCTTTGATTTTTCAGCAACATTTTTCTTTACAACTTCCTGATTTTGCCTGATAACATCCATTGCATTCTTTGGATTTTCTTTCGTACCGCGAAGATGAATTACCAATCCGTTAAGGAAATTACGCAATACCTGGTCACCACATTCCATAAAATCGGGATGATCCGCATTGCGAAAAAGATTCCCTATTTCACCTTTCGACATTCTGAAATCTACTAATTCAAGGATTTCTACAATTTGGTCATCACGCAATTGTAGAGCCACACGTAATTTTTTAAATATATCGTTGTTATTCATAATTGTATTTTTTTATTAATCCAAACTTTCAACTTTTCCCTTTTTCATTTAAAACAGCCAAAGGTAAGCCTTTTTAAAACTATGGCGCCACAATTTTTCATTGTGCTGTCCGCCTTTGACGATTACTTCCTTGTTTAGTTTTTTACATTCGCAGCGTTTGGTATTCACCCAACGCTCTACGTTTTTCATATCGCGAATAACATCATCATCGCCTTCATTATCTCCACACAGGAAATAAACTTTGGTATGAAACTCTTTAGTTTGTGCCAGTAAATCATTTATTTCATTTCTGCCAAACCAAAAAGAAGGCGAGAAACAACCAACTTTCCCAAATACTTCAGGATATTTTATCGCAGCGTAAAACGAAACCAATCCGCCAAGCGAGCTTCCCATGATTGCGGTATTTTTTGTGTTAGTCTTAGTCCGGTAAGTTGCATCCACTTTTGGTTTCAGGGTCTTGACAATAAAATTCAAATAATCATCGGCTTTGCCGCCACCGTATTTAGTATTTTTATAAGGAGTCAGTTCATCGATTCGTTTGTCGCCACCATGTTCAATTCCGATGACAATAACCTGAGCATTGATGCTATCCAATGTTTCGTCAACATTCCATTCGCCATAAGCTGAAGTTGTAGCATCAAAGAGATTCTGACCATCGTGCATGTAAATGACTGGGTATTTTTTTGTAGAAGTAGTGTAATTTTTTGGCAGATATACCCAAATCTTTTTTGAAGTATTTAGTTGTGGTGCATCAATCGTAAAGGTAGAAACCTGTTTGCTTGCAGTGCTTTTTTGAGCATTTGTGGTGCAAAGAACAAATAAAAAAAGTAATGTTAAAATCTGTTTCAAAGTGGTAATTGTTAGATTTATTCTTCAGCTGTTTTGTCTTTAGCTTCGCTCTGTTCTCCCGAAGCTTCGGGATTGCCTCGAGTCTTTTTACCTTTTTTGTCTTTTTTACCGCTCTTAGCTTCTGCTATTAAAACTTTATATTTCTCTTTTTGTTCTGCGTTCAAATAAGAATTGATAATAATTTCAGTTCTTTCCGTCAGTGCTTTTATTTCTGTTGTTTTATCCACATCAGAAATTTCTTTTTTGACAACAATATCTATATTCTTAATGCTTGATGCAATTTCATTTTTTATGGCTATAGCCTGAAGTTCATCCAGTGTTAACTCCGTTTTTAAGTTGGCAATAATTCTCTCTACCTGCTTTGCTTTTGCTTTTTGAATATCTTCGGCTGAAGGCTTTGCCGGAGTAGAATGATCTATATCAAGTTCCCTGTTGCTACCGCGGCCATATCGGTTATAATTATAATAATCATTGTTTTGAGAAAAGGCACTAACTGTAGTAAGCAGCAAGGCAAAAAGAGCAATTTTAAAAGTGTTCATGAGCTCAAAAATTTAATGTCGTAAAAGTAACAAAAATAATTCTTTCACCATTTTTAAAATCAATGTTGAAACATAAAAAATACATTTCAAATCAATAATTTATCACTATTCCATAAAAAATTATATTTTAGCTAAAAAATTATAATAACCGCATGAACGATTACAAAGAAAAATTGGCCCTTTTATCCGATATGATTGCTTTTTCTGTTGTTGATGGGAGATTGCATGAAAGAGAATATCTTTTCTTAGCCATGATTGCCGAAGAACTTCAGGTTGATAAAGGCGATTTCAAAAACCTGTTTCATCAGGAAGAATATCCTGCTGTCATTAAATCAGAATTTGAACGTATTCAGCAATTCTATCGTTTGGCTTTGTTGATGCATTGTGATGGCGTTTTGCACGAACGCGAGCATATCAAAATTCACGAAATTGGCATTAATATGGGACTTAATCCACATGCTATCAAACGCGTTTTAAAAGCTATGGAAGCTTCTCCAACCAAATTGATTTCTGCTGAGTTTTTACTGGAAGTATTTCAGGAGCAGTTGAATTAGTTTTCTGGCAATTTTTTCTCAAAAGCTTTACGGATTCCACCTCTAAGCATCACTTCTCCGCAATAGGTATAGCCTAATTTTTCAAAAATTTTCAGCATCGGAATATTGTCGAAATTAGTATCTACTTTGACACTAAAGATATTTTCCTTTAATGCAACTTCTTCCGTTGAAAGCATCATCTTTTGTGCTAGACCTTTGCCAATATAGTTATCCGAAACGGCTAGTCTGTGAACTACAACAAAATCAGAATTAGTCAACCAATTTCCTTCTAGGTTATCATAGGCAGGTTCGTCATTTATTAAAATTGCAGTATAACCTACAATACTATCTTCATCAGTTAAAACATAGCCAAAACCACTTTCAATATCTTCCTTTATAACACTTTCATTTGGATAGCCATCCTGCCATTGCTGGCTTCCATCGTTTTTTCTGCGGACGATTGCCTGCTGAATGATTTCCCATATCTGAGGAATATCTTTTACGGTGGCTTTTCTAAAGTTGTAATTCATATCAAATTTTTTCCTGCAACATCTTAATCTCATCACGCAGTTTGGCAGCCTGCATAAAGTCTAATTCCTTGGCTGCTTTTTCCATAGCTTTTCGGGCATCACGGATTTTCTTTTCTATTTCGGGTTTGGATAAATACAAGCTTTCATGTTCAGCAGCTTTGGCAATTTTGTCTTCAAAATATTTTGTGGATAGCGAGTTATTGCCCAAAGCACTTCCCAGGCTTTTGTTCAACGCTTTTGGTTCTAATCCGTGCAAAGTATTATAAGCAGTTTGTTTTTCGCGACGGTAGTTGGTGTCGTCTATGGTTTTTTGCATGCTGTTGGTAATCTTGTCGGCATACATAATCGCTTTTCCGTTTACGTTTCGAGCGGCACGACCAACTGTCTGCGTAAGCGAACGATGGCTTCTTAAGAAACCTTCTTTATCAGCGTCTAAAATTGCTACAAGTGATACTTCTGGTAAATCCAAACCTTCACGCAATAAGTTCACGCCAATCAACACATCAAACAAACCTTTACGTAAATCCTGCATGATTTCCACACGCTCCAATGTGTCGACATCGGAATGAATATAACGGCAACGAATCGAAACTTTGGTTAAATATTTGGTCAATTCTTCCGCCATACGTTTGGTTAAGGTTGTCACCAAAACACGTTCATCGGCTTCACAACGCACTTGTATTTCTTCAATCAAATCATCAATCTGATTCAGGCTTGGACGCACTTCTATAATTGGATCCAATAGTCCTGTTGGACGAATAACCTGTTCAACATATATTCCTTCCGATTTTTCCAATTCATAATCGGCAGGTGTTGCCGAAACATAAATAACCTGGTTCTGCATGCTTTCAAATTCCTCAAATTTCAACGGACGATTGTCCATTGCAGCAGGCAATCGAAAACCATATTCGACTAAGTTTTCCTTCCTACTTCTATCGCCGCCATACATAGCATGAACCTGCGAAATCGTAACGTGACTTTCGTCGACAACCATCAGATAATCTTTTGGAAAATAATCCAACAAACAGAATGGTCGGGTTCCCGGAAGACGTCGGTCTAAATAGCGGGAATAATTCTCAATTCCGGAGCAATAGCCCAATTCGCGAATCATTTCTAAATCGAAATTAGTACGTTCTTCCAAACGTTTTGCTTCGAGATGCTTTCCTATTTCCTTGAAATAATCGACTTGTTTTACCAAATCCTGTTGTATTTCCCAAATGGCAGATTGCAAAACATCGGGCGAAGTCACAAACATATTAGCCGGGTAAACATTCAGATTGTTGAATTTTTCTAAAACCTTTGAAGTCTTGGAATCGAATGATTCTATTTCTTCAATTTCATCTCCAAAGAAATGCACACGATAAGGCTCGTCGCCATAACTTGGATAGATATCAACCGTGTCGCCTTTAATTCTGAAATTTCCCGGAGTAAAATCGGCTTCAGTTCTTGAGTATAAACTTTGAACTAATTTGTGTAATAGTTTGGTACGCGAAATGATTTCTCCTTTAGCAATCGAAACGACATTCTTTTGAAATTCTACCGGATTTCCAATTCCGTATAAACACGAAACAGAAGAAACAACAATAATATCACGACGTCCGGAAAGCAGGGCAGAAGTGGTGCTCAAACGCAGCTTTTCTAATTCTTCGTTTATAGATAAGTCTTTTTCGATATAAGTTCCTGTAACCGGAATAAAGGCTTCAGGTTGGTAATAATCATAATACGAAACAAAATACTGAACTGAATTCTCTGGGAAAAACTGCTTGAACTCAGAATATAATTGAGCCGCCAAGGTTTTATTATGCGCCAAAACCAAAGTCGGTTTATCAATGTTTTGTATCACATTGGCAACGGTAAATGTTTTACCCGAACCGGTAACTCCGAGTAAAGTTTGGTATTTATCACCATTGACAATTCCAGCAGAAAGTTTCTCAATAGCTTGAGGTTGATCGCCGGTTGGTTTGTAATCGGATACGACTTGGAATTTCATTGGAAGTACGAGGTTAGAAGTGCGAGGTACGAAGTTATGAAGAATAACGTTTAAATCAAACCATTGATTTTTGCGTGTTGTAAAAGCATAATTGTCTTAGCATCTTTGATTTCTCCTGATGCAATCATGTTGTAAGCGGTATCAAAATTAAACTCCAGCACTTCGATATTTTCCTGTTCGTCTGCAACGCCACCGCCATCATTTATTTTCATGTCTTTGGTATATTCAGCAGCAAAAAAATGAACAATTTCAGTAACTGAACCTGGCGACATATAGACTTCGAATAGTTTTTGAACCGCCGAAATTTTATATCCTGTTTCTTCTTCGGTTTCTCTGCGAATGCATTCTTCGGCGTTGTCTTTGTCCAATAATCCGGCGCAGGCTTCAATCAGCATTCCGGTTTCATTGCCGTTCAAATAGGTTGGCAATCTGAACTGACGCGTCAGGATTACGGTTTTAGAGTTTTTATTGTACAACAAAATCGTAGCGCCATTTCCGCGGTCATAAGCTTCACGGGATTGTGTTTCCCAATTGCCATCTTTTTTGAGATAGTTATAGGTTACTTTTCGAAGAGTATACCAATTATCAGAAAGAACTTTGGTTTCTGTGATTTCTATTTTTGGGTTTTTCATAATCACTTAAAATTTCCAGTTTTTTTGTTGTGTTTCCGATAGAAATGTCCAGGCTACAATTCGGCTTATCTTTTGGCCTTGAGCCATGTCGATTGTTTTGATTTCTACCGCGCCAACTTTATTCAATATTTTATAAATGCTTTTCAGATTGTCTTTTTTGGACACTAAAGTCGTAAACCAAAGACATTGCATTGGATATTTGGCACTTTCATAAATCATTTGGGTGAGAAAACCAATTTCGCCACCATTACACCAAAGTTCTGCATTTTGTCCGCCAAAATTTAAAATTGCTTTTTCGTTTTTGGTATTCGTTAAAGTATTCACTTTTCGCAACGCACTTTTCGCAGCTTCTTCAGCTGAATTGTGAAACGGTGGATTGCAAATCGTGAAAGCGAATTTGTCTTCGGGTAAAATGATATTCTTAAAAATAAATCGAGATTCAATTTGTGATTGCAGACTGATTGCATCAATTAATTTTGGATTGTCACCAATGATTTTTTTGCAGTTCTGCAAGGCGCTTTCGTCAATATCTGTTCCGACAAAACTCCAGCCATAAGCTGAATTTCCGATAATTGGATAAATACAATTGGCACCAATGCCAATATCTAAGCCAACTACAGTTTCGCCTTCGGGAATAATGCCGTTATTAGAAGTTGCCAGCAAATCGGCGATGTAATGAATATAATCAGCGCGTCCCGGAATTGGTGGACAAAGATAATTCGCCGGAATGTCCCAGTTTTGAATGTCATAATTCGAAATCAATAAGGCTTTGTTCAAAACTTTTACCGCTTCAGGATTACTAAAATCAATCGTCTCTACTTTATGTTCGTTGATAAAAACAAAACTTTTTAATTCCGGACAAACTGAAATCAGTTGTTCAAAATCATAGCGAAACCTGTGTGGATTTCTAGGATGCAAAGTTGTTTTTTCGGTGGTATTTTTTTCTTTCATTTTATTTAATCCCAGCATTCCATTAATAATAAATCGCCTTCTTTGTGTGTGATTGAAACAATTCCGTCTTCTGTAACATGATTGCTGCTTCCGGTCCGGTAGCCAATGGTTAAATCTCCATTATCCAATGAATAAAAAAGATTTTTTGTAGAAATTCCGGTTACTTTTCCAATTGGAATTAACGACAGAATTGTATTGGCAGGATACCATTTTTCAAAATTTGTTGGAAGCAAATAAACTTTTGAATGATCGTCGAGAATGACAATTTTCAAAAGATTTCTGTAAGCAACGATATTGGTAAGATTGGTAATTGTATGATCAGCGCGTCTTCCGGTTGCCCAAATAACATTGGCTGCTTTGTGGCCTTTTTCGATAAGATAATCAAAAGCTTTTTCCAAATCGGTTTTGTCCTGATTGGGAGCGTGCACAATTTCTATTGGATATTGTTTTTCTTTGTAATGATTCGCATCAAAACCTCGGTCAAAATCACCTAACAAGACATCGACTTTGATTCCTAATTCTAAAACTCTTTCAATAGCAGAATCCAAAACGATTACTATAGGCGACCATTCGAGCAATTGCCCTAATAATTCGGAACTGCAGGCTTCACCATTTGCAATGATTAAAGCTGGTTCCTGGTCGTCGCGAACGATATGGTGTGAAGACATTTAGATTTAGGATTTCCGATTTAGTATTTAGGATTTATAAATCTAAAAACAAATCAATTATTCATCAAAGATACATTATTGCACTAAATATTGCGTTTTGACCACTTCGCATAATCTGAAATAGCCCAAGCAATAATTATCTTCATTGTTTTGATTGACCATATTTCCTCTAACGGTTGCTGGCGGAGTTTGAAACGGACTTCCTCCATTAGTTCCGGCAATACTCAGTAGAATATTCATATAATTGTAATATTGAGTTGAAATACCAAAAAGTGTGTAGTCAATTGTATCTCCAGGATTTAAATCGGAGTTGGAATACAAGCCAAATAATTGATTTCCTTGTTGGAAACGGTCGTCAAAAACTTGCAATTCCGGAAAAGCATTTATAGTCGTTACAAATCGCGACATATAAGAATTGTCCTCAAGACCATTATCCTGAAAATTGAATTTGACTTCAATGTCATTACCGTTAAAACCTGCATCATCTCTTTGCGTTATGTTTGTTATTTCGGGAACAGCTATCATTTTTTCTGAAGCAATATAAGTTTGTCCGGCATAATTTACGGTCAACACATAATTCTCTCCGATAACCGGAACAAAATTATTGCAAATGTATTCACCCGTATTTGGCACTTCTTCAATAAAGTTAAAAATAGTACCTGAACTGTTAGTAACAAAAACAACCGCCCCAGAAACACTTGGAATTACATTACTGTAAAAACCTGTTGTGGTGGATAATTTGACAAGTTGTTGATTTCCTGTAGTTCCTTTTTCCCAGTCAATGGAAGCATCTACAACTAATCTTGGTGCTGCAGTATCTAAATCAACCTTTACGACTTCTTCGCAACTATTTAAAACCAAAACCAATACTATAAAAAGTAGCTTTTTCATATTTAAAATTTAAAATTATAACTAACACTTGGCACAATTCCGAAAATCGAAAGTTTAACCGCTTCATTTGTTGCTGTATCCTCGTTTTGTCTAAAACTTATTGAGGCTGCATTTTTTCGACCATACGCGTTGTAAACACTAAAGACCCACTCGCTTTGCCATCCTTTTTTCTTTTCGGGCTTTGGTATGTAAGTTGCAGAAATGTCTAAATGATGATAGGTTGGAAGATGATTTTCATTTCGCAGTCCGTAGCTTGGAATAAGAATTCCCTGATATTCATATTTTCCGTTTGGATAGGTGACAGGCTGCCCGGATTGTAATGTAAATATTGAGCCAAACTTCCATTTTTTGTTCAATTCATAATTAGAAACAACAGCAAGATTGTGTGTTTTGTCAAAACCTGTTTTATACCAGTTTCCGTTATTAATTCCCAATTCCTGCGCTGTTCTTCCTGGTGTTTGTTGTTCGGTTCTTGCTAAAGTATAGGATATCCAACCTGTAAGCTTACCTTGATTTTTTCTAAACAAAATCTCTAATCCATATGCTCTGGCTTTTCCGTTAAGCACTACTTGTTCTATCGCTTCATTAGCAATCAAATCAGCACCATCAATATAATCAAGGCGATTTTTTATTTTTTTGTAAAAAGTTTCTACTTCCAAAGAATATTTATCCTGATTAAAATTCTGGAAATAACCCAGAGCTATTTGGTCTAGGGTTTGCGGTTTTAAGAAATTATCGCTTGGTGCCCAAATATCTAGTGGCGTTGGCGATTGCGTATTGGAAATTAAATGTAAGTACTGCGCCATTCGATTATAACTCGCTTTTATAGATTGATTGTCGTTAAACGAATAAGACATGGCAACTCTTGGTTCAAGATTATCAAAACTGGCAATCACATCATTACTTCCATAATATTTTGTTCCTGTTGGTGTGGCTTTCTCATAAATTTTGAAATCATTATTCCAAGTTACGGCTTGATTATTTGCATAGGTATTGATAGTTTGCTGACCTAATCTATAGAACAAGCTGTAACGCAAGCCATAATTTATTGAGAAATTTGGAGTTATTTTTTGTTCAATATCAAAATATAAATCTGGTTCAAACGCAAACTTTTTGGCTAATTGTCTTTCGTTGATGCTTGAATTATCGTTTATGGGTACAATTTTGCCTGGATTAAAATTATAATATTGCGCATTTACACCATAACTCAACTTTATTTTATCAGTCAAATAATGTTTAAAATCGTATTTGATGTTGAAGTTCTGTATGCCCGTATCAAAATTAAAACCTACAAAATCAAGCTTTAATCCATAGTAATAATCATTATATATTAAAGAAAGATTAGAAAATAATTTGTCCGAAAACAAATGATTCCATCTTAAATTAACGATAGTATTTCCATAGGTATTTACAAAATCTTTACTGATGCTAAAAACATCCCGACCAAAATAACCGGATAAAAGCAAGTTGTTTTTTTGATTGAGTTCATAACTCAATTTCGTGTTTAAATCATAAAAATAAGCCTTGTTTTGATTGTCAGCTAGTTTCAGGAAGATGTGAGCATAAGAGGCTCTCCCAGCAAGAAGAAAGGAGCCTTTTCCATTATCAATTGGCCCTTCTGCAAGCAATCGACTAGAAATTAAACCAATTCCACCACTCATGTGAAAACCGTTTTTATTTCCTTCTTTTTGATAAATATCCAAAACTGATGATAATCGACCACCAAAACGAGCGGGAATTCCACCTTTATACAATTTCAAATCTTTGATAGCATCCGCATTAAAAATAGAAAATAAACCAAAAAGATGTGACGAATTATATATGGTTGCCTCATCTAACAGCACAAGGTTTTGGTCAGCACTTCCACCACGTACGTTAAAACCGGATTGGCCTTCACCAGCATTGGTAACTCCCGGCAAGGTTAAAATTGATTTAAGAATATCAACTTCGCCTAAAACAACAGGCATTTGTTTTATGGTTTGAATAGAAAGTTTGTTGACACTCATTTCTGGTTTTCGGATTTCGGCACGTTTTTTATTTTCAGAAATGATGACTTCATCCAGTTGTTGTGAACTACCAGAAAGAAAAAAATTCTTTTTTATGTTTTGCGAAAGTTTAATTTTTTCTTCCATCTGCTCATATCCCAAATAGCTTATCAAAACAGTATATTCGCGATTTGGTAAAGTAATGGAATAAAAACCATATTCATTGGTTGTCAAGCTGGCTTTAGCCTCAACAATATATAGGTTCACACCGATAAGCGTTTCTTTATTATTACTATCGGAAATAGTTCCGCTAAGAGTAAATTTTTCTTGTGAAAAGGAAGTTAAAGTTCCAATAAGGAGTAGGAATAGGAGAATGATTTTTTTAAGCATGAAAATTAATTATGAAATTGAAATGCAAATTTAGCGTTCCTAATCCTTATTAGTTGCATAACATTTGTTAATCAATGGTTAATTTGGAACAATTTTTGACAGGAATTTGAATACTTTTACGACTTAAATAAACCCTATATGAAAGCAGCTTTTGCTTTTTTATTTTTAATCTTATTCTCCTTCAAAGGTTTCTCTCAATTTGAGCTGCCTAAGAAAACAATTAATATCGCTCCGGTTTCAAATCCTAAGGGAGCAGTTTCACCTACTTCTTCTAAAGCGATTACGTATCCCAGCATTTTTGATAAAAAAGATAAATTAGCAGAAAGTGTTTCATTGCTCAAGAAAAAGCCTGAGGATGAAAAAAGCATTTTTGAGAATAAGCAATTTGCGAGTCCGGCCATAGTGTATACGGATAAGATGAACAAGCAGGTTACCGATGGTAAAATTTACGATTACTATAAAAAAGATTACCTGTTGGCAACGTATAAATGTACAACAGCTATTGCCAAATTTGCCCTTAAGGACTTTGGTGATCCCGATGGCGATGTTGTTCGTATTTGGCTTAATGGAGAAATTGTTATCAACGCTATTACTTTAGAAAGTGGTTTTAGAGAAATCAAACTGGATCTTAGAGACGGACAAAATCTTTTAGTTATTGAAGCACTAAATGAAGGTACAGTTTCCCCAAATACAGCACAGTTTACAATTTTTAACGATAAAGGTGAAGTGATAGGCAATAATCTTTCCGGATTACTAACCAATGTAAAAGCCACGATTATCATTAATAAAGTTGATATTTTAGGGCAATAAAAAAGACGACTGATAAGTCGTCTTTTTAAATATTTCAGAACTAAATCTTATCCCAATTTAGCATCCAGATTTTCTTTAATTGCAGCTAGGAAACCTTCCGTAGTTAAATAATCAGCTTCTGTCAAACCTTCAGGTTTTACTAACATAGCTAAGTCTTTAGTCATTTTCCCGCTTTCAACAGTTTCCACACAAACTTGTTCCAATTTTAAACAGAAATCTATTAAAGCCTGGTTTCCATCTAATTTTCCTCTATGTTCTAATCCACGTGTCCATGCAAAGATTGATGCAATTGGATTAGTAGAAGTTGCTTTTCCTTGTTGGTGCATTCTGTAGTGACGTGTTACTGTTCCGTGCGCTGCTTCCGCTTCAACTGTTTTTCCATCAGGAGTTACCAAAACAGAAGTCATTAATCCTAATGAACCAAATCCTTGTGCAACAGTATCCGATTGTACATCTCCATCATAGTTTTTACACGCCCAAACAAATCCACCGCTCCATTTCATTGCCGAAGCAACCATGTCATCAATCAATCTGTGTTCGTATGTAATTCCGTCAGCATCAAATTGTGCTTTGTAATGTTGTTGGTAAACTTCTTCGAAGATGTCTTTAAATCTTCCATCATAAGCTTTCAGAATAGTGTTTTTGGTAGAAAGATATAATGGCCATTTTTTTGTCAGTGCCATTTGGAAAGAGGAATGAGCAAATCCGTAGATGCTTTCGTCTGTATTGTACATTGACATTGCAACTCCGTCACCTTTAAAATCATAAACATTCCATGTTGTCGTTTCGCCGGCTTCATTAGTAAACGCCATTGTCAAAGTTCCTTTTCCTTTGATTACCTTATCAGTAGCTTTGTATTGATCTCCAAAAGCATGACGCCCAATAACGATTGGTTTCGTCCAACCCTGAACATAACGCGGAACGTTTTTCATGATAATTGGCTCACGGAAGACCGTTCCGCCAACAATGTTACGGATTGTTCCGTTTGGTGATTTCCACATTTCAGAAAGATTGAATTCTTTAACTCTTTCTTCGTCCGGTGTAATTGTGGCACATTTGATACCTACGTTATATTTTTTGATTGCTTCTGCTGAGTCGATAGTGACCTGGTCTTTGGTAGCGTCACGGTGCTCTATGCCTAAGTCGTAATATTTGATATCTAAGTCTAGATAAGGAAGGATTAGTTGTTCTTTAATAAAGCTCCAAATAATTCGTGTCATTTCATCGCCATCCAATTCTACTACTGGGTTAGCTACTTTAATTTTTGCCATATTGTTGAGGTTGTTTTAATTTT
>NZ_JBDSMB010000071.1:0-2386 GCF_039916025.1 Flavobacterium sp.
TCAATCTTTTCGATATAATCCAACGAGTCATCAATATAAAAAGAAAGATTAGGCACTTTTCGCAATTGCAATTTAACGCGTTGCGATAAATCATGCTTAATCAAAGGAGAATTTGTTTTTATTGCCGCCATCAATTCGGCCGCCTTTTCCTGTGGAAATACGCTCAGATACACTTTGGCGACAGACAAATCAGTAGTTACAATTACTTTAGAAACCGAAATTACCAGGTTTGAAATTCCGTTTTTACGCACTTCACCCTGAAGAATATCAACTAAATCTTTCTGAAGAACACTGCCTATTTTTTTCTGTCTATTCGTTTCCATGCGGCAAAAATACAACTTTTAAGTTGGAAAGTTACAAAGTTCCTGAGTCGTAAAGTTTTTTTAGGAGCTATTCCTGCTATCCGTTATATCTTTTTATAAATTGCAACGGGTTTAAACCCGTTGCAATTTATAAAAAGGATGCCACTTCTATCAGGGCTAATTTTTGAAATCCTTATCTTTGAATTTTTAACCGACTTTGCAACTTTGCAACTTTGAAACTTTGCAACTTTGAAACTCTGCAACTTTAAAAAATGAAAAAAATTGAACACATCGGAATAGCGGTCAATAATTTAGAAACTTCCAATCTGCTTTTCGAAAAACTATTTGGAAATCCACCATACAAACAGGAAGAAGTCGAAAGCGAAGGCGTGAAAACTTCTTTTTTTATGAACGGGCCAAATAAGATAGAATTATTAGAGGCGACAAATCCGGAAAGTCCAATTGCTAAATTCTTAGAAAAGAAAGGCGAAGGAATTCATCATATTGCTTTTGATGTAGAAAATATAGTTGAAGAAATCGAAAGATTAAAAAAAGAAGGATTTATTGTTTTAAATGAAACACCAAAAAAAGGAGCCGATAATAAGTTAGTCGCTTTTTTGCACCCAAAAGGAACAAATGGCGTTCTGATTGAACTTTGTCAAGAAATCAAGTGAAAATAGTTGCATCGAAAAAAAAATAGTGGTAATATTGCAACCTCAAATAAAGCTCGTCTTTATTCACTGAGCACAGTAAATCAATAGAATAACTGTGAAGTAAAACCGGTCCTATAGCTCAGTTGGTTAGAGCACCTGACTCATAATCAGGTGGTCCTTGGTTCGAGCCCAAGTGGGACCACATTATTTTCAAGACCTCTTATGAGGTCTTTTTTGTCTAATCGAAAACCGAAAAGTTGAATACATCGTTAATTAATGTATGTTGTCGATTTTTTACAAAGAAGATAGAAATCGCTGTTGTCAGCACTTGTGAAACACTAATTTTCTATTAACTTTACGGATTAAATATTTTAATTTATTTTGGTAAATAGAATTTTTTTATACTTTTACGCACTATGAAATTTGTCCCGAATAAATTTATTCTTATTCTGGCAGTGTTTTTTTTGCAAATAACAGCTGTTTTTGCAGATCCTAATCCACCGCCACCGTCATCGCCGCCACCGCCGCCAGGACTACCTCTGGATGGTGGAATTTTTCTTTTGGCACTACTTTCGGTGTGTTTTGGGATTTATAAATTGAACAAAATAAAAAATATAAAAAAAGCTTCAAATTAATTTGAAGCTTTTTTATTTCCATGATTTTCTGCCTTTTATTGATTTAAAGAATGCAGACGAGCAATGTATTTTCCCACAACATCAAACTCAAGATTGATATTTGTGCCAATTTTGATATTTTTAAAATTTGTATGCTCAAAAGTATAAGGGATAATGGCCACGCTAAACTCATTGGCTTTAGAATTTACAACCGTCAAACTCACACCATTCACTGTTATTGAGCCTTTTTCAATAGTAATGTTATTCAAATTACTATCATATTCAAAGGCAAAATACCAACTGCCATTGGCTTCTTCAACCGACTTACAAATTCCTGTTTGGTCAACATGCCCCTGAACAATATGACCATCAAGTCGGTCTCCTAATTTCATTCCGCGTTCTAAATTTACTAAATCGCCAATTTTCCAATCGGCTAAATTTGTCTTTTCAATTGTTTCTCTAATTGCGGTTACAGTATATTCATCATTATTGATGGCAACGACGGTAAGGCAAACACCATTGTGAGCAACACTTTGATCAATTTTTAATTCATGTGCTACAACAGAAGAAATAGTTATGTCCAGATTATCGTTATCTTTTTTTAAATCTTTTATTATTCCAAGGGTTTCAATTATTCCTGTAAACATTATGGTTTTATTTTACTAAATTTGCACTTCAAAATTAGCAATAAATAACTAGTACTTCTTATGAAAAAAGCAGAAAATATAATCGTTGGAATTTCAATAGGAGATTTAAACGGTATTGGAAGCGAAGTAGTTCTTAAGACATTTGATGACTCAAGAATGTTGGAACTTTG